>CAZSVT010000156.1:0-6385 GCA_964610365.1 uncultured Isosphaeraceae bacterium
GTCTGGTCCGCACGGTACGGACCTCTGCCGCTGCCCTGCTGCGCATCATCGACGCCGTCGCCCCGCGGGAGGGGCGCCTGCCCGACGCCCTCTACGCCGGCGTGGCGCCGGCGGGCCCCTCCGAGGTGGACGCGGCGCATGCGGCGGCGCGCACGGCGCTTCGGAAGTGGTCGCGGACCACTCCGCGCGAACGGGCGAAGTTCCTCTTCCGGATCGCCCGTCGCATCCAGGAGCGGGCGAGGGAGCTGGCCGTGCTGGAGTCGATGGACTCCGGCAAGCCGATCCGCGAGAGCCGCGACTTCGACATCCCGCAGGTGGCGCAGCACTTCTTCCACCACGCGGGCTGGTGCGACAAGCTCCGCTACGCGATCCCCGGCGTGGCCGATCCGCATCCGGTGGGCGTCTGCGCCCAGATCATTCCGTGGAACTTCCCCCTCCTCATGGCGGCGTGGAAGCTGGCGCCGGCCCTGGCGTGCGGCAACACCTGCGTGCTCAAGCCCGCGGAGACCACGCCGCTCACGGCGCTCCGACTGGCGGAGATCTTCGACGAAGTGGAACTCCCCAAGGGCGTGGTGAGCATCCTCACCGGCGGACCGGAGACGGGGCGCGCCATCGTCTCGCATCCGGGCTTCGACAAGATCGCCTTCACCGGGAGCACGGAGGTGGGCAAGGCCATCCTCCGTGCCTGCGCCGGTCGGGCGGTGCGGCTCACCATGGAGCTCGGCGGCAAGAGCCCGAACATCGTCTTCGCCGACGCGCCGATCGACCAGGCGGTCGAGGGCATCGTCGAAGGCATCTGGTTCAACCAGGGCCAGGTCTGCTGCGCGGGCAGTCGACTGCTGGTGGAGGAGTCGGTCCTGCCCGAGGTGGTGGAGAAGCTGCGCCGGCGGATGGAGCGGCTGCGCGTGGGCGATCCGCTCGACAAGAACACCGACGTGGGACCGATCAACTCGGCGGTCCAGCGCGATCGCGTGCGGCACTACCTGAAGGTGGGCGTGGATGAAGGCGCCTCGCTGCACGAATGCGGCGACGGCGCGCTGCCGGCGCGCGGCTACTTCTGCCGCCCCGCCTTCTTCACCGAGGTGCAGCCGAGCGCCACCATCGCCCGCGAGGAGATCTTCGGCCCGGTGCTGGCGGTGATGACCTTCCGCACCCCCGAGGAGGCCATCCAGCGCGCCAACAACACGCCGTACGGCCTCAGCGCCGGCATCTGGACGAACAAGGGGAGCAAGATCCTCGCCACCGCGCGGGCGCTGAAGGCGGGCGTCGTCTGGTGCAACGGGTTCAATCTCTTCGACGCCTCGAGCCCGTTCGGCGGCTTCAAGGAGTCGGGCTTCGGCCGCGAGGGCGGTCGCCACGGTCTCCGCGAGTACCTGGCCCACTGAGCCGCTCCATCACGCCATGCCGCGACTTCCCGTCACCAAGACCCACAAGCTCTTCATCGGCGGCGCGTTCCCGCGCACGGAGAGCGGACGATCGATCGAACTGCGCGCCTCGGGGAACGGCCGCGGCGCCGCGCAACGATCCCGCGGGAGCGCCGGCGCCCGGCGCGCCCCGAAAGACGCGGGACCGCCGATCGCCCATCTCTGCCGCGCCAGCCGCAAGGATCTGCGCCAGGCGGTGGAGGCGGCGCGGAGCGCGCTGGGATCGTGGTCGCGTTCGACCCCGTACCTGCGCGGACAGGTCCTCTACCGGCTGGCGGAACTGCTCGAAGGTCGCGGGGCCGAGCTCGCCTCCGCGCTGCGGGAGACGAGCGGGCGATCCGCCGCGTCGGCGCAGCGCGAGGTCCGTGCCGCGATCGATCGACTCGTGTCGATGGCCGGATGGAGCGACAAGCTGGCCATGGTGCTGGGCGGGCAGAACCCGGTGGCCGGACCCTACTACACCTTCACCACGCCGGAGCCGGTGGGCGTCTGCGCCGTGGTCGATGCGTCGGAGGCGCCGCTGCTGGGTCTCGTGTCGATGATGGCGCCGGCCATCGTGGCGGGGAACGCGGTGGTGGCGATCGCCTCCGAGCGGCACCCGCTCGCGGCGCTCCTCCTGGCTGAAAGCGTCCCGACCTCGGATCTTCCCGCGGGCGTCTTCAACCTGCTCACCGGCGATCACGCGGAGCTGCTGCCGCACCTGGCCGCGCACCGGGACCTCGACGGCGTGATCGCCGCGGTGGATCCGAAGCACGGCGCGCTCCTGCGCCAGGGCTCCGCGGAGAATCTCAAGCGGGTGCGGCTGGTCGATCCGGCCGCCGATTTCGAGGCCGACGAACCGTGGGCGGGCGCCGGCGCGTTCGACGGCCTCGTCGAGTTCAAGACGATCTGGCACCCGATGTCCGCGTGAGCGCCGCGGGCGCCACCAGCCGCACGCCATCGGGCGCCGCGCCCTCCTCGTCGAAGATGAGCAGTTCCGCGCCTTCGTCCAGCGCGCGGGCCGGGAGGAGCATCGCGTCGTCACCGGGTTCGTAGCGACCGGCGATGACGCCGTTCACCAGCACCGCGCCGCGGGTCAGTCCATCGAGCGTGAGCGCCGACTCGGGCGCCGCCGGCACCCGGCACCGCCACCAGGCGGGAAGACCGCGCCGCGATCCGGCCGGCGCCGCGCCGCGGGCCGATCGGGATCGGGCGTCTCCGTCGCTCCAGGCGGCGGAACCGGCGGGCGGCGCCTCCCATCGGGCGAAGGCCCACGCCGCCTGTCCGCGCAGCGATTCCGAGAGTTCGTCCACCAGGGCGTGGACGGCCACCGCTCGCTCCAGGTCCGGCGTGGGGCGAAGCGGCGCCAGCATGATCACCCGGTCGCCGCGCCGACCTCCGCGCGACGGCGGCGGGACCACGATCCCGCCGGGCGTCCAGGTCGACGGCTCCACCATGTCCACGAGCTCGCCGTCCACCAGGAGCGCGCCGATGAACGGCACGCTGGTGGAGACGACCACCGGCTCCTTCGGCGCCGGGCGCAGCGTGATCTCCACGGCGCGGCCGTGCGCCGGACCGGGCGCCCCCGGCACGAAGGCCCGAACCGAGAAGGGATCGAACGGCGGCGATGCCGCGCCGCGGACGGTCGGGCGCAGCGGCTTCGCGATCCACGCGCCGCCGACCGGCCCCGCGCTCGCCGCCTGGTGGAGCCCCGCGATGGGACGCCCCCGATCGACGGCGAGCATGGAGAGCGTGCGCTCCTCCGCGCCGCGCGCCGCGGCGGGCAACTCGAGGGGAAGCGCGTCGCCGTCGCCGAGCCGGGCCCACGGGCGACCATCGAGGAAGAGGCGCAGCGAGGGTCGGACATCGGGGAACCAGAGGCGCGCGCCGGCCGGCGCCCGGAAGCGCAGCCGGTACCAGCCCAGGCCCGTGCTCGGCGCGTACGCGGCGAGCGATCTCGGTCGATCGGTGGAGGCGTATCGATCGCTCGAGCCGTCGACGAGATCGGCGGCCGAGGCGAAGGACCATGGGCCCGGTGCGGGTCGCGAGCGCGAACGCCCCGGCGAGGCCGACCGACGACCCGCGCCGGCGGCCACCTTCTGAAGGCGTCCGTTGGATTCCACGCGCACGGCCTCGGTGAATCCGGGCGCGAGCACCACGGAGCCATCCGAGTCGATGAGATCCGCGCCGATGGCGATGCCCCGACCGTAGAGGCGCATGGCCGACGCCTGCGCCTCGTTGCAGACGACGAGCGTCACGCCCGCATGGGCGAGGATCGCGGGCGTGGCGCCGGCGCCGTCCGCGGGCACTTCCACCTCCACCTCGCTGCCGCCGATGGAGAGCGGCGCGACGCTCCCCGCCGCTCCGCGCAGCACCAGCAGCGACTGGTCGATGAACTCGATCGGCGCGAGCGTGGAGTAGTCCAGATGCGCCTGGCCCTGGAGGTCGAGATCGACGACCAGCCAGGTGACGGGCGACGACCCGAGCCGCACGGGAAGCCGCAGGCCCTTCTCCGTCACCAGCGTGATCGTCTCCGGCTCGGCGCGCCGCGTCTTCGGACCCGACCGGAGCACGAAGGCCACGCTGCCGGCGGCGGAGGTACGCGAGAGGACGAGCGGGACCTGCGCCGGCGCCGAGTCCGGATCCACGACCACCGCGTCGTGCCCGCCGTTGCCGCCGAGCACGGCGCCGAATCGCGACGCGAAGAGCGCCAGCGGCGAGAGTGATCGGAGCTCCGGCGTGGGGAGCCCTCGATCGGTGACGAGTTGCGGGGTCACGGCGTCGCTGCGCAGCCGGGCGCTCCCATCGACGCCGGGCGCCTCCAGCCGGTGCCGCTCGGGCCCGGCGTGCGCCACGATCGGCTGTCCTCCGGCCGCCAGCACGCTCGTCACCTGGGCCAGGAGCGACGGGCCCTCCGCGGGCGCCTCGCTGCGGGACGGCGATCGATCGGCGTCGCTCCCGGCGCGGCGCAGGCTTGCGCGGCGCGCGATCTCCACGATCACCGGCGCGCCCGGCTGCACCTGGTGGAGCTGCCGCGCGTGACTGAAGAGATGCGCATCGCCTTCCCAGAGGTCGATGATCTCGTCGACGGAGGTCCAGAGGCCGTTGGCGCTGAGCATCGGGAGCTCCACGCCGCCCTCGCGAAGGTATCGCCGCAGCTCGCGCAGGTACGCGGTGCCGGCCGCGGCATGGCCGCAATTCCATTCGTGCTCCACCTGCACCGCCGCCAGCCCGCCCGCGACGCCGCGCCGCTCCTTCGCCGAGCGCGACGGCGCGTCCAGCCCCTTGAGCTGGGCGAGCACCGCATCGAACCACTGGGCCACGAGTCGCAGGAACGCGTCGTTGGGTTCGCGCAGGCGCAGCCCGGGGATCTCGCCGAGCCAGGAGGGCAGTCCGCCGCCGGAGAAGGTGCCGCCGACCACCGGGCCCAGCCGCGCGATCACCCAGAGGCCCGCGTCCGCGCACTGCTCCACGAACGATCGCAGGTCCAGCGGGCCGTCGAAGCGCCGCTGTCCGCGTCGGCGCTCGTGCAGCGACCACGGCACGCTGGTGCGCACCGTGTTGAATCCCGACTGCCTCAGGAGCGAGATGGCGCGCGGCCACGCGCCGGGATCGATGAGCGCGTACTCCAGCTCCGCGCCGACGATCCACGCCCGGCGTCCGCCGACGACGATTCCCTGGCCATCGATGGTGACTCGTGCCACGGGCGGGACCTCAGTGACCGCCGATCCACGCCACCACCTTGATCTCGACGGCGATCGGCGTGGGCAGGGCCGTCACCTCGACGGTGGTGCGGGCGGGATTGGGATTGCCCGGTCCGGCGAAGTACTCGCCGTAGACGCGGTTGTAGGCGCCGAAGTCGCGCTCCATGTGGGTGAGGAACGCGGTGACATCCACCACCCGGTCCCACGCCACGCCGGCCTCGTCGAGGACGGCGCGGGCGTTGTCGAAGCAGCTCCGGCACTGCACTTCGATGTCATGGTCGACCACGGCGCCGCTCGGTCCGATGGTGACGCCGGGAATCTCGCGGCTGCCGCGACGGCGCGGCCCGATGCCCGAGAGGAAGAGGAACTCCCCTGCGCGCTTCGCATGCGGATACGGGCCCACCGGCTCCGGCGCCCGACGCGATTGAACGCTCGAGTCGTCCATCGTCGCAGCGTACCGGCATGACGCCGCCGCGATTCACCGCGACCGAAGCCGCGGCGACGATCAGAGTCCGGAAGCGAGCTGGGAGGCGAGGCGGGCCTTGAAGTCGGCCTGCGCGGCGTCGAGCGCGCCGCGGCGCGACGCCTGTTCCAGGGCATACGCCGCCTGGGCTCGGTCGCCGACGGCCACGCGCAGGGCCGCGGCGAGGAAGAGTTCGTCCACCGCGTTCGGCTGCGACGGCATCGTGCCGCTCACCTCCAGGCCGCGGGCGAGTTCGGTCAGTCGCGTGCGCGCCACCGGCATGAGCGGCAGCGCATCGAGCGAATCGGGATTGAGCGCCAGCGCATCGCGGAGCGCCCAGACGGCCGTCGATTCGCGGCCGGCCAGGGCCGAGGCGAGTCCGAATCCGGCGCGGGCGCGGGCGTTGTCGGGTTCGGCATGGAGCACGCGCGCGAACTGCTCCTGCGCCTGGGCGTCGCTGCCCAGCGAGAGCGCGTCCCACGCCGACTGCTCGGTGAGACCCGCGGGCGGCATCGGCACCGGCGCGGCGATCGGCGCCGTCTCCGGGGGCGCGGCGGCGGTCATGGTCGAATCGGTCGTCGTCGTGTCGGGAAGCGCGGCGTAACCGGGCCAGTCGAGCGCCGGCGTGTAGACCACGGGCGCCTCCACCACCACCGGCGCCGCGACGAGCGGTGCGTAGACCGGCGACGCGTAGACGACGGGACTCGGCACCCAGAATGATCCGACGAACCACGGCGCGTACCAGGTGGAGCAGGTCGAGGGCCACCAGGGACCCCAGCCCACCGAGCACGGCGACCAGCATCCGCTCCAGGCGC
>CAZSVT010000157.1:0-6366 GCA_964610365.1 uncultured Isosphaeraceae bacterium
GGAGCGATCGAGACCTTGGCGGTCTCGGGGGCCTGGCTGTAGTCCCAGATCAGAGTCTCCGGCATGCGGAATCCTGTCCCCGCAGGCTACACGCTCCGACGCCGGTCTCGTGCGGGAACGGGAGCGCCCTTCTCACCGGCATCGGCAGCGGGCCGCCTTTTTCCGCTCCGGGGGCGGTGGGCGTTTCTCTACGCTGCCACCATGTTCGGGCACAACGTCCTGGCGATCGATGTGGGCGGCACGCATGTGAAGATCCGGGTGGCGAGCGATCCCGAGAAGCGCGAGTTTCCGTCGGGCCCATCGATGACGCCGCAGCAGATGGTGCAGGGCGTGCTCAAGCTCGCCGAAGGCTGGAGTTTCGATCGGGTGTCGATCGGCATCCCGGCCCCGGTGGTGAAGAACCGTCCCATTCGCGAACCCGCGAACCTCGGCACCGGCTGGGTGGACTTCGACTACGACAAGGACCTGGCGCGACCGGTGAAGCTCCTCAACGACGCCGCGATGCAGGCGGTGGGGAGCTACCGAACCGGACGCATGCTCTTCCTCGGGCTCGGCACGGGCCTGGGGAGCTGCTTCGTCGCCGGCCGCGTGATCCTGCCCATGGAGCTGGCGCACCTTCCGTACCGGAAGGGCCGGACCTTCGAGGACTATGTCGGCCGCCGCGGATTGGAGCGCCTGGGCAAGAAGGCCTGGCGACGCCATGTGGTGTGCGTGGTGGAGACGCTGCAGGCCGCGCTCCTTCCGGACGAGGTGGTGATCGGCGGCGGGAACGCCGATCGGCTGAAGACCCCGCCGGCGGGATGCAGGCTGGGCGACAACGCCAACGCGTTCATCGGCGGCTTCCGTCTCTGGGATCGCGACTGGGAGCACGCGATCCCGGTGTACGAGGACGCCTCGCCTCCCGCCTGAGCGAGGAGGCGCGCCGGCCGCTACGCGCCGCGCGGAGCGGATGCCGCAACGGTCGGCGAGCCCTCGCGGCGCCGCGGGCCGATGCCCCCGATCGCCGGGCTCCCGCGCCGCGAGCCCGACCATGCCGCGAGCGCGGCACCGAAGGCGATCATGGCGAGGCTCAGGAGCATCGGAAGCGTCAGCGGACCGAGCCAGAACACACCGGCATCGGGCTCGCGCAGCTGTTCCGTGCCCAGGCGAAGGGTTCCGTACGCGGCGAAGAACCAGCCGGACACCACGCCCGGGCGGCGCGGTCGCCACCAGACCAGCAGCAGCACCGCCAGCAGCACCGGGCCGTCGGTGAGCGCCTGCATGAACTGGTTCGGCCAGTGGGGCGTGAGGTGCGGCGCGAGCGCCCGCACCGCGTCGGCGTTTCCCGCATAGCACGCGTCGACCAGCGATCGGGGGAACTCCAGCGCCGGATCCACCACGCCCGCGCGGCGCAGCGGCAGGAGCTCGGCGAGCCGCGGGAAGTCCGGATCGAGCACCTCGCGCGGGAACTTGGTGCTCCACCACGGCGCGGGAGACCACCACTCCAGGGGAAGCGCCTTCCCCGGCAGCTCGCCGTTGACCCAGTTGGCGAGTCGCCCGAACGCCAGGCCCGGAGGGGCGCCGATCGCGGCGCAGTCCATGAGGTGGAGG
The DNA here is from genome assembly GCA_964610365.1 of uncultured Isosphaeraceae bacterium. Taxonomy (GTDB): domain Bacteria; phylum Planctomycetota; class Phycisphaerae; order Phycisphaerales; family SM1A02; genus VGXK01. The sequence continues at coordinate 1,591 of CAZSVT010000157.1, forward strand.
AACGGCACGCGCGCCCGTCGCGCGAAGAGAAGCGACGCGATGGCCACCCCCGCGATCCCGCCGTGGCTGGACATTCCGCCGTGATGGATGTCCAGCACGCCCCACCAGGGGAACGCCGCATGGAAGGTGGTGAGGAGCCCGCGATCGTAGAGGAGCACGTGGCCGATCCGACCGCCGAGCACCACGCCCATCACCACGAAGAAGACGAAGTCGCCCACCTGCACCGGCGTGAGCAGGATGCTCCCGCGGCGCGCGAGCCAGCGCAGCAGCAGCCACCCCACCAGGAACCCGGCGGCGTAGGCCAGTCCGTACCAGCGGATGCCGAATCCGCCGCCGAACTGGAAGGCGTAGGCATCGAGCGTGTGGACGATCGACTCGGCGAGGAACATCGTTCGGATCGCGCGGGTGCGGCTCCTACGGGCGCGCCCAGGCCTGCGGCACCTCGCCGGCGGTGGCGATGATCCGACTGTGGAAGCCGCCGCGGCCGCGCCACTCGGTGATCACCTGGATCCAGCGCGGGCTCATGCCCTGGGCGAGATCGTCGCGGATGCGATTGGTCACCGCCTCGTAGAAGATCCCCTCGTTGCGGAAGGAGTGGAAGTAGAGCTTCAGGCTCTTGAGTTCCACGCACACCGCCGCCGGCTCGTACCGCACCACGATGCGGCCGAAGTCGGGATGACCGGTCTTGGGGCAGAGCGAGGTGAATTCCTCGTGGGCGTGCTCCACCACGAACGGCGCCTCGGTGGGCGCATCGAAGTACTCCAGCAGATCGGGGCGAGGCATCGGCCGGAGCGTACCCAACGGCGGCGCGCCGACGGGTCAGAGCCCCAGGTCGATGACGCTCATCCCGCCCCCCGAGCGCTCGGGCAGATCCTCGATCGTCCGGTTCTCCTCGGCGGTGAGGAGCTGGCGCAGTCGACGCATCGTGGCGTCGTTGATCTCGCTGCGATCGAAGCGGAGGCGCCGCTGGAGCGCATCGGCGCTCCGCATGGCGCGGATCTCCATGGGCCCCGGCTCGTCCGGTACGCCCAGGCGACGCTCGCGCTCCAGGGCATCGGCGATGAACCGGTCCACCAGCCGATCCACCGAGGCCTGGTGCGTGGAGAGGAGATCGACGATCGCCAGCCGGCGCTCGTCGGAGAGCGACTCCAGCGCCAGCGCCTGTTCCAGCCGCCCCTCGGCGGACCGCGGATCGCGCATCACCTCGGGCATCGCCTCCGCGTGGGCCGCGCGGCGGATGGACCGTGCCGACGGCGCCGCGACCAACCCCGCCACCTGGTCCAGGGCGGCACGCACCTCGGCGGTCACCGCGCGCTGCGCGGCGCGCACGGCGCCATGCGCCTTCTGCCACTCCTCGCCGCCGAGATTGACCCGCTCCTCCACGTTGCCGTCGCCGTGGTCGATGCGTTCGATCGCCGCCTGCTCGAGCTGGCGCAGCGCGACCGTGGCGCCGATGAGCTCCACGAGCAGCGCGCCGAGCCGTTCGCCGTGGGCCGAAGCGACGGGCTCGGCCGCCGCGCGCTCCTCCGCCGCCAGTCTCGCCTCCGAGACGATCGCCGGCAGGTCGACGCGCTCGAATCGACCCCAGGGTCGCGGCCCGGGACCGGCGCGGACGGCGAGCTGCTGCCGCTGCCGCTCGCGGGCGCGGATGGCGCGCTCGCGATCGATGGCCGGTCCGGCGCCGACCCGCTTGGCGGCCTCGGCCATGAACGCATCGTCCTCGGCCGCCAGTCGCGCGGCCGCCTGCGAGAGCTTCTCCGGATCCGGCGCCGCCGCGGCCATGACGAAGACGGCGTCGCCCGGGCCCTGCATGGTGACGGACTCCGGAGTGGCCAGCAGTTCGCGCATCGCCGCGTCGGCGGTGGCGCGGTACTGCTCCCAGGACTGGCGGAGCGACGACGCCTTCGCCGGGTCGAGCTGGAGCCGGGCCGCCATCCGGTCGAACTCGCGCCCGTCGATCGGCCTGAGCGCCGGCCCGCCGCCCATGGCGAAGCCGGGCATGTCGATCATCACCGCGTCGGCGCCGCCGTCGGCGTCCCCGACCGCCACCATCATCACCGAGGTGGTGCTGAATTCGACGCCCGCCGGCGCCTCGAGGTGCGCGCCGGGTCCGAAGGACACCTGCGGACCGGGCTGGAGCTCCTCGGCGATCGCCGCGATCGCCGGATGGAGCGCTGCGATCTGCCGGCGCGCCTGCTCGTCCAGTCGGTCCCGCTCGGTGCGGAGATCGAGCATCGGGCCGGGTTCGCCGAGGACCGGCACACCCTCGTCGCCGTCGAAGAACACCATCGGACCCGACGCCTGCGAGCGCCGGCGTTCGTCGACGACGTCGATCATGCGGCGGGCGATCGCGGCGTCGGCGCGCCGCCACTCCGCCAGCAGCCGCTTCGCCGATTCGATCGTCTCGGGCGGAATCGGCGCTGCACCCGCCGCGGGCGACTCCGCCGCCGCCGCCGCTCGCTCGACGAGCGACTTCGGGCCGAAGCGCTTGGCGCCGATCATCGGATACGCGGCGTCGACGAAGGTCTCGCGCAGGGCCAGGGCGCGATCCTCCGGGAGCCGGGCCGAGAGGTCGTCCAGGGCGGCGCGGCGCGCTCGCGCGATTTCGTCGATGCGTTCGCGAACGGGGGCCATCGCCTCCCGGCGCGCGGTCAGGCCGAGGCGCATGCGGCGCCGGGCGGCGGCCTCCGGATCGTTGGGCTCCTCCGGGGCGGGCGGCGCTGCCTCGAGCTTCTCCATGGCCTCTCGTGCCGCGAGGTCACTGGTCAGCGCCAGCCCGGCGAGCTTCTCCAGGTCGCTCGTGAGCTGCAGGTCGTAGTCGCGCAGCGCCGCGGCGACCTCGCGCTGCTGGAGGTCGGCGGGCGTCAGGGCGCGCTCGGCGATTCCCAGGAGTTCGGCCGACACGGCGGAGCGCGCCATCGGGTCGAGCGTGGCCACCGCCCGGCGCCGGGCGGCGGCGCGGCGCTCCGCCTCCACGGCGGCGTGCGCCGACTCCGGAACGAGATCGCGCAGGGAATTGAAGAGGGCGTCCTCCACGGCCGCCTGTCGAGCCACCAGCGCCCGCGCGCGGCGCGAGCGCTGCTCCAGCTCGTCCTTCGTCAGCGTGCGCGAGGGCTTGAGGGCGCACTCCTGCTCGTAGGCGGCCATCTCCCCGTCGCGCAGGGCCTGCGACTCCGCGAGGGCTCGTTCGAACATCGCCGCGATCGCCGTGCGCGTGGGCGCATCCGCCGCGGTGCGCTCCAGCCAGCGGTCGAGATCGGCGCTGGAGAGAGGCGGGGCGAAGGGCTGCGGTCCCTGCGCGCCGGCGCGCCACGGCGCCGCCACGAGACATGCGATCCAGCCGACGACGGCGAGCACGACGGCCTTCCGGGCGGAGCGCGCGCGGCGCGGCGACGGCGTGGTGTTCCTGTTCATGCGACCTCCACTCCCCACACGCACCACCGCGCCCGGCGCATCCCCCGGGGCTACGGAGCGATGAGCACGGTGCTGTCCGGCACGGTCAGAAGCTCGTAGACCACCTCGACATCGGGCCCGAGCATCCGGATGCAGCCCATGGAGCGCATCTGCCCGATCGACTCCGGCTCGATGGTGCCGTGGATGCCGTAGCCGGCGAAGTCCTGGTTGTGCGGCTCGATTCCCTCGAGACCGATCCACCGCTCGCCGATCGGGTTCTTCGGATCGTCGGAGGTGAAGAATTCGCCGGTGCGCGGATTGCGCCACTGCGGATCCTTCAGCTTGCTCTTCGGACGCACCTTGAAGATCCCCGTGGGCGTGGTGTTGAACTCGCCCAGTCCCACCGGGAAGCTGGCGATCATCACCCGCTGCGCATCCTCGCCGTGGTAGAGGTTGATGCGGAATTCGCCCTTGCGCACCTCCGCGTGGAACGCGCCCTTGGGCACCTTGATGGCCTGGCCGGGGCGCAGGCGGCGCGCATCGGGAATGCCGTTGATGCGCAGGAGCAGATCGCTGTCGCACTTCGCGCCGAGCATGCGCACGATGGCGGTCGGCGTCTCTCCCTCGGCCACGCGATGGAGCGCGAAGACCGGATCGCCCTGCACCACGCCGGTGCGGAAGAAGAGCGGCTGATTCACCTGGTTGATCGCCTCGTACGCGCGGAGTCGATCCTCGGGGCCGAGCGCGGAGGAGTCGAGCAGGCGCGTGAGCTCGCTCCGGGCGCGAAGCGGATCGGTGGGGATGAGCGCCACGGCCTGCGCCAGCGGCGGATCGCTCGCCGCAGCGCCGTCGCCGCCGACGGTCGGGCCGGGGACCGTTCCCGCCGCTCCGGCGCCGGAGTCCGATGCGCCGGGAGGCGTTGCACCAGGCGTCGCCGCGCCCGGAACCTGCGTGCCTCCGGTGATCGTCCCGGGGCCTGCGGGCGCCGCCAGGGCGCGGTCGGCCGCCGATGCGGACTCCGCCGCCCGCGCTGCCGCGTCGCGTTCGAACGAAGGTTCCGGCGTGAGGATCGACGAGCGCGGCGCAGGCGGCGAAGCGGCGTCGCCCGACAGCGCGCCGGACTTCGATTCACCGGTCGGCGTTGCGCCCGTCGCCCCCGTCGCGCCGTCCGCGCCGTCGGTGCCCGATGCGCGAGGATCGGTCGCGGGAGCGCCGCGGTCGTTCGCGGCGCCGCCGTCATCGAAGTACGAAGTCACGGCCCACCAGCCGCCCAGCGCCACCGCGGCGATCGCCACGGCGATCAGGATCATGCGGGGCGCCCGGGAGCGCCGGGCGCTGGTCATGTACCGATGGCGATCGGCGTGGCGCGCCGTCTGACTGGCA
>CAZSVT010000158.1:0-6314 GCA_964610365.1 uncultured Isosphaeraceae bacterium
AGGAACACGCCGCGGATCGCTCCGCGGCGTGCTCGTGTATTTGCCGTGACGACCGTCGGACTGCGATCAGGCGCGACGACGACGACCGACCAGGCCGGCGAGGCCCACGAGCGCCAGGGCGCCGGGGGTCGGGACGATCGCGTACTGGATGTAGAGGAAGCTCTCCTCCTTGACGTACGTGTCGAAGCCGAAGGTCCCGTAGAAGACCTCGAGGAGTCCCGCGTCGAGCTGGATGTTCGGGATGCCGAGATCGGCCAACTTCAGGATCGGGCTGAAGGTGGTCTCGGTCCCGGAGAAGTCCTGGCCGACGAACGGGGTCAGGTAGACCTGGCCGAACGGATCGGCGCCGGGCGCATCGAAGTAGAAGCTGCCGTCGGAAAGCCACGCGCTGCCCTCGGCGGTGAAGGTGACATCCCAGCCGATGCCGGTCACTTCCACCTTGGTTCCGGCGCCGAGATCGATGACCTCGGAGGTCAGGTCGGTCCAGCCCGAGACATCGAGGGTGTAGACCAAGTCGGGCGGGCTGTCCGCCATGGCCGTGGCCGCGACGGCAAGCGCTGCTGTCGACGCAAAGAAGGTTGCTTTCATGAGGTGTGTCCTTTCTCTCGTTCCTCGGTGCTCAAGGTCCCTCGCAGGGCAACTCGGCACCGTCGACGGACAGATTACCCGCTGAACGCGGGACATGCCGCGAGAAAGCCGCGTCGAGAAAGAAGTCCAGGATCTGCCCCGTCGCTCGAGGGTGCCGGTGACCCCGCGGGGGGTCAGCGCCGCCGCCGTCGTCTGCCGGCAGCCAGCAGCGTCAACATGGCCGCCCCGGGAGCCGGCACGATGTTGTATTGGACCGTGATCCAGCTCTTCTCCTCCACGAAGATCGTCCAGCCCGAGGTCAGGAACTGGAGGAGCAGGTTGCCGTCGGGGAGCTGAACATCGGGGAGCCCGAGATCCGCGAACTTGGCGGCGCCGCCATAGCTCGCCGTTCCCGGGAAGTTGTCGTTGATTCCAGGGATCAGGTAGACCTGCGGGAGGTTGTCGGGAGTGCCCAGCGCGAACCACCCGTCGCTCAGCCAGGCACTGCCGACGGCGGTGAGCGTGACATCCCAGATGACGCCCGTGACCGTGACAGGCTGGCCACCTCCAAGGTCGAACTCCATCCCCGTCCGGTCCTGCCAGCCGGAGACATTGATCGAGTACTGGAAGTCACCCTCGGCTCGCGCCGAGTGGATGCACCCCACCGCCAGAACAATCGCCGTCGCGCGGATCGCGCGTTGCGTCCACATGCTCCCGCCCTCCTTGCGCATCCGCATCGCCCGATGGCGCCGAGCGTTGCGCTTGCCTCCGACTCTAGCACCGTGCCGGGGCGGGGCGAAGCGCCGAGCGCTCACTCGGCGCGAAGTCCTCCGATCGATCCGATGGTCCGTCCGCACTTATCCAGTCGAAGTCGGCACGCGCCCGGCACCCGAAGGTCCCGGTACGCGGCGCCGTCGGGCGCGGGGGCTGCCCGAGTCCGAACGGACGCGTCAGACGGACCGATCGGAGGCGACCGCGCCGCTCTGGCCGAGCATCCGGCGGGGACGGTTCGATGCTTGGAGCGGCCGCGCGTCGGCCTCCGATGTTCGCACCCACGCAGCTCCATCGAGGCCCGGGGAACGACCGACTCCAGCCGCATCAGCGACGGCTGGCGCTCCTCGACGCCCTCCGGGCCGCGCTCTGCCTGGCGGCGATCGTGGCGATCTGCGAGTTCGCGCTCCTGCAGGCCATCGGCCTCCCGAGACTCGGATTCCCCACCGCGGTGCGCTCCGAGTCTCGCTCCGACTCCGGCTCCGCGCGGATCCATGACGCCACGATCCTGCTCCTCGGCGCGGCGCCGGCGCTCCTGCTGGTCACGGCGGTCGGCATGGGCGTCTATGTCCTTCGCCGTCGCGAACTCCACGCGATCGACGCGGCGCGCGATGGTCGTCGCCGGGCGCTCGCCTCCGCGCGCCGGCTCGCCGAGAGCGAGCGCCGATTCCGAACGCTCGCCGACGGCGCCCCCATGCCCATCTGGAGCAGCGACGCCGACGGACGCGTGGACTTCGTGAGCCGGCCCTGGTCCGAACTGGTGGGACGCCCGCCGTCGATGGATCTGGGTCATGGCTGGCTGGAGGCGGTGCACCCGGAGGACCGCGAGCGCTGCCTGGGAGATCTTCGTCGCGCCCACCGCGAGCGGCGGCCGTTCGTCGCCGAGTACCGGATCCGGCGCAGCACCGGCGAGATCCGCCGGGTGCTGCACAAGGCCGTGCCGCGCCGCGACGAGGACGGCGCCTTCGCCGGTCTCATCGGCGCCGCCGTGGATGTCACCGAACTACGCCGGGCGCAGGGACGGCTCGAGGAAGCCTGCCGCACCGCGCGGAGCGCCGAGCGCGCCAAGAGCGAGTTCCTGGCCAACATGAGCCACGAGATCCGCACGCCGCTGACCACCATCCTGGGCTACGCCGATCTCCTGCGCGAAGACGGCGACGCCAACCGGGCGCCGCCGCAGCGCCTGCAGGCGATCGATCGGATCCGCAGCGCCGGGCGCCACCTGCTCACCATCCTCAACGATGTCCTCGACCTCTCGAAGATCGACGCCGGCGCGATGCCCATCGAGTCGGTGCCCTTCGATCTCCCGGTGCTCCTGGAGGAGTGCCTCGATCTCCTCCACATCTCGGCGTCGCAGCGCGGATTGGAGCTCCGCCTGGAACTGACCGGCCCCCTGCCGGTGCGCGTCCGCGCCGATCCCACCCGCTGGCGCCAGATCCTGCTCAACCTGATCGCCAACGCCATCAAGTTCACCACGCGCGGCAGCGTCACGCTGCGCTGCGGCGTGTCGGGCGACCGCCTGGTGGCCGAGGTGGAGGACACCGGCGCCGGCATGACGCCCGAGCAGGCGGCGCGCCTCTTCCGGCCGTTCACGCAGGCCGACGCAGGCGTTGCACGGACGCACGGCGGAACCGGCCTCGGGCTGGCCATCTGTCGACGACTGGCCACGCTCATGGGCGGCACCGTCTCCCTCGTGCGCTCGGCGCCCGGCGAGGGAAGCTGCTTCCGCGTGGATGTTCGGATCACGGCGGTCCCGGACGCGCCGCTCCTGGAGGACGCCGACGCCGTGCGTGCACACGCCCGCCGCGCGGCGGCCGCACCCGCCGCGGGTTCGGCCATCCGGCTTGCGGGGCGAATCCTCCTGGCCGAGGACGGCCGCGAGAATCGCCAACTGGTGACGATCCACCTGGAGCGCGCCGGTGCCCAGGTCACCATCGCCGAGAACGGCCGCGCCGCGCTGGCGCTCCTCGAGGAGTCGGTGCGCCTGGAGCGGCCCTTCGATCTCCTCGTCACCGATCTCCAGATGCCGGAGATGGACGGACTGGAGCTGACGCGCGAAGTCCGTCGCCGCGATGCGGCGCTTCCGATCGTGGTGCTCACCGCCCACGCCGCCGGCGGCGAGCGCGACGAGTGCCTCGCGGCCGGATGCAACGACTTCGCGACCAAGCCGATCGAACGCGCCTCGCTGCTGGAGGTGTGCGCCCGCTGGCTGCGTCCCCGCGACGGGGCGCGGTACGCTCGGGCATGCACGACCTCGGGCTCCTGACCACCGTCGCCGGCGCCTTCGGCGCGGCATGGGTGTTCGGGCTGATCACGCAGAAGCTCGGGCTCTCGCCGATCGTCGGCTACCTGCTGGCGGGCATCGCCATCGGGCCGTCGACCCCGGGCTTCGTCGGCGATCCCGATGTCGCCCGCGAACTGGCGGAAATCGGCGTGATCCTGCTGATGTTCGGGGTGGGGCTGCACTTCCGGCTGCGGGATCTCATGGCCGTGCGGAAGATCGCCGTCCCCGGGGCCATCGGGCAGAGCCTGATGGCCACGCTCTTCACGGCGCTCGCGGTGGTCGTGCTCGGATGGTCGTTCCGCGCCGGAGTGGTGCTGGGCATGGCCATGGCCGTGGCCAGCACGGTGGTGCTCCTGCGAGTCCTCACCGATCGACGGATGCTCGACACCGTCCACGGCCATGTGGCGGTGGGATGGCTGATCGTGGAGGACATCTTCACGGTGGTGCTGCTGGTGCTCCTGCCAGTCATGGCCCAGGCGCAGGGTTCGGCGGCCGGCGGCGCCGCCACCGACGCCCTGCTCTCCGTCGGCTGGGCGATCCTGAAGCTCGCGGTGCTGGTGGCGATCGTCCTGCTCGCGGGATCGCGCGTGATCCCATGGATCCTCTTCCAGGTGGCGCGGCTGCGCTCGCGGGAGCTCTTCACGCTCACCGTGCTCGTCATGTCCGTGAGCATCGCCGTCGGCGCGGCGGTGCTCTTCGACGCCTCGCTCGCGCTCGGTGCATTCCTGGCGGGCATGGTGGTGGGTCAGTCGCCCACCAGCCACCAGGCGGCGGCGGACGCCCTGCCGCTGCGCGATGCCTTCGCCGTCCTCTTCTTCGTCTCCGTCGGCATGCTTCTCGATCCGCGCTTCCTGGTGCAGGAGCCGCTGCTGGTGGCGGTGGCGCTGGCGGTGGTGCTGGTGGTGAAGCCGGCCACGGCGATGGTCATCGTCCTCTGGCTGGGGCATTCGATGCGCACGGCCCTCACGGTGGCGGTCGGGCTCGCCCAGATCGGCGAGTTCTCCTTCATCATCGGGAAGGTCGGCGTCGACGCGGGACTCCTTCCCCGCGCGGCGATGCAGGTGCTCGTGGCCACGGCGCTCCTGTCGATCGCGGTGAATCCCATCGCCTTCCGCAGCATCGATCGTCTGGAGCGATGGATCGAACGGCGGCCGCGCCTCGCCCGCATCCTCGGGCGCCGGACCAACCGGCGCCTCGACCAGATCAACGCGTCCGCCTCCGCGTCGATCGCGGCGTCGGACAAGCCGCTGGCGATCATCGTGGGCTACGGCCCGGTGGGCCGGCTGGTGGACGCCCTGCTCCGCGACGCCGGCATGGAGACCGCGGTGGTCGACCTGAACGCCGACACGGTGCAGTCCCTGGCGCAGCACGGTCGCGCCGCGATCTTCGGCGACGCGAGTCGGATGGAGATCCTGAAGGACGCCGGAATCCTCCGCGCCTCGCAACTGGTGGTGACGCTCCCGCACTCGGCCGATCGCGTGCCGGTGGTGCTGGCGGCGAAGGAACTCAACCCGTCCATCGAGGTCACGGTGCGAGCCCGCTACCTCGCCGAACGGAGGGCGCTGATGGAGGCGGGCGCGAACACGGTGGTCTTCGAGGAGGGCGAGGCGGGCATGGCCCTGGCCCGGCATGTGATGCGGTCCCGCGGCATGGACGACGCCGCCACGGAGAAGCTCATCCGGGCGCTGCGCCGCATGTGGGCGATCGGCGGCCAGGACGAGCGGCCCCCCGCCACGCCGCCCCGGCCCGCCCCCCGCTAGCCTGTGCGCCGATGGAGCCGATCCGGAACATCGTCGTGGGCGTGGATTACTCCGCGTGCTCGCGCGTGGCGCTGGCGCAGGCGATCCGGCTCGGGGCCGCGTGGAAGGCGCGCGTCCATCCGGTGCACGCGATCGACACGCTGGTGGTGACGGACCTGGAGGAGGCGCTCGCACCGATCCAGAAGGAGATCCGCGCGGGCCTGGTGTCCGACGCCGCCGCCGCGTGGAAGGCGTTCGCCGCCGGCGTGGCGGGCGCCTCGTCGCTCGAGGTGGAAGTGGTGGTGAACAACCGGGTGGAGGCGATCCTCGAAGCGGCACGGCGCGACCGCGCGGAGCTGATCGTCCTGGGCGCCTTCAGCCGCACCGATCCCGATCTCGGCGTGGGGACCGTGGCCAGCGGATGCGTGCGCCGCGGCCCGGGGGATGTGCTCCTGGCTCGCGACGATCACGAGGGCCCCTATCGGCGCATCGTGGTCGGCATCGATTTCTCGGAGACGGCGCAGCGGGCGCTGGCTCGCGCCGCCCAGCTGGCCGCCTGCGACGGCGCCGAGCTGCATGTCCTGCATGTCTTCACCGCTCCGTGGAACGCGGTCCACTGGCGCTCGCCGAACCCCGCCGTCGGGCCCGGCTTCCAGAAGCAGTACCGCGACGGGCTCGAAGGGAGGCTGCGGCACTTCGCCTCCGCGGCGCTGGTGGACGCGGGCGTCCGGAATGCGCACATCGCGATCCTCGACCACGAGGGACACCGCTCGGGGATCGTGGAGTACGCCGGGAAGGTCCGGGCCGACATGGTGGTGCTGGGCACGCGCGGCCGCTCCAACCTCCGGGACTTCTTCCTGGGCAGCACCGCCGAGAAGACGCTGCGCGACTGCACCACCAGCGTGCTGGCCGTCCGGCCCGCGCCGTAGCCGCGTCCCGCCGCGGGCCGGCGG
>CAZSVT010000159.1:0-6246 GCA_964610365.1 uncultured Isosphaeraceae bacterium
GCTTGCGGCTCCAGACCGGCACCGGCCAGCACTGCTGTTCCGCGAAGATCGTCTCGTAGTCCCAGTAGGCGCCCTTCACCAGGCGCACCGTCACCTGCCGCCCGGAGCGCTCGGCCCACTCCATGATGCGCCGCGCGTCGTCGTCGCCGCTGCGCAGGTACGCCTGCATGGCCAGCCCGGCCTGGAAGTCCACCGCCTCGCAGCAGCGCATGAAGAGGTCCAGCGTCAGGTCCTTGAGCGACGCCTGCTCCATGTCGAAGTTGACGAAGACGCCGTGGCGCTTCGCGGCTTCCAGGATCGGGCGCAGCCCCTCCATGAGCCCGCGGATCGAGCCCTCCGCGTCGATGGGATCGGTGCGCGCATGGAGCGAGCTGATCTTGATGCTCACGTTCGTGCGCGGGATCGGTCCGAGGTGGTCGCGGTCGAGGCGATCGTCGGCGCGCCAGCTCGCCACCGTCTTCGGCAGGTGCTCGATGAGGTCGAGGTACTTGCGCTGGTAGGCCCTCGCCTCCTCGTCGCTCACGCACGCTTCGCCCAGGAGATCCACGCTGAAGGCAAGTCCATCCTTGCGGATCGCCTCGAGTTTCGGCAGGGCGCTGGCGGCGTCGGTGCCGGCGATGAACTTGCCCGCCATGCCGGTGATCTGCGACGAGATGGTCCGGGCCGCGAGCCCCTTCAGCAGTCCGCCGGCCTTGAGGCCCAGGTCGAATCCGGGCGGCGGCTTCACGCCGGGCTGCGCCATCGAATCGGCCAGGTGATCGTGGATCTGCTCCGGCGACCGCAGCATGGGGAACGCGTCGACGAAGCGGAAGAGCTGCACCTTGAAGGCCTGGTCCTTCATGGACCAGTCCATGAGCTTGTCGGACCAGAAGGCGCGGCTCAGCAGGCCGGCGCGATGGCCGCGGGCGCGATCGAGGAGCTCGCCGCCGAGGCGGCGGATGTCCGCTTCGAGCGTGGGATCACCGGAGGTGACGATGCCCGCCGCGGAGCGGGAGGCGACGGTGCGGGGATCGGAGGAGGTCGCGGGCGGGCGCGACGCGGGCGCCGGCGGCTCCGCCAGTCCGGCGCTCGGCTTGCGCTTGGAGAAGAGACCCATGGGAGGCGCGGAGTATAGGAGCGGGTCCCTCCGCCACCGACGCGGCGGTCTTGCGAGTTCCGACGAGGATCGCCGAGGTCCGCGAGCCTCGCCGGCGTCACCGGCGGTCGCGGACGGCCACGGCCTGCAGCGCGCGGTCGTAGGTCTCGTCGCAGCGGCGCGCCGCGCCCTCCCAGGTGATGCCGCGGACCTCGAAGTAGCCGTGGTCGCGCAGCGCGCTCTGGAGCGGCGGATGCCGCAGCACCGCCACGATCTTGTTGGCCATGTCGTCCACATCCCAGAAGTCGCACTTGAGGACGTTCACCAGGATCTCGCTCACGCCGCTGGTCCGGCTGATGAGGACGGGCACGCGATGGCCCATCGCCTCCAGCGGTGCGATGCCGAAGGGTTCGCTCACGCTGGGCATCACGTAGAGGTCGGCCATGCTGAAGACGCGCTGGATGTCCTTGCCGCGCAGGAAGCCGGTGAAGAGCACCTTCGAGCCGATGCCCAGCGCCGCCGCCATCTCGATCATGCGCTGCGCCTGGTCGCCGGAACCGGCCACCACGAACTTCACGTCGTCCATCACCTCCAGGACGCGCCGGGCCGCGGCGATGAAGTACTCCGGCCCCTTCTGCATGGTGATGCGGCCGAAGTAGAGGACGATGCGGTCGCCGCGGCGGATCCCCTCGATGCCCACATGCCGCGGATCCAGCTCCACGCCGTTGTAGACCACGTCGATCTTGTCGGGGGAGACGCCGTAGCGGTTCACGCAGAGGTTCTTGGTGAGCATGCTCACGCTGATCACGCGCACCGCGCCGTGGAGGCCGCGCCGCTCGATGTTGTAGACGGGCTGGTTCACGTGCTCGCCGGAACGGTCGAACTCCGTGCTGTGGATGTGGCAGACCAGCGGCTTCCCGGTCATGCGCGCCACCGCCAGGCCCGCGGGGTAGGTCAGCCAGTCGTGGGCGTGGATCACGTCGAACTGGAGACTGCGGGCGGCGCTAACGCAGAATCGCGCGTAGCGCTCCGCCTGGCCGAAGAGATCGCCCCCGTAGTCGGCGCCGGGCGCGGGCCGGTGCTCCACCGGAAGCTCGCGCTCCCAGGAGGGAGGACCCGCCTCGGGAATCGATTCATGGAGGGTGATCTCGCGCCAGAGCGATTCCGCCTCGGCGGCGGTGAGATCCGGGCGGAGGATCCGCCGGCCGGCCGACGAGTGGATGAACGGCGCGAGCCTCCGATCGAGCCCGCCCGAGCCGTAGACCGACGCCGATTCCGCCGCGCCCGGCCTGGCGGCGAGCGCCGCCATGAAGTCCTGCATCGGCATGGGCGAGGCGCCGGCCAGCCAGAGCGGCGCCGTCGGGACGACCTCCGCCGCGTGCGCCTTCGGCGGGGAATCCACGGGCACCGGGATCATCACGCCCGCCGGATCGGGCACGCTCGTCTGTCCCGGAGCCAGCAGCCGCACATGGGTGGCGAAGCTCGGGTCGATGGACTTGGGAAGGACGAAGGTCACCTCGTGCCCCAGGCGCGCCATGGCGCGCGTCAGGCCGTAGCACGCGGTCCCGAGACCGCCGGTGATGAAGGGAGGGAACTCCCAGCCCAGCATGAGCACCCGGCGCGGCACCGTCATTCCTCCCCGTCGCCGCCGGCCATGTCGCCGAGCCTGCGGAAGGTCGCCTCGAAGGCGAAGAGGAACTTCGAGACCAGCTCCGGGTCGTGACCGTCGGGCAGCCGCACGGCGAAGGTGTAGAGCCGATCCTCGGAGCGGAAGTGCTTGACGGGCGGCGGCGCCGCGTCCACGCCGAACTCCACCAGCTCCTCCTCGAAGAGTTCCTCGAGGGAGTCGCCGGTGTGCATCAGGTCCGACTCGATCGACTCGCTGAGCCAGCGATCCGGCGTCACCAGCGAGAGCGACCAGCCGTTGCCGCCATGCTCCACGCGGTACCACGCCTCGGCGGCGGCGCCGTCGGCGGCGCACTGCAGCGACTGCGGCGACAGCACCACATCGCCGAAGACGCGCCGGGCGCGGGCGCGGTCGGCGAGATCACGGAGGAAATCCTGGTCGATGGCGCTCATGGCCGGTCCGGGCGGTCGCTCGAAGAGACGGGGCGAAGAGTGTACCGGCCCCCGCCGCTACCATCGCGGCCGGAAGACGCATGGATGCGAAACGGCCCATCGCCGCCGAGGATCGCTGGACCACGCGCCGCCTGTTGCGCTGGATGAGCGGCCACTTCGAGGAACGATCCATCGATTCGCCCCGCGTCTGCGCCGAGATGCTGCTCTCGGCGGCCCTTGGCTGCGAACGGCTGGCCCTCTACATGGATCCGGATCGGCCCGCCAGCGACGAGGAGCGGGCGCGGCTCCGCGACTTCGTGCGGCGCGTGGCGGCGAACGAACCCGTGCAGTTCGTGGTCGGCGAGGCGTGGTTCTTCTCGCGTCCCTTCCATGTCTCGCCGGCCACGCTGATTCCGCGACCCTCGACCGAGCGGCTGGTGGAGGAGGCCGTCCAGCACCTTCGGCGCCGGGGGACCGATCGTCCCGCGTCGGTGCTCGACCTCTGCACGGGCAGCGGATGCATCGCCGTCTCCATCGCGCTGGCCAGGGGCGTCGACGCCCGCGTCACCGCCACCGATCTCGCGCCGACGGCCATCGAGCTGGCGAAGCGCAACGCCGTCCGTCACGGCGCGGAACGGATCGACTTCCGCGTCGGCGACCTCTTTGCGGCGCTCCGCAACGACGCGGCCGCGCGTGCCGACGCATCGGCGCACGGCGATGCGGCGAGCGGGGGTGCCGCGCCCTTCGATCTCATCACCGCCAATCCGCCCTATGTGACGGACGCGGAGTGGCCGTCGCTTCCGCCCAATGTGCGGGACCACGAGCCGCCGGCCGCCCTGCGCGGCGGCGCGGACGGGCTGGACCTGGTGCGCCGGATCGTGGCCGAGGCCCCGTCATGGCTGGCGCCCGGCGGGCTCCTGCTGGTGGAGGTGGGGCACGGTCATCGGCGCGCGGCGCTCGAACTCGCGGCGTCGAATCCGGCGCTCGCCGAGGCGGAGGTGCTGGTGGACCACGAGGGAATCGATCGCGTGCTTCGGGCCGTGCGCCGCTGAGCCGGCGTGCGGAATCGGAACGGGGGTCGACGGCGGGGCGATCGACGCCCGACGCTCAGACCTGGGCGCCGAGCGCCTTGCGCACTTCCTCCACCAGCTGCGTCGCCTGGAAGGGCTTGAAGAGGAAGCAGCTCAGGCCCTCCTGGCTCGAACGCACGATGGAGTGATGCGGGTCGTAGCCGAACCCCGTCATCAGGATCACCGGCGTGCCGCCATGGGCGTCGCGCGTGGCTCGGAAGATCTCGTAGCCGTTGAGATCGGGGATGCGCACATCGCTGATCACCAGGTCGTACGGCGCGCCCTCGGCGGCGGCGCGGCGGATCGACTCGATCGCCTCCGCCCCCGACGCGAAGGCGTCCACCCGGGCGCCGGCGTCGCCAAGCACCGTGTGGATCGTCTCCCGGATCTGCGGCTCGTCGTCGGCCACCAGCACGCGCTTGCCGGAGATCACGGTGTCGTGGCCGTGGTCGCGGTCGATCCGATCCAGCCCCAGCACCGATCGCGGTCCCTCGGCGCAGGTGCGGATCCGCCGCTCCAGCGCCTCCAGCGAGCGCTCGAATTCGGCCAGGAGGTCGAGTGCGCCGGGATCGTCCGACGCGCGGAGCCGCAGCCGGGCGGCGGTGGTGCGCAGGTTCTGCACCGGGACGGCGATCTCCTCCCGCAGCGCCCCGGAGATCCGCTGGTTCGTGGTGTAGCGCTCCACGATGAGCATGTCCAGGATGGTCATCGCCATGGCGACGTAGCGGCCGTAGAGCTCCAGCAGGAGCCGATCCTCGTCGTCGAATCGCGCCAGCTGCGCCGACTCCAGGTTGAGCGTTCCCGCGACGCGATCGTCGAGCTTGAGCGGCACGGTGACGCTGCTGCGCGCCTCGGCGAGGCCGCCCATGAATCGAGGATCCTTCGAGACATCGGGGCAGACGATGCTCTCGCCGGTGGCGGCCACCAGCCCGGTGATGCCGTTGCCCTCGGGGCGCGCGAAGAGGCTGATGCCGATGCGCAGCGGCTCGATGCCCTTCGCGATCACGAGTTCCAGCTGGCCGCTCTCGCGGTTGAGGAGCCGCAGCTCGAAGTCCTCGCAGTGGAAGATCGTGCGCAGCGCCTCCACGATGCGGCCCTCGAGCAGCTTGATGCGCTCGGCCACGTTCAGCGGGTTGACGATCTTCGCGTCCAGCGCCAGCAGCGAGGCGCCGGCGCGATCCACCTGCCGGACGCGCTCCGCCAGTCGTTCCCTGGCGGTGGTCTCGAAGAGGACGCCCACCGCACGCGTCGGCGGCGTGGCGGCCGAGAGCGGCGAGATCACCACCTCGAAGGCCCGGCCCGCCGCCGCGAAGCGGCGCAGGTGCACGCGACGCGGCGGCTTGAGTCCGTCGCGGATCTGGTCGCGGCACGCGTCGCTGAAGCGGGCCATCACCTCCGGCGGCTGCGACGCGAGGCGATTGTTCAACCAGATGATCTCCCCGCTGGACTCCACCACGCCGACGCCGTCACCGATCGCCTCGATGAGGGGCGGATCGCCGGTGGCGGCCTCGATGGGAGCGTCGGACGGGGTCATGCGGCGGCGCGACGACGCGCAGTCGTCGAAGTATAGATCGGTCCGACGACGGGTCCGGCGCGAGTAGACTCCTCGGCCCTTCCGTCGCGGTTCCGATCGGGAGGGCGGGTCCCGGAACCGTCCCCACCATGCGACGCACTCCATGATCGAGATCGAAGGCGTCAGCCGGAGGTTCGGCCCGGTGGCGGCGGTGCGGGATCTCTCCTTCTCGGTGCCTGAGGGCGCCGTCTGCGGATTCCTCGGCCCCAACGGCGCCGGGAAGAGCACCACCATTCGGATGATCGCCGGCGCCATCGCGCCGGATCGCGGGCGCATCGTCGTGGGCGGCGTGGATCTGGCGGGCGACCGGCGCCAGGCCGCGGGCCTTGCGGCTCGCGGCCGTCTGGCGCTCCTGCGCGCCGAGCACGACCTTGCGCAGCCGCACCGAGCGGGGCGTCACCGCGACGCACTCGTCGTCGCGGATGAACTCGAGCGCCTCGTCCAGCGACATCTTGCGCGCGCGGTTCATG
>CAZSVT010000160.1:0-6189 GCA_964610365.1 uncultured Isosphaeraceae bacterium
GCGGCGGCGGGGCGCGTGGATGTCCTCATCGGCACGCATCGGCTCCTCTCCGCCGACGTGCGGCTGCGGGATCTCGGTCTCGTCGTGGTGGACGAGGAACAGCGCTTCGGCGTGGAGCACAAGCAGCGGCTGCTGGAATTCCGCGTGACCGCCGATGTGCTCACGCTCAGCGCGACGCCGATCCCGCGCACGCTGCACATGGCGCTCCTGGGACTGCGCGACATCAGTTCGCTCACCACGCCGCCGCCGGATCGTCGCGCCATCGTGACCGAGGTGATCCCCTGGAACGATCGCCGCATCCAGCAGGCCATCCGCCGCGAGCTGGCCCGCGAGGGCCAGGTCTTCTTCGTGCACAACCGGGTGCGCTCGATCGAGCGCATCGCCGACCGCGTGCGCGGGCTCGTGCCCGAGGCGCGCGTGATCGTGGGCCACGGCCAGATGAGCGCGGGCGAGCTGGAGGAGGTGATGCTCCGCTTCATGCGCCGGGAAGCGGACATCCTCGTCTCCACCACGATCATCGAGAGCGGGATCGACATTCCCACGGCGAACACGATCTTCATCGACGACGCCGGGATCTACGGCCTGGCCGATCTCCACCAGCTCCGGGGGCGCGTGGGACGCAGCAGCCACCGCGCCTACTGCTACCTGCTCCTGCACCCCGACAAGGTGACCACGCAGGATGCCGTGAAGCGGCTCAAGGCGATCGAGGACTACTCCATGCTCGGGGCCGGATTCAAGATCGCCATGCGCGACCTGGAGATCCGCGGCGCCGGCAACCTGCTGGGCTCGGAGCAGAGCGGACACATCGCCGCGGTGGGCTACGAGATGTACTGCCAGCTCCTGGAGGACGCGGTCTCCACGCTCTCCCGCGCGCCGCGCCCGAAGGCGGCGGATGTCCGGATCGAGATCGGGCTCTTCGGGGCCATCCCGCGCGGCTTCATCCCCAGCGACCAGCGCCGACTCGAGGCGTACCGGCGCGTGGCCGGCGCCGCGGCCGTGGAGGACCTGGAGCGCATCGTCCGCGACCTGGAGAGCGCCTACGGCGAAGTGCCGGCGCTGGTGCGCACGCTGGTGGACCTGGCCGAGCTGCGTCTGCTGGCCACCGCCGCCGGCGTGCGGTCCATCGTCCGGCGCGACGCGGACATCGTCGTCACGGGCGGGGATCCGGATCGGCTGCGCGCCGCGTTCGAGGGGATCCGCGGCAGCGTGCGGGTGGTGGAGGGGGATCTCTTCTGGCGGCCGGAGAGGGCGGCGATGGAGCCTTCGACGCTGGCGGCGATGCTGCGTCGTCGGCTGGCTCAGGTGCGCGCGGAGCCGGCCGGACGCGACTGAGCCCGCGCCGTGGTGGCCAGGTCCATCGCGACGCCGAGGGCGATGAGTCCCAGCGAGATCGCCTCGCCGCGGGTGAACGCTTCGTCGAAGAGCAGCACCGCGGTGAGGAACTGGAGCGTGGGGTTGAGGAACTGGAGGAAGCCGACGGTGGTGAGCGTGAGCCGCTTCGCCGCGGCCACGAACCAGACGATGGGCAGCGTGGTCACGATTCCCGAGAGCGAGAGCAGCAGCCACGCGGAGGGGGCGTTGATGCCCTCCACCGCGGAGGTGGAATGGAACCAGGCCAGGTAGGCCACCGACGGCGGCGTGAGGATGGCCGTCTCCACCGCCACGCCCGCCAGGGGTTCCACCGCCAGCCGCTTGCGGATCAGGCCGTAGGTGCCGAACGACGCCGGCAGCACGATGCAGATCCACGGGAATCCCTCGGACGCCAGCTCCCGCGTCACGGAGAGCACCACCAGCCCGGCGATGGCCAGGATGACCGCCGCCACCTGGGCCGGTCGCAGCCGCTCGCGGAGGAAGATCACGCCCAGGATGACGGTGAAGATCGGATTGATAAAGTAGCCGATGCTCGACTCGACGAGCCGATGGGTGGCGACCGCCACGATGAAGACGAACCAGTTGGTGCCCAGCAGCAGCGTGGTCACGCAGAGCCACCAGCGCAGCCGCGGCGTGCGAAGAGCGGTCATCACCGCCCCCCAGCGGCGGCCGAAGTGGACCAGCGCCACCAGCAGCACCATGGACCACGAGATGCGGTGGGCCACGATGGCGGCGGCGGGAACCCAGCCGACCATGTGGAAGTAGAGCGGGCCGACGAGGCCCCACCAGCCGTAGGCGCCCAGCGCGAAGAGGACGCCGGAGCGCTCGGAGTGACCGCCCGCATGCGCTGCGTGCGGGACGGCCGAGTCGGCGTGATCGCCCAGGGGCGGGGTCTTCGGCCCGGCCGAGTCGGCGTGGCCGCCCGGAGGCGCCGGCCCTTCGGAAGATGGGTTCAGTCGGCGCCCGAGGCGCCGCGCCTCGAAGCCCGAGCGGGCTCCCTCGGGGCGTCGGGCCTCTGCTCCTCGGGCACGAAGTGGAGCTGCAGGTAGCGCGCCACGTAGTCGAGGATGCTGGAGGTTTCGGGGATGTGCGGGTTGTTCGTCGGGCCGCTCGGCTCGAAGCGCATGCCGCGGAATCGCTCCGCCGCGTCGCGAACCGAGAGCCCGTGTTGGAGCGAGAGGCTGAAGGCCCGGCAGAAGCCCTGGATGAGTCCGGAGAGCGTGGAGCCCTCCTTGCTCATCTTGATGAAGATCTCCCCGGGACGCCCGTCGGGAAAGAGGCCCACGGTGAGGTAGCCCTCGTGGCTGCCGATCAGGAACTTGTGCGTGAGGGAGCGGCGCGTCTCCGGAAGGACTTCGCGTCGCAGGATGACCGTGGACATCGGGAGCACCTCGTCCGTGAGGCGGTCGCTGTGGGCCTGCGCATCGCGAGGCTCTTGGCCTGCGAGCGGCGATGCGGAGGCGTCCGGACGGGGCCGATCCCCGTCGGCGTCAGGCCTCATCGGCCCGTTCGACCCGGAGTCTCGACTTTCGCGCCCTTCTCCCGCCGACCGCCCTTGTCGGTAGACGCATCCGACGCGCCCTTGCCCGCGTCACCCTTGCCCCCCTTGGCCTCCGACTTCGGGGCAGTCTCCGCCTCGGAGCCGCGGCGACGCGACTCCTTGCGGCCGGCCGGTCGATCTCCGCCCTCCTCGCCCTCGGCCGGCTCCGCTTCCGGCTCCTCGGCGGGAGCACTCTCGGAGACCTGCGGCTGGGAGAGGGCCTCGATGGTCCGGTCGGGCAGCACGTCGATGTGGATCTCGGCGCGGAGCTCGCGATCGAACTGAATGACGCAGTGGTAGGTGCCGACGCGGCGGATCGGAGCCCCGAGGCGCACCGCGCGGGTGTCGACGCCGTAGCCGTCGGCGATGAGCTGATCCGAGATGTCGCGCTGGCTGACGGCGCCGTAGAGCACGCCCTGGTCGTTGCAGCTGCGGATCAGCTTGATGGTGACGCCCTCGAGCCGACCGATGAGCGACTCGCGCTCGGTGCGAAGGCGGGCCAGCTCAGCCTGCGCCTTGGCGCGGGCCTCCTTGAGGGCCTCGATCTTCTCGGGAGTGGGGTGCTCGGCGATCCGGTGGGGGAGCAGGTAGTTGCGGGCGTATCCCGCCTTCACCTTCACCACAACCCCCACGAGGCCGAGGTTCTCGACATTGCGGTTGAGCAGCAGTTCGATTCTGGACTTGGCCATGGTTCGCTGTCCTTCCGGGAGTTAGGGCGTGCCGCAGCGCCCAGCGATTGGAGCCCGAGCCACCTGCCCGGGCCGTGCGGCGAGTCGGGCATCATGCCCGAAATCGAGTTGATTTTCCAGCGGTCCCGAGGTCCTCAGAAGGGGACATCCAGGTCCTGCGGGGCCGCGTGGGTGGCTTCGTAGTTGCCGCCACCGCCGGCTCGCTCGCGCGCCGGGGCGGGCGCGCCTTCGTCCTGACGCCGGGATCCTCCCTCGGGCCTGGCGCCGATGAACTGGAAGTTCTCCACCACCACGCGCAGCTGCGAGCGCTTCTGGCCTTCCTTGTCCTCCCACTGGTCGAGCTTCAGGCGTCCCTCGACGAAGACCGGGCTTCCCTTCCGCAGGTACTGCGCCATGACCTCGCCGGTGCGGCCCCACGCCTCGCAGTCGACGAAGGTGGTCTCTTCCCGTTCCTCGTTGTCCTTGGTGCGATAGCGGCGGTTGACCGCCAGACCGAGCTTGGACACCGACTGGCCTCCGGCGATCGACCTCACCTCGATGTCGCGAGTGAGGTTGCCCATGAGAAAGACCTTGTTGTAGTTCGCCATGACGAGCCTCCGTGCCTGGTTCGAGAGTGGGCCGTGCGGCCCTGGTGCGCGAGTCCGGATCCGATGCCGATGTTCGGAGTCTATACGGGTCCCCCCGGCACCGGGGGCCGGTTTGCCCGAAGTTCTCCGACGGGGCGTGCGGCGGGCGTCGCTCAGGCCTCGCTCGGCGCCTCGGCGGCACTCTCCGCCACCGGCGCCGGCTCGCGGCGCAGGCGCACCTCGTCCTGGGTCCGCTGCATCGCCTCGGCGTTGCGCATCTGCTCCTCCGTGAGGTGGTCGCAGCGCGTCACCAGGGCGCGGAGGACCTTCTCGCTGAGGGTGAAGTCGCGCTCGATCTGGCTCACCGCTCGCGGATCGCAGCGGAAGTAGGCCAGGAGGTAGAGGCCGCGCTTGTTGCCGCGGATGTCGTAGGCGAGCCGCCGCTCGTCCCACTTGGCGATGCTCAGCACCTCGCCCTTGCGGCCGGTGACGATCTCGCGCACGTGCTCCACGCACGACTCGAGGTCGGCCGACGCCGACTGCGGGAAGAGGACGAAGCCCTCGTAGCTCTGGATTCGGGTCTCGGACATGGGTTCACACCTTCGGGGTTGGGTCGCCCGGCGACGATGCCGGACGACGGTTGAATCGATTCATCGCGGCCTCGAGTCCGTCGCTCGCCCAGCACGCGCCGGCGGCGACGGCCTCCTCGATGGCCCCCTCGACCGCCGGCTGCTGATCGGGCCGGAATCGACCGAGGACATACTGCTCCTGCGACACGCCGCCGGCGGCATCGATGCCGATGCGGAGGCGCGCCCAGTTCCAGGAGCCGAGCTTCTCGCCGATGTCGGCGAGACCGTTGTGCCCGCCGGCGCCGCCGTCCGGCCGCAGGCGGATGGAGCCGCACGGGAGCGCCAGGTCGTCCACCACCACCAGCAGGTCGCGCGCGGCGTCCATCTTGTGGAAGCGAAGCGCCTCCGACACGCTCTGGCCCGAGCGGTTCATGAAGGTCGTGGGTCGCAGCAGGAGCACGCGCTCCCCGCCGATCTCGGCCTCCAGGAGCAGTCCCGAGAAGCGCGCCTTCGCCGCCCCGCGCTGCGGGTCGACGAAGCGGCGCGCCAGGCGGTCGACCACCTCGAACCCGACGTTGTGCCGGGTGCGGTCGTACTCGCTGCCGGGATTGCCCAGGCCGACGATCAGCTTCATGCGCCTTCCTTCGCCTCCTTGCCGGGCTTGGCGGCGCCTTCTTCGCCTTCCTTGTCCTTGCGCGCCGTGAGCACTTCGGGCTCGGCGGCGGTGGCGGCCTCGGCGGCCTCGGGCGCGGCGGCGACCTCCTCCTTCACGATCTCGACATGGCAGACCATGGTGTTCGGCGGCGTCACGAGGGTCACGCCCGCCGGCAGCTTGATCTGCTGGGCGGTGAAGTCGTCGCCCATGTTCGTGATGTCCACGCGGATGTCCGAGGGGATGTCGCGGACGCGGCAGGAGACCTCGATGTCGTTGACCGCGTGGACGAGGACGGCGCCCGGCTTGCGCGCCGACTCCGGCTGGCCGTAGAAGGTGAGGTGCACCTTCACGGTGACGGTCTCGTCCAGGTCGACGCGCGCCAGGTCCACGTGCACCACGTCGTCGCCGAGGAATCCGAACTGGAGATCCTTCACCAGGCAGGTCTCGGTGGCGCCGTCGCCGACCTGCACGTTGAGCACGTGGACGCCGTGCTTGAGCGTGGTGAGGACTTCCTTGCGATCGAGGCTCACCGACACGGCCTCGGCGCCGTGGCCGTAGATGACGGCGGGAAGGCGGCCCTGGTCGCGCAGGCGCCGCGCGTAGCGCGTGCCGAGCCGGTCGCGGCGCTCGGCCTTGAGGACGGGGGATTCCTTGCTCATGGTCATGACTCCTTGCTTCGAATGGCTCGCGTGAGCCGTGGCTGGATGCGTGCGTTCGACGGCCCGATCACCGCTTCACTCCGACGCCGTTGCGGAAGAGGGCCGAGATCGACATGTCGTGATGGATGCGATGCACCGCC
>CAZSVT010000161.1:0-6103 GCA_964610365.1 uncultured Isosphaeraceae bacterium
GCTCCAGCGCCTCCATCTTCTTCGCGGCGTCCGTCATGCCGTTGATCTGCGTCACCATCTCCTCCAGCTTCGCCTTGCGGACCTTCACCTCGTCCAGGATCTGCGACTGGAGGCTGCGGAGCTTGATCTCCCACTCTGCCTTCTCCTGGAGCTTCTCGATGAGCACGGCGAGGTTCACCGTGGCCACGCGCGTCGGGGCCGGGGCGCGGCCCGCCTGGGTGGCGGCCACCAGCCCGCCGACGAGGAACGAGAGACCGACCAGTCCGGCGACGAGAAGGGACGAGGTTCGCATGGCCGGCATTGTACGGCGGCCGTCCGGCCGCGCGGGATCGCGCCGCGCGCGGCGGCGGTCGCCCGTTCAGAACGGCAGCTCGGCGGTGAAGCTGAAGACCTGCTCGATGTCGCCTTCCTGGCTCACGATGGGCCACGCGAGATCGAAGGCCAGGGGCGCGGGGCCCAGGGCCTCGATGTAGAGGCGCACGCCGATTCCGGCCGAGACGCGGTACTGATCGAGTCCGAAGGTGTCCTGCACGGTGCCGGAGTCGCAGAAGACCACGCCCGTGATCATCTCCGAGAGCAGCGGCATCTCGTACTGGGCGCCGGCGAAGAAGAGGAACTGGCCGCCCACCGGGTTGTTGTTGGGCACATCGGGCGCAATGATGTAGCCCGTGCTCTTGGGGCTGATGCTGCGGAACTCGAAGCCGCGGAAGCTGCGGCCGCCGAGGTAGAAGCGCTCGTAGGTGGGGGCGCTGGAGGAGAAGATGTATCCGATCTGGGAGTTGAGGCGCAGCGTGCTCTTGCGCCCCAGGAAGTCCTCGTCCAGCGTGAGGAAGGTGGTGTAGCCGGCGCGGAAGAACGGATAGCTGTACGCGCCGCCGAAGGCCCCGTAGTAGCTCGCCGTGAAGTCGATGTTGCTCCCGCGCGACGGCCGCACGGGATTGTCCACGGTGTTCCGCGAGAGCGAGAAAGAGGCGACGCTCAGGTAGGCCGGCCCGCGGTCGTCGTAGACCTCGATGGGCGTGAACGGCGAGAACTCGTCGAGCTTCACGTACTCGAAGCGGGCGCCGACGGAGGCTCGCCAGAAGTCGCCCACCTGGCGGGCCAATCCCAGGTTGAGCCCCATGCGCTGCTCCGAGTACTCGCCGAGGCTGAAGTCGCGGTCGCGGTAGAAGGCGTTCACCGAGCCGCCGTAGTCGCTCTCGAAGAGGTGCGGTTCGGCGAAGCCGATGGAGTAGGTGCTCACGTCGATGCCCGGCGCCGCGGTGATGTTGAACGACTGTCCCGCGCCGCGGAATCCGCGGCCGGAGATGAACTCACCGAAGGAGAGCGGCGTGTCGGCGATGTCGAAGTTGCGCTGCGAGAGCGACACCTCGCCGCCGAAGCTGGTGTCGCTGCCGATGGAGACGCCGAAGTTGAGCGAACCCGTGTTGCGCTCCTTGACCTCCACCAGGATGTCGCGGATGCGCGGATCCTCGGGGTCGGGCTCCTGGGCGGTCACGCGGGCGTCGTTGAAGAGGCCGCTGCCGTTGAGGCGCGCCGCCACGAAGTCGCTCGTCTCGCGGCCGTCGATGGGCCGGCCCGGCTGGATGCGCACGAGCCGGCGGATGACCTTGTCGCGGGTGAGGAAGTTGCCCTGGATGCGGATGAGACCCGCGTCGTAGGTGTCGCCCTCCTCCACCACCAGCAGCAGGTCCACTTCCGGCGACTCGCCGACCCGGTAGTAGGTCTCCTGCACGCGGACATCGATGAAGCCCTGCACGCGGTACGCCGTCTCCAGGCTGGTCACCGTGCGCTCCACCAGGTTGCGCTGGAAGACGTCGCCGGGCCGGATCACCATGAGCGCCTGGAGCTGGGACTCGTCGAAGACGCGGAGCGAACCGCGACCGGACGGCCCCTCGATCCGCGCCGAGCGCAGGCGGTACTGCCGACCTTCGCTGATGACGAAGACCAGTTTCGCCTCCTTCTGGTCGGGGCTCAGCTCCACGCGGCGGTCGATGCGCACATCCACGAATCCGCGGTCCCGGTAGAACTTGTCGAGGGCGGCCACGTCGTCGATGAGCTGCTGCTCGTCGATGTTTCCCTTCACGAAGAGGAAGAACCACGCCTTGGTCTTGATCTGCGCCTGGAGCTGCTTCGAGGGGAACGCCGCGTTCCCCACGAACTCGATGCTGCGGATGCGCACGCGCGGACCTTCGAGGATTCGGAAGATCACCACGCCCGACTCCTCCAGCCGCGACTCGTCGACCGTCACCTCGACCAGGTAGTGGCCCCGGTTCTTGTAGAGCTCCTTGATGCGGAAGACCGACTGCTCCATGAGGAAGTCGTCGCGCGGGCCGCCGGGCACGAGCGGGATGGCGTTGCGGAGCTCCTGGTCGGTGGCCGCCTTGTTCCCCACCGTCTGGATGTCGCGCACCAGGGCCTGCTCCACCAGGCGGTAGGTGACCACCACCGTGCCGTCGGTCTGGAGCGTGGCGGAGGCGTTGACCATTTCGAAGTGGCCGAGCCGGTAGAGCGTGGCCACGTCGTCGCGCACCGTCTTCGGGTCGTAGGGCTGCCCGGCGCCGATGCGCAGGTTGTTGCGGACCTCCTGCTCGGTGACGCGGCGAAGCCCCGTGACGTCGACGCGGGCCACCGGCCGATCGGCGAAGGTCTCGTCCTCGAGGACGACCTGGGCCCGGGCCGTTCCGACCGCCGAGAAGGCGAGGACGAACGCCACGAGCGCCCGGATCGTCCACGAGCACCGGGCCGGGATCCACCCGGCACCGCGGGCTGTGCGTCGCGTCCTCGGCATCGGGTGGGGCGGAGGATAGCCGCGCCCTCCGCGACCTGCTACCGTGTCCGTCCGCTCCCAGCGACCCGCGCGCCATGGCGATGACGCTTGCCGAACTTGCCGAGCGGATCGGCGCCGAGATCGAGGGCGACGGAGGGATCCGGGTGCACGCGGTCGCCCCCATCGACCGAGCCGGGCCGGGAGAGGTCACCTTCCTCGCCAACCAGCGCTACGCCGGCTTCCTGGCCACGACGCGCGCGTCGGCGGTGATCGTCGGTCGCGGCGCCGAGGCGCCCGACGCGGTGGTCCGACTGGTGGCCGAGGATCCGTACTTCGCCTTCCGGGAGGCGCTGGTGGCGCTGCATGGTCACCGGATCCATCCTCCGCCCATGGATCGGCCCGAGGGCGTGAGCGACGCCGCCCGGATCCATCCCCAGGCGTCGATCGGCCCCGGCTGCCGCATCCATCCCTTCGCGGTGGTGGAGCGAGGCGCGGCGCTCGGTCGCGACTGCGTGCTCTACCCCGGTTGCTACGTCGGCGAACACGCCTCGCTCGGCGACGGCTGCGTGCTCTTCCCGGGCGCCGTGGTCTACGACCGCTGCCGGATCGGACATCGCGTGACGATCCACGCCTGCGCCGTCATCGGCAGCGACGGCTTCGGCTACGCCACGCACCGCGGCCGCCACGAGAAGATCCCGCAGACCGGGATCGTGGTGGTGGAGGACGACGTGGAGATCGGCTCCGGCTGCGTCATCGAACGCGCGGCGATGGAGGAGACGCGGATCGGCGCCGGCACGAAGCTGGCCGACCTGATCTCGATCGGCCACGGCACGCGGCTCGGCCGCGGCTGCCTGCTCGTGTCGCTGGTGGGCATCTCCGGCAGCGTCGAGGTGGGCGACTTCGTCGCCTTCGGCGGCCAGTCGGGGGTGGCCGGCCATCTCAAGATCGGGTCGCAGGCCCAGGTGGCGGCGAAGGCCGCGGTGGCCGCGGATGTCCCGCCCGGATCGCGCGTGGCCGGCATTCCCGCCATCGATCTCGACGCCGCGAAGCGCAACGCCCTGGCCGGCCGCGATCTCTACGGCATGGCCCGGCGCCTGAAGGAACTGGAACGGCTCGTGGCTCGCCTCGAAGGCGAGCTGGCCGGCCTGCGGAGGGAGGCGGCGCCCGCCGCCGGCCCTCCGCGCACCCGGGATGGAGAAGGAACGATCGACGCATGAGTACCGCCACCGAACTGCTCCGCACCCCGCTGCACGCCATGCACCTCCAGGCCGGCGCCATGATGGTGGACTTCGCCGGCTGGGAGATGCCGCTCCACTACGGCTCGATCCTGGAGGAGCATCGGCAGACGCGGCGCTCCGGCGGCTTCTTCGACGTGAGCCACATGGGGCGCCTGCGCTTCACCGGTCGCGACGCCCGGCGCTTCCTGGATCGCGTCTGCACGCGGCAGATCGCGGGCATGGAGCCGGGCATGATCCGCTACTCGCTCGTCTGCAACGAGCGCGGCGGATGTCGCGACGACGTCCTCGTCTCGTGCCTCGCCGAGGATCAGTACCTCATGGTCTGCAACGCCAGCAACCGCCTGAAGCTCCTCGACCACTTCGCGGCGGTGAAGGGCGACATGGTCTTCAAGCTGGACGACGAGACGCGCTCCACGGTGATGGTGGCCGTCCAGGGACCGCGGGTCATGGAGCTCGTGGCCTCCTTCTCGAAGGAGATTCCCGCCCTCAAGCGCTACCGCTTCACCGAGAAGCGCGTGCTGCTGGCCAAGGTCATGGTGAGCCGCACCGGCTACACCGGCGAGGACGGCGTGGAGATCATCATGGGCTCCACCGCCGCGTCGATGGCCATCCGGATGCTCCTGGGCGACGCCAGCGAGGCGACCAGCGTGGTGAAGCCGTGCGGGCTGGGGGCTCGCGACACGCTGCGCACCGAGGCCGGCATGCCGCTCTACGGTCACGAGATCTCGGAGGAGCTCGATCCGCTCTCCGCCGGGCTCGCCTTCGCGGTGAAGCTGGACAAGGGGGACGACGACCCGCGCATCGGCCGCTTCATCGGCCAGGAGGCGCTGCGCGCCATGGCCGGGGGGGGGCGGCCGCCCCCGCGCGCGGGGCTGCTCGTGGAAGGGCGCCGCAGCGCCCGACAGGGCATGAAGGTCTTCCAGGGCGACCGGGAGGTCGGCGTCGTGACCAGCGGATGCCTGAGCCCCACGCTCGAGCGCCCCATCGCCATGGCGTACCTGCCGCCGGCGTGCGCCGCCCCGGGAACCCCGCTCCTGGTGGATCTCGGGCGCGAGAAGGCGCCCGTCACCGTCGCGCCGCTGCCGTTCTACAAGGCGCCGCCGCGATCGGTGAGCTGACCGGCGCCGCGGCGCCGCTTGGGCGCGCCTTCGTGCCGCGCCCGCGTCGGCGTCTCGGGCTCGCAGAAGCGCATCGGCCGATCGTCGTTGAGCTGCTGCTGCAGCTTGCGGAGGGCCGCCACCTCGATCTGCCGGACGCGCTCGCGCGTGAGGCCGACCTCCTCGCCGATCTGCTTGAGGGTCAGCGGCTCCTTGCCCTCCAGGCCGAAGCGGAGTCGCAGCACCCGGGCGTCGCGTTCGTCGATCGACTCCAGCAGGCGGAGCACGACCTTGAATTCCTCGGTCTGCGCGACGCTCTCCTGGGGCGGTTCGGTCCGCGTGTCCTCGAACATGTCGGCGAAGTCCACGGCCTCGCCGTCATCGTTGGAGGGCGCCTGGCTCGGCGCGTGATACGCCTTCACCGCCCGCCGGATGATCTGGAGCTTCTTCACCGGCACCTTCATGAGCTTCGAGAGCTCCAGGAGCGTGGGTGGCCGGCCGAGTTCCTCCTCCAGGCGGCGCGTGGACTCCTTCCAGCGGGCGATGAGCTCCACCATGTACGCCGGGATGTGGATGGGCTGCACCGCGTTGATGAGGGTGCGCTTGATGGCCTGCTTGATCCACCAGCTGGCGTAGGTGCTGAATCGGGCGCCCTGGGCGGGATCGAAGCCCTCGACCGCGCGGATGAGGCCGATGTTCCCCTCCTCGATGAGGTCGGGAAGCGGCAGCCCGCGGTTGGCGTAGGTCTTGGAGATGGAGATGACCAGGCGCAGGTTGGCCTTGATCATCCGTTCCTTCGCGTCGAGATCGTTGTCGTTGATGATGCGCCAGCCAAGATCCTTCTCCTCTTCGGGCGTGAGGAGAGGCACATCGTGGATCTCGCGCAGATAGAGCTGGAGTTCGGACTGAATCGATTGACGCGACATGGTTCTCCCGGGGCCCCCCCCCCCCCAGGGGCGGGGGCGCCGAAACAAGGGCGCGGGGACCCCCCATGGCCC
>CAZSVT010000162.1:0-6101 GCA_964610365.1 uncultured Isosphaeraceae bacterium
CCACAAGCTGCGCTGCGCCACCGTCCTGCAGGCGGGCCGGATGCTCTGCCTGCCCGACGGGAAGGGCAGCCTCGACGCCTTCCGGTCGCTGCGCAAGATCAACTCGGAGTCCCTTTTCCGGCTCGACGGCGGCCAGGAATTCCTCTTCGAGCCGTGCGAGGGATCGCTGTCGATCTTCGGCAGGCTCGAGATCATCCGCGAGAACCTCCTCGGCGTCGAAGGCAACGTCTGGAACGACGGCGTCGTGACGATCGGCCCCTACGCGGAGTTCGGCATCGACGGCAGCTACGGGCAGGCCGGCTGCGGTCGCCTCGACGTGGCCTTCGAGTCGGCGGCGGAGTGGCCGCCGCTCTTCGCCTTCGACGACGTGGAGCTCGACGGAACGCTCGCCGTGGAGTTCGAGGACGGGTTCATGCCCGCTCCCTGCGAGCCGATCATCGTGGCCGCCTCCTTCGACGGCGCCGTCACCGGCACCTTCTGGAACATCATTCCGCCCTGCGGCGGGCTCTGCCCGGTGGCGCCGTACTACGGGCCTTCGTTCATGGCCATCTACACGGAGGGCGGCACGCCCACCGCCGAGTGCCAGGAGCTCACCGTCCAGCTCGATCCCTCGGGCCATGCCGTGGTCACGGGCGACCAGCTCGTCCAGCAGCCCAAGGGCGGCTGCCCGATCGAGTCGATCGAGCCCTCGTCCGTGCCGCTGAGCTGCGCCGACGTGGGCACCGTGAAGGTTCCGGTCACCGTGACCTTCATCACCGGCGTCACGAGCGAGTGCGTCGCCACCATCCATGTGCTGGCGACGCCGCGATTCACCGGCGGCTCGGGCAACTGGTCCGCCCCGGAGAACTGGTGCACGGGTCTTCCCACCGACATGTCGGAGGTCACGATCCACTCGTTCGTCGATGTGACCACCGATGATGCGGTGGCCCACAGCGTGCTGATCGAGCAGGGCGGGAAGCTGCGCGTGGGCATCGAGGACATGGCCGGCGAGTCCGGCGGGGCGGTCCTCACGGTCGTCGACTCGATCATCATCGAGTCCGGCGGGACTCTGGAGATTCGGCAGCAGGGCACCGTTCACGCGGGATCGATCACCGTCGGTCCGGGCGGCGTGCTGATGCTGGACGACCCCACCGCGCTCCTGACGGTGGCGGGGCTCATCATCGAGCCCGGGGCGAAGCTCGTCTGGAACACGGGAACGATCGAGCTCTCGGGCGTCATGCAGGTGCCCGACGGTCTCTACATCGGATGCTCCGCGCCCGGCGACTTCGCGGCGAGCAGCCTGCTCCGGCTCATGGGGGGCACGGTCGTGGCACCGTCCATCGAGATCTGCGGCCAGGGCGCGCTCGTGGGCTCGGGCACCGTCATCTCGGCGATCGTCGTCAACGCCGGACTGCTCAGTCCGGGCGAACGACCCGCGTGGTTGAACATCGCGGGCGACCTGGTCGTCACCGACGCCGGCACCGTGCGGATCGACCTCGCGGGCACGGTCCCCGTGGATGGATTCGCACTGCTCACGGTCACCGGCGCCGCGTCGATCGCCGGCACCGTCGAGGTGGTGCTGGACGGCGTCTTCCAGCCCCAGCTCGGTGATCTCTTCGCGGTCATCTCCGTCGGCGGCGCGGTGGACGCCCCGAATCCGCCGCTGCTTCCGGCGCTCGAGCCGGGTCTCGCGTGGAGCTGGGCGTGGACGGTCGTCGGCACCACCACCACGCTCGAACTCGAAGTACAGGAGTCGACGCTCCAGTGCCAGGACGCCACGCTCCAGCTCGGACCGGATGGCACCGCCATCCTCACCCCCGAGATGGTCCTGGCCAGCACCGGCTCGTGCGAAGTGGACACGGTGGAGCTCTCGCAATCGTTCTTCGACTGCAGCGATGTCGGCGTGGTGAAGGTGGAGGTGGCCGTGTTCTGCACGTCGGGCCGCAAGGAGATCTGCGACGCCGAAGTGACGGTGGTGGCCACGCCCCGGTACCTCGGGCCTCCGTTCGGACTCTGGTTCGACCCGACGAACTGGTGCAGCGGGATTCCCACCTCCGCGACCGATGTCACCGTCTACAACTTCGTCACCGTCACCGGCAACGATGCGGTGGCGCAGAGCGTGACCATCGAGCCGGGCGGATGGGTGCTGGTGGCCGGCCTCGACGAGCCGGCACTGGCGGGCGATCCGGTCTCCTTCGGAACGCTGGCCGTGACGGACACCATCACCATCCAGGACCAGGGTGGGATGACGGTCGGCTTCCACGGCCTCGTCTCCGCGGACGCCATCGTGGTGCAGTCCGGCGGCGTGCTGAGGATCGACAGCCCCAGCGCCCTGCTGCTGGTCCACGACCTGACGATCGAGCCGGGTGGCGTGCTGGAGCTGGTTTCCGGCACCCTCAAGGTGAGCGGCACGATGACGAGCGCCTCCACGATCGTGGTCGGTGATTGCGATCAGCCCGCCGACGGACCATTGCCCGAGGCCCATCTCGTCCTCGACGGCGGCGTCGTGGAAGGGCCGGAACTCCGGATCTGCAACCAGGGCCGGCTGAGCGGTGACGGATCGGTGGAGTGCGAGCTCACCACCATCGAGGGCGAGATCTCGCCGGGCACCAGCCCGGGAACGATCGCCTTCGGCCAGACCGTCGGGGCGGAGTTCGGAAGCCTGATGTTCCTGGAGCTCGCCGGGACCGAGCCCGGCACGGGCTACGACCAGCTCATCGTGCTGGGCGACCTGACGAGCGAAGCGGAGATCCTGGTGGTGCTCGACCCCGAGTTCGAACCGTCGTGCGGCGACCTCTTCGACGTGGTCCGCGTGTCCGGATCCGTGGACGACCTCGGATCCATCAGCGCACCCGAGGCGCCGCCGGGCTTCTACTGGGAATGGGGCTGGATCGAGGTCGGCGACGAGACCGTGCTGCGGTTCGCGTACCGGCGGATCGCCGACTTCAACGACGACTGCATCGTGAACGGCGACGATCTCGGCACGCTGCTGGGCGCGTGGGGACCGTGCGACGGTTGCGAGGAGGATCTCAACCACGACGGAATCGTCAACGGCGACGACCTCGGAACGCTCCTGGGCTTCTGGGGCTGATCGGCGCCGATCGGCCCCCCCGGATCGCCGCGCGTCGTCGACGCCGCAACCGCATCTGAGCGCGGCCTGAACGAGACGACCGCGCGGCGCGGCGCAGCGCGCCCGGCGCCGGCGCGGTCCGCTAGCATCGCCCTCCGTGACGACGCTGCGCCGAGAGATCGGCCTGCCGGGCGCCATCCTGCTCGGCCTGGGCTCGATGGTGGGAACCGGGGTCTTCGTGAGCCTCGGCATCTCGGCCGGCGCGGCGGGATGGGGGCTCGTTCCCGCGATCGTCGTCGCGGCGCTGCTGGCGCTGGCGAATGCGCTCTCCAGCGCCCAGCTTGCCGCGGCCCATCCCGTGAGCGGCGGCACCTACGAGTACGGGCGCCGATGGCTCTCGCCGTCGATGGGCTTCGCGGCGGGCTGGACCTTCCTCTGCGCGAAGACGGCCTCGGGCGCCACCGCCGCCCTCGGCGCGGCGGGCTACGCGGCGGCGCTCGTCCGCACCGAGCCGGTGGATCCGCGGATCCTGGGCGTCGCGGCCCTGGCGATCGCCGCGCTCCTGACGGCCCTCGTGGCCGGGGGAATCCGGCGCTCGAACCTGGCGAACGCGATCATCGTGTCGATCACGCTCGCGGCGCTCCTGGCGCTCGTCGCGGCGGCGTCGATGGTGCCGGCCGCATCGGTTCCCGGCGACGCGGCCGATCGGAGCGGTGCGTCCGAACGAGTCGCGGCCTCGTGGCCGGCGTTCCTCCAGTCCACGGCCCTCATGTTCGTGGCCTTCACCGGGTACGGCCGGCTGGCCACGCTCGGCGAGGAGGTGCGCGAGCCCCGGCGCACCATTCCACGGGCGATCCTGGTCACGATGGCGGTCGTCACCGCGCTCTATCTCCTGGTGGCGTGGGTATCGCTGCGAACGCTGGGACCTGCGGAACTGGCCCGCGTCACCGCGGAGCGCGCCGCGCCGCTGGAGGCGGTGGCCGAGTGGAGCGGGGGACCGTGGCTCCGCGGGCTGGTGGCGGTGGGCGCAATCACCGCCATGCTCGGCGTGCTCCTCAATCTCATCCTCGGTCTCTCGCGCGTCGTCCTGGCGATGGCCCGTCAAGGCGATGCGCCGACCCTCTTCTCGCGCATCGGCGCGCGCCACGGGAGCCCGACGCCGGCCGTCCTGCTCTGCGGAACGGCGATCGCGCTCCTCGCCCTGGTCGGCGGAGTGAAGTTCTCGTGGAGCCTGAGCGCGTTCACCGTGCTCCTCTACTACGCGATCACGAACGCCGCGGCGCTGCGACTGCGGCCGGAGGATCGCCGCGCGCCGCGCGCTGTCGCGTGGGCGGGACTCGTGGCGTGCCTGTCGCTGGCGTTCTGGGTGGAGTGGCGAGCGTGGGCCGCCGGCGTGGCGCTGCTGGCGATCGGCTTCGTGCTGCGCGCCGCGCTCCGCCGCGCCCGGCGAGCGCCGGCGACCTGACGAAGTCCGGGCGCGATCGGCGGCGCTTGACCGCGGACCCGCCGCGTGTTGGAATCCCGCCGCCATGAGCCACACCCCTTCGATCGTTCGTTCCCGTTCCCGCACGCTGCCCCGCGCCCTCGTGCTGGCCGCCTCGTTCGCGCTGCTGCCGGCGTTGGCGCCGTCCATCGACGCGTCGCCCTCGACGCCGCCGGCGGGTCGTCCGGGCCAGGGCGGTCAGGGTGGACCGGGAGGACCCGGGGGACAGGGTGGGCAGGGCGGCGCCGGTGGCCGCGCGCCGGCCGGCGCCCGCGGCGCCGATCGCGGGGCGTCCGTGGAAGGCTCCATGAAGGCCATGAACGGATCGCTCCGGCGACTCAAGGCCTCCATCGGCGACGCGACCCAGAAGGACGCCAACCTGCGGCTGATCGACCAGATGCAGATCAGCGCCGCCACCGCGAAGTCCCTGCCGCTTCCGCCGGAGCTCCTGCAGAAGGCGGGTGACGACGCGGCGAAGGCGAAGCTCCAGTCCGAGTTCCGGGAGTCGCTCATCAAGCTCCTGCGCGAGACGCTCGAGATGGAGCAGGCGGTGATCTCCGGGCGCGTGGAGGTGGCCAAGTCGCGCCTGGCGGAAGTGGAGAAGCTTCGGGACGAAGCGCACAAGGCGCTGGGCGTCGACGAGCACTGAGCCCGTCGTCCGCGCCCTCGCCCCGGCCATCCCGCTCGCGCCGCCCCGGACGGCGCCCCTATACTCCGCCCCATGCCGTTCACGCTGGCGCCAGACGACGCCTTCGGACTCGACGTCGAAAGCACGGACTACCTGAAGGACCATGTCCGGGCGGCCGACCGCTGGATCCTCAACTTCGGCCCGCAGCATCCGGCCACCCATACCACGCTGCGGATCGTCCTGGAGCTGGACGGCGAACGCGTCGTCCGGGCCACGCCGCACATCGGCTACCTGCACTCCGGCTTCGAGAAGCTCGCCGAGCACCACGACTACAACCAGTACGTGTGCACGGTCAGCCGGATGGACTACATCTCGCCGATCGTCAACGACATCGCGTGGCACCACGCGGTGGAGGCGCTCTTCGGGATCGAGGTGACGCCCCGCTGCAAGGTGGTGCGGACCATCATGGCCGAGCTCGGCCGCATCCAGAATCACCTGCTCTGCGTGGGGGCGGCGGCGCTGGATCTCGGGGCCTTCACCGGCTTCCTCTACGGCTTCAACGAGCGCGAATTCATCTACGACATCGTGGAGTACGTCTCCGGGCAGCGCTTCCACCCGGACTGGACGCGCGTGGGCGGCGTCTGGCGGGATCTCCCCGACGACGAGGTCTTCCGGCGCATGGTCAAGTCGTTCATCGACGAGCGGCTGCCCCGCGCCATCGGCGACTTGGAGAACCTCCTCAACCGCAACCGCATCTTCATCGACCGGCTCACCGGCGTCGGCGCCATCCCGCGCGAGGACGCGATCGCGTGGAGCCTCACCGGGCCGATGGCCCGCGCCAGCGGCGTCCGGCGGGATCTGCGCAAGGACGAGCCGTACCTCTGCTTCGCGCCCAACTGGGACGGCGAGGGCGCGGAGGCGGTGCACTTCCAGGTGCCGGT
>CAZSVT010000163.1:0-6064 GCA_964610365.1 uncultured Isosphaeraceae bacterium
GCCACGAGATGCGCCGCGACATGGTCGACGCCGAGGAACGAAACGCCGAGCGACCACGCCAGCGCCTTGCCGGCGCTGGTGCCCACCAGGAGCGAGCCGATGAGGCCGGGTCGAACGCCCACGGCGACGGCGTCGATGGCGCGCCCGGTGCCGGCCGCCGAGGCGTCGCCGCCGCCGTCGAGTCGCACGCCCGCCTCCTCCAGCGCGCGGCGCACCACCGGCAGCAGGCGCTCCAGGTGGGCGCGGCTGGCCAGCTCCGGCACCACGCCGCCGTACGGCGCATGCACCTCCACCTGCGAACCGACGACGCTCGAGCGCACGCGCAGGCGATCGTCCCGCAGCTCCACCACCGCGGCCGCGGTCTCGTCGCAGCTCGTCTCGATGCCCAGGACGGTGCGCGGGCGATTCACGGCGCGATCGTAACCCCTCCGGTCGCTCCTACAATCGGCCCCGTGGAAACCGGACTCTCCCAGGACCTGGAGCTCCGCGCCGAGAAGGCGGTGCTGGTGGGCGTGCACATCGGTCGCGAGGACGAGGACCTCCCCGATCCGCTGAACGAACTCCGCGCGCTGGCCGAGACGGCGGGCGTGCGCGTGGTGGGCGAGCTGGAACAGCGGCTGCGCGTTCCCCGCGCCGGCACCTACCTGGGCAAGGGGAAGCTCGAGGAGCTCGGGGCCATGGTGAAGGCCCTGGGCGCCCGCGTGGTCATCTTCGACAATGATCTCTCGCCCGGCCAGGTCCGGGCGATCGAGGCGGCCCTTGCGTGCAAGGTCCTGGACCGCAGCGAGCTGATCCTGGACATCTTCGCCGGCCGCGCGGTCACGGCGCAGGCCAAGCTCCAGGTGGAGATCGCGCAGCTGGAGTACACGGCGCCGCGGCTCCGCGCCATGTGGAAGCACCTGGGCCAGGTCACCGGCGGCGCGCCGATCGGCGTCGGCACGCGCGGTCCCGGTGAACAGCAGCTGGAGATCGATCGCCGGCTGGTGAAGACGCGGCTCGACCGCCTGCGGCGCGAACTCGCCGAGGTGCAGGCCCGCAAGTCGCGGGAGGTGGAGGCGCGACGGCGGGAGCACTTCACGATCGGACTCGTGGGCTACACGAACGCCGGCAAGAGCACCCTCTTCAATGCGCTGACGCGCGGCGGGGCCTTCGCCCACCCGAAGCTCTTCGCCACCCTCGGCACGCGCGTGGAGGCGTGGAACCTCGGCGGCGGCAGCGTGGCCATGCTCTCCGACACCGTCGGCTTCATCCGGCGCCTCCCGCACCACCTGGTGGCGAGCTTCCGCGGCACGCTGGAGGACGCGGTCCACGCCCACCTCCTCCTGCTGGTGGTCGACGCGTCGGATCCTGAATCGCGGCGTCAGCTGGAGACCGTGCGGCGCGTGCTCGACGAGATCGGCGCCACGACGCAGCCGAGGCTCCTCCTCCTCAACAAGATCGACCGGCTGTCGGAGACCCACGACGATCGGCGCGGCCCGGACGATCGCCTGGCGCTCTGGCTCCGCGACGAGCCCGACGCGATTCCGGTCAGCGCCGCCGGCGGGGAGGGCCTGGACGAACTGCGCCGTCGCGCCCTGGAGGCGATGCGCGGCGAACTCGAGGAGCACGAGATCGAACTGCCGACCAGCGACGGCCGGGCGGTGGACTTCGTGGAGCGCCGCACCGAGGTGCTCTCGCGCGACTACGGCGACGGCCTGGTGCGGCTTCGCACGCGGATCGGCCGGCGGCAGGTGGAGGCGCTCCTGGCCACGGGGGCGCAGTTCCGCCTCGACGGCGGCGATCCGCGGGCCGCGCTGCGCAGCGGCTTCGCCTCGTCGCGCCGGCGCGAGCCGCTTCACGAGCGCCATGTCGGAACGCCCGAGGTCTGAGCGCCCGTCACGGCGCCGGGCGTCGATCGTCGAAGAGTTCGTGCAGGAGTTCGCGCAGCGGCGCGGCGGGCCGCGTGCCGTCGCGCAGCCAGAGTCGGCGCCGCGTCGGCCGGCCCGATGACGAAGCGAGGATCCAGGCCACCGCGTGGCTGGCGCTAGCGCGGCCGCGGGACCAGAAGCCGTCGTCGGCCCGGCCGTGGGCCACGCGCTCGCCGCGCGGCGGGTAGCGGTCCCACGCCTCGATGATGCTGCCGCGCAGGGCGAGTTCGACGGCGTGCTCCTGGTCCGGGTCGCGGCCGACGAGCACGATGAGATTGGCGGAGCGCGGCATGAACTGCGCCAGGGCCTTGCGCAGGAGCCGCTGCGCCCGCACCGCCTGCCGTTCGCGCCGGGCCACGCGGCGCTCGTCCACGAGCTGGAGACGCGAGCCCGGCGGCGCCGGTCCGACCACGCGCACGCGGCCGATCTCCGCCCCGTCGCGATCCCGCGCCACGCGCTCCTCCGACACGCGGGCCGCGCGCAGGAAGGGCGAGACCTCGCGGACCATGCGGCGGAAGGCGGCGCATCCGGCGCCGGGTCGCCATCGCACCGCCACCTGGATGGCGCGCGGGATCTCGCCGAGCTCGCGGAGCACGCGCGGGATCGGTCCGAGCCGCGCGGCGCGAGGCGCGGCGCCGCGCGAGGACGCCATCGCGGGCCGATCGTCGTCCGCGCCGTCGGCAAGCGACTTCACATGGGCGTGGAAGAGGAGGCCGTCGCGCGCCACGGCGAAGTCCGCCGTGCTGCCCGACGGCAGCGGCACATCCTGCGCCAGCTCGCACCCGGCGCGCCGCAGGTGCTGCGCCACCAGTCGTTCCGCGAGGATCGCGTCGCCGAAGGAGGGGAATCGGCGCGGGGGCGGTGTCACGAAGCCGTCCTCCGGCACTTGAGCGGATCCTGCCGGTCGGCGCATGAACGGCGCGTCAGCCCGCGCAGGCCGCACGGTCGTCCCGAACGGTCGCCCGGCGCCACGACTTGAAGAATGCGCGCCGCTGTCATGATCCGACGCGACGGGTCGGCCGATCGATGGGGTGCCCCACGGTTCAGGGGCCAAACACGGAGGAGAAGTTCAATGAAGCCGGCACGCATCGGGGAGAGGTTGGTTCGACTCGGAGCGATCACGCGGACCGAGTTGAAGAGGGCCCTCGCGCACCAGGAGGAGACGGGGCAGCCGCTCGGAGCGGTCTGCGAGGAGATGTTCGCCGTCGATCCCAGGGTCGTCGAACGGGCATGGGCCGAACAGTACGCGGAACTCGTCGCGGACCTCGAGCCGCGCCTGCGGCAATTCGATCCGGAGTGCATCCGGCTCGTCTCGCGCCGCCAGGCCTGGCAATTCGCGGTCCTGCCGCTGCGGACCGAAGGCGGGGCGCTGGTGGTGGCCACGCTGGCATGCCGACTGGCGCAGGCGCGGCGCTTCCTGTCCACCATCATCCCGGGCGCCGTGGTGCTGCTCGTGACGGACGCGGCCAGTCTGGCGCGGGCGTTGCGCACGCACCATCCGCTCCCCGGCATGGACGCGGACATGCTGCTCCGGCGGCGGGCCGCATAGTCGACGGATCGGCGCGCATGGCAACTCGCGGACTTGAACCGCGGACCCTCGCATTTTCAATGCGATGCTCTACCAACTGAGCTAAGTTGCCGTCCCGCCTGCGTCGGCGACGGGGAGCGGAAGGGTACGCGATTCGCGCGCTCTGTCAAGGCGATGGCTGCGCGGCGCGGGGGTCGCGCCGCCGGCCACGGCGGCGCCGCCCAGCAGTCGATCCGCGAGCCAGAGGCGGATGGGCCGCGTCCCCGTGAACGCCTGGAGCCGCGTGACGGTGCGTTCGCGCGACGCCGTCGTCGGCCGTCCGAGCGTGGCGGCGCGGAGATCCGACCAGAATCGCCGCGCGAAGGCGAGCCCGCTGGAGGCGCCCATCTGCTCGGCGCAGGCGCGATCCAGGCACCAGGCGTGGGCGTTCAGCAGATCGTTCCACGCCGCCGCGTCGCCGCGCACGCAGGCCACGGCCAGGATCACGTCGCCCAGGTGGGCGGTCACGCGCTGCGGGCGGGGACCGAGGGCCAGTCCCGCCCGCGCCAGGTGTTCGATGACCTCGTCCACGCCCACGCGATGGCGCGCCGCCTCCGCCGCCGAGCAGAAGAACTGTCGCCGCACCTGCGCCGCGAGCGCCTCGGGGAGCGATGCCACCTCGCCGCCCAGGTCGAGGCGCGGGAGCGCCTCGCTCTCCGCGCGCCGAACTCCAACCGCACCACGCGCCGCTTCGGGTTCCAGCAGCACGGTGGCACCGGCGCCTCCGTGGGAAGCGTTCGTCGTGTCGGTCTGTTCGTTCATGGCGTGTTCCCCTCTCGAGCCTGCGGCGGAGCGCCGCGTTCACCCCGGACCGTGCGATTCCCGTTCGACGGCCGCCACTCTACCGGGACGCGCCGGAGCGTCAATGACCCTGCGCGCCCGGATTCGTCGAATCGATCGGCGCACACGGAAGCCGTCCGAGAAAGCGACGACGAAGATCCCGCAGGGCCGGGAACCTCTCGCGCCACTCGCGGAGTGCGCCGAGATCCAGCTCGGCGCCGAGGCACGACGCATCGGAACCGCCCTCGGCGATCACTTCTCCCTGCGGCGACACGACGAGCGAACCGCCCGAGTACGCGACGTTCGGGTCGCGCCCCACGCGGTTGCACGCCACCACGAAGGCCTGGTTCTCGATGGCCCGCGCCTTGCAGAGCGCCCGCCAGTGCTCGGCCCTCGGCGCCGGCCAGTTCGCCGCGACGAAGAACACCTCGGCGCCCGCAAGTGCCGCAAGCCGCCAGACTTCCGGGAAGCGCAGGTCGTAGCAGATCATCGTGGAGATGACGGCGTCCCCGGTGTGGAGCACGAGGATCCGATCTCCGCCGCGGAAGCCCCTGGTCTCGTCGCCGAAGCCGAACGGGTGGATCTTCCAGTAGGTCCCGCGATGGCCGCCGGCCGGGTCGGCCACGAAGAGGGCGTTGCGGCCGTGGCCGTCGGGGCCCCGCTCCGTGCCGCCGTGCAGGTACCAGCAGCGGTGCCTTGCCGCGACGGCCCCGGCGAATTCCGGACCGTCCTTCGCCGCGTCGTGGACCACCGCGGAAACGAAGCCCGTGTCCGCCATCTCGGGAGCGAGCACGAACGAGCCCGGCGCCGGCGAAAACTCGGCCAGCCGCCGCTGGATCTCCGCGCGATTCGTTCGAGCGTCCTGCCACGCCAGGTCGAGCTGAAGGAGCGCCACGCGCACGGGTCGTATGCTACGGCGCGTGGGTCGGGCACTGCTCCTCGTGACG
Organism: uncultured Isosphaeraceae bacterium; assembly: GCA_964610365.1. GTDB lineage: Bacteria > Planctomycetota > Phycisphaerae > Phycisphaerales > SM1A02 > VGXK01. The sequence continues at coordinate 5,202 of CAZSVT010000163.1, forward strand.
GTGGCGCTCATCCAGGGAGCGGTGGCGCTCCTCGTCCTCATCGCCGTCAACGCCTGGTTCGGCGAGCTCACCTTCCCCGGAATCGGTGGGACCGACTGGCTCATCCGCGATCCGCCCGACTCGCTGGAACAGTTCCTCTTCGTCTACGGGATGCCGCTGGGCGTGGCGCTGGCCTCCGCGGCGTTCATCGCGCCGCTGGCGCCGCCGGTCCGGCTGCGCGCCACCGGGCGGACCATCCGTTCGAGCGTCATCGCCGCGGGCTTCATCGGCGGGGGACTGGCCTTCGGTGCGACGGCGGCGCTGATGGAACTCATCGTCCTCCTGACGACGGGCGACCCGATCGGCGGGCACCCGGTGGGCATCGGTCCGCTCCTGGCCTCCATCGGACTCGTCGTCGCGATCGGCTGGATCGCATGGACCGCCGCGCTCTGGAAGTACTCGCGCCGCGCCGATCATTCGGCCGCGGCGCGGATCCTCTCGCTCGTCTTCCGCGGGTCGCTGATCGAACTGGGAATCGCCATCCCGGCCTACGCGTACGCGCGGTCGCGCGAGGAGTGCTACTGCGGGCTCGCCACCTTCTGGGCCCTCTGCTGCGGCGTCGGTGGACTGCTGTTCGTGGCCGGGCCCGGGGCGCTCCTCCTCTGGTATCGCCGCCGCGGCCAGTGGGTGGACGAGGGGACCACGACAACTTGTCCGAAGTGCGGCTACCGGCGCGCCGCCGGCGCGGGCCCCCGATGTCCCGAATGCGGGGCGGCGTGGGGCGCCGCCCCCTGAAGGCGGCGCACGGAAGGGCGACCGACGGGATTTGAACCCGCGACAGCCGGGACCACAACCCGGTGCTCTGCCAACTGAGCTACGGTCGC
>CAZSVT010000164.1:0-5928 GCA_964610365.1 uncultured Isosphaeraceae bacterium
GCGGCGGTGGCGGTGACGTCGCCGCCGAAGACGCCGTTGAGTTCGTTGTCGGAGTCGAGCGCGAGCTTGACCTGCCGGCACGGGAGTTCGACGGCGCCGCCGAGACCGCCCTCCGGCGCGACCACGGCCTCGAGCCCGTCGGTCTCGCAGAGGAAGGGGGACCAGAGGATCGCGTCCTCGGGGAGCGCCGAGAGCTCGTAGCTCACCAGCGGCTGGCCGCCGCCGGGCGGTCCGCTGGAGATGATGAACGTGCGGCCGTCCACCACGGCGTACCCGTGGGTGAAGCCGGCGCCGTGGGCGATGAAGAGGCGACCGCCTTCGGAGCCCAGGATGGGGCCGGCGTAGAAGTCGACCGTCGGCGGGGCGATCGGATCGGCGCGCAGCCCGCCGCGCGCATCGAGCGACATCGACACCAGCACGGCGCCGGGCGCGAGCGCGTCGATGCGCCGCAGCGCCGCGTGCACCTCGAGCGACGGACCGAGCGGGATGTCCCGCACGAGCGCGCTCTGCCGGGCGGCGAGGTCGTTCCATGCGGCGTCGTTCCACGCCATCACCGACGCGACGGCGTTCACATCGGCGCGGGCGCTGAAGGCGCGATCGGATCGCGACAGCGGGGACGGCAGGCTGAGCGGTGCGGGCGCGGACTGGAGACCGATCGCGCCCCCCAGAAGCGCGATCACGGAGGCGGGGAGGATCGGCATGCGTCGAAGACTAACGCATGCCGCGACGGGGGCGCGTCGGCGCTACGCGCGGAGCGCGAGTCGGCACATGAGCTCGATGCCGACCGGGATCGCCGCGTCTGAGAAGTCGAAATCCGGCTGGTGGAGCTCCGGCATGGACGCGGCATCGTGCGGCCGCAGACCCAGGGCGAAGAAACAACTCGGGACCTCGAGGCCGTAGTACGCGAAGTCTTCGCCCACCATCACCGGATGCGGAACGGTCCTCACGCGCTCGGCGCCCACGCTCTCCCGGGCGACGCGCTCGAAGACGGCGACCGCGCCGGGGTCGTTGCTGGTGATCGGGTACCCGCGGCGGTACTCGGTGGAGGCGGAGCAGCCGTGGGCGCGGGCGATGGACTCCGCGATCTCCCCGATGCGGCGCTCGATGAGTTCGCGGGACGCTTCGCTCAGCGTGCGCACCGTCCCGTGCAGTTCGGCCGACGACGGGATGACGTTGAAGGCGGTGCCGGCCTGGATCATGGTGACGCTCAGCACCGACGGATCGCTCACATGGGTGTTGCGGCTGATGATCGTCTGGAGCGCCGTCACGATGGCGCAGGCGGCGGGAACCGGATCGCGCGTGGCATGCGGCCAGGCCGCGTGGCCGCCCGATCCGCGGACCAGGACATCGAAGCGGTCGCTCGCCGCCATCATCGCGCCGGCGCGGGTCCCCACCGTGCCGAGTTCGAACTGCGGCCAGCCGTGGAGCGCATAGATCTCCGCCACGGCCGCGCCGAGTCGCGTGCCTTCCAGGGCGCCCTCCTCCACCATGCGGCGCCCGCCGGCCCCGCCTTCTTCCGCGGGCTGGAAGAGGAAGGTCACGGGGCGCGGAAGCGGGCGCTCCCGCGAGAGGCGGGAGAGCACCCGGGCGGCCCCGATGAGGATCGTGGTGTGGCCGTCGTGACCGCACGCGTGCATGCGTCCGTCCACGCGGCTGCGCCACGGTCGGTCGGACTCCTCCTGGATGGGCAGGGCGTCCATGTCGGCGCGAAGGCCGATGGACTTCTCCGCGCCGCCGGGCAGCGCCGCGAGCGTCCCCGTTCCCCCCGCCAGTCCCGGCACGAATTCCACCCCCGCGCGCGAGAGCTCGCGGCGCACCACCTCGGCGGTCCGCACCTCCTCGTACATGATCTCCGGGTGCATGTGGAGGTCGTGCCGGAGGTCGACCAGCGACGGCAGCTCCTCGGCGATGAGCGCTCGGACGCGATCGGACATGGTTCGAAGCGTAGCAGGGCCTCCGGACCGCTCCGGACCGCCGCGGTCGGATGCGGGCCCGCGGCGCGTCAGCTCCGCAGTTTCGGAAGGCCGATCGCCTCGCGCCCGGCGTTGACCGCGGCGAAGGCGGACTTCTCGTGGCGGATCAGGCGCGAGAGCTGGCTCATGGTGATGCCCAGCAGCCCCGCCGATCCGGCGAGGTCGTAGCGCCGGGCGACCACCAGGTCGAGCGCCTCGGCGAGGAGCGCCGGATAGTCCGAGTGCTCCGGGTTGACGCTCATCTTGTCTCCCTGGCGCCGCTGGCGCCAGAGTTCGCTGGGGCGATGATGATCGCGGCTGGTGACCGTCCGGCAGCGCACCGCGAGCTTGCGGCGCAGCCGCTTGATCGCCTCGTGGCGGTTCTGCATCTGGCTGCGCCGCTCGGTGCCCTGCGTCTCCACGCCGCTGGGCAGGTGGATGATCCATGCGGCGGTGTCGACGCGATTGCGATGCTGTCCGCCGGGCCCCGAGACGCGACCGAACTCCAGCCGGCACTGCTTCATGAGCTCCGCCTCCTCCAGCGTCGCCGGATGCGGCGGCGGCAGCATGATGTAGGCGTCGGAGACGAAGGGCGGGCGGTAGGTCATGGCGTCACTCCCTCTTCGACCGCGGCGCCGTCGACCGGCGCCGACGCGGGCCGAGGCGGCGCCTGGTCGAGTCGGGTTCCGTGCTCGTCCACGCGGAGCCGCAGCGTTCGCGGGATCGCCCGCAGCGGCCTGGGCGGGAACGACCCTTCGGCCACGCAATGCGACAGGTTCTGCAGGCGCTCGCCGTCGAATCGATCGAAGAGGCACGCCTCCATCTCCAGCTCGATCGCGTGTTCACCGGGTTCGAGCGGATCCAGCACGATGGGCCATGCGTCGGTGGCGAAGGAGACCATGGCGCAGGGCGCGGCCTGGTGCGCCAGGCGCATGGGCACTTGGCGACCATCGATCGTGATGCGGCGCAGCACCACGGTCGACCAGATCGGCGCGTTGCCGCTCGCCGGCGGCTCGAAGGGCACCGACGGCTGCATCTGCAGCATGAGGGGCGCGGGACGGTCGGGTCGGGATCCCTGCGCCACCTCGACCCGGGCCTCCGGCGCCGGGTCGAGGAAGTCGAGCGTGGCGTCGAGCAGTTCCGGGTCATCGGGTCGCGTGCGGAGCAGGTGGCCGACCAGGTCGAGCGTCTCGCCTCGGTTCGGCGGCGGCAGCGGACCGGTCCGGCGCATCTCCGTGAGGACGGCCGCTCGGACCGACTCCTCCTTCATCGCGCCCGCGGCAAGGTGGGTGCGGATCGAATCCGTCGCCACGAATCCGTTGGCTGCGCGGAGCGCCGTCGGCACGAGCGTGGCCAGGTTGCTTCCCAGCGGGGCGATGACCACGGCCTGCGCCATCCTGGAGGTGTAGATCGCGAACCCGATGCCGATCGGCCAGAGCATCGCCGCCAGGAGCAGGAGCAGCCAGGTGAGGCGCGCGGCGAATCGGCGGCGCGGGCGCAGCGCCGCGGGCGCCGCGAGGTCCGCGCCGCAGGAAGCGCATCGCGCCGCGGTGACGATGGACCGCGCATCGAGCGGGGCGCGGCACGCCGCGCAGCGCGGCCGGGCGGGATCGAGCCGCCCGATGACGACGAGCGTGAGGAGCACCGTGGTGGCCACGATGAGGATCACCATCCCCAGGGAGAGGAGCGGTCCCCACATCATGGGCGGTGGACCTCCTCGTCCCGAAGCGTGGAGCGCACCGGCACGCCGCGGATCTCGACGGGCTCGCCCCAGATCCAGTCGACGCCCGGCTGATCCTCCACGCGCCTCGGCGCGGGACGGAAGAGGACGGTCACCGTGCGGGGGACTTCGTGCGGACACTCGAGCGAGGCGGCCATGCCCGCGGAGGTCGAAGTGGACCCATCGCCGGTGGCATGCGTGGACATCCACCCCACGGGAATCTCGCGTCCGTCGAGCACCACCACGATCTCGAAGCAGAGACGCAGATCCTTCACGAAGCCGACCTCCGCGTCGGCGTGGAGCATGCACGGCCCGACCGCCATCCGATCCAGGGCGACCGCGTCGGCGCGGCAGGCGCGGATCACTTCGGCGCGTCGATCGGCCGGCGAGCGCATGGGGATGAAGGATTCCGCGTCCTTCGCGATGACCTCGACGGGAATCTCCACCGTCTCCTCGTCGCTGAAGACCACGCCCACGCCGTTCCCCGGAGGCGACCCGGGCGGAGGGAGCGGCGCGGCCGCCGCGGCATGGTCGACATAGAGCTCGCGCCGCAACCGGGCCCGCAGCGTGCGCCGGCCCGGCGCCGCCGTGAGCGTCGTGGCCGCGCCGCGGTCGAGATCGGTCCAGGCGGTCTCGCACCCGCCCCATCGCTGCAGCGGCAGTCGATCGCCGTCGCATTCGATCCATTCGATCCAGGCGCGGCAGGCGAGCGGACGCGAGCCGTCGCGCGTGCGGTTGGCCAACTGGATGCCGCCGCCCTCGCGGATCCTGGGCTGCACGCCCAGGAGCCGACTCGGCGGGAACCAGCGATCGGCGAGGACCTCGAGCCGCTCCTTCGTCAAGGCGCCGCTGGATTGGGCGTGGAGCAGGAGGTCGCCCAGCTCCGCCGATCCGAGTCGCGGGTCGTCGGGTTCGAGCGCGGCGATGACCTGGAGCAGGCGGTCGAAGTCCGCCTTCGACGGCGCCTGGCGCGCGTTCCCGGCGGCGGCGCCTCCCCGCGGACCGACGGACATCGCGCGGGAGACGAGTTCGAGAAGGGCCGTGCGCGCCGGCCCCAACGACCCGTCCTCGACGAGCGTGATGAGCTCGTCGTTGGACATGAGGTTCATGGCGCCGGCGCCGCCGGGCCTCGTCGCCCGGATGACGAGCGACGCCGCCACCGGCACGGCGAGCGACCCGATGGCGAGGATCGCCCCGATGACGATCGCCACGGGACGGACGCGACGCGAGAAGAAGCGAACGCCTCCTTCGGCGGCCAGGTCGCGACCGCACTCGGGGCAGCGTCCCCGCTCGACGATCTCGTGCGGGCCCACGATCTGTCCGCAACCGGCGCAGCGCGGCTGATCCCGCCTCCAGCGCCCGCGCACGCCGAGCGTGATCAGGATCAGCCCGGGGAGGAGCAGGGCCGCGAGACCGGCGATCGTCAGGATGGCCGACGCCGTGGAGTTCACGGCCGCATCGTAGTCGGCGGCGCGGCGGCTCCCGGCCGGCGCCGCGGGCTCGGCGCGACGCCGCGATCGCGCCGCGGCGCACCGCTATCGCGGGATCGACGAGAGGGGCTGCGGCGCGAGGTCGAGGGCGTCGGCGTCGCCGCGCGCCGCGCGAAGGGCGCCGAGCCCGGCGATCATCGCCGCGTTGTCGAGGCAGTAGGCCATCGGCGGGAGGCGCAGCGCCGCGCCGCGCGCCTTCGCGAAGGCCTCGAGCTCCGCGCGCAGGCGGCGATTCGCCGCCACGCCGCCGCCCACCACGATGGCGGCGGGTGGACCGAGGTCCTCCACCGCGCGATCCCAGGCGTGCTCCAGCCCGCGGACCAGGGTGCGGACGACGGCCCGCTGGAAGCTCGCGGCGAGATCGGCACGGCGGGCGTCGTCCATCGGCGGCGGGGGCTGCCGGGCCGCGTCGTTCGGCGCGCCGCGCACCTCGCGGCGCAGCGCCGTCTTGAGCCCGCTGAAGCTGAAGTCCGCGCGCGGCACGGGGAAGTCGACCGCGCGATCGCGACCCCGTTCCGCGAGGCGATCGATCGCCGGTCCGCCCGGGTAGGGGAGACCCAGCAGCGTCGCCCCCTTGTCGAAGGCTTCACCCGCCGCGTCGTCCGGCGTCCGCACCAGGAGCCGCAGCGAGATCGGATCGCGCATGTGGAAGACCGCGGTGTGGCCGCCGGAGACCACCAGACCCAGCGCCGGGAACGGGATGGCGTCCGCGTCCAGCAGCGCCGCCACGAGGTGCGCCGCGACATGGTCGACGCCGAGGAACGGA
>CAZSVT010000165.1:0-5864 GCA_964610365.1 uncultured Isosphaeraceae bacterium
CGAGCGTGGAGGCGACGAAGCGCAGGCCCACCTCCGTTCCGCACGCGAGCGGCGGCGTGATCGCCTGCCAGAGCGAGCCTCCCAGCGGCGACATCGGGATCTCCGTGGTGCCGTTCCCGCCGATGATCCGCAGCGCCGGGGAGGATGGATCGAGGGCGGCGTCGCCCAGTTCGTCGATCGACACCGTGATCGCCTGGCCGCCGGCGGGCGCGATGAGCTGCGGGACGCCGTCGGGGTAGCTGATCTTCAGGCCGTCGTCGCTCACGCGCCAGATGAAGAGCCCGCGCTGGATGTCGCTGCCGATCACCGTGCCGCTGGGGAAGAAGGGGTAGTTGCTCCAGAGCCCGGCGTAGCCGGAGCCGTTGTCGGCCGGGTAGGTGTCGAACCACGCCACCTGGACCGGGTGCACCCGATCGGAGATGTCGAAGACCCGCAGCCCGCTCTTGTAGTTGGAGCAGTAGAGGAAGTCGCCGCGCACGTACTCGTTGTGGTCCACGGTCGAGAGACCCGAGTCGAAGGTCCCCGCAAGCACCGGCGCGCTGAGGTTCGACAGGTCGACGATGCGCCCCTTGGAGTAGATGCCGAAGTTCTGCTCGTCGATCTCGTCGTTGATGTAGGCGTACTGGAGATCCTCGGTGGGCCAGATCTGGTGGCAGAACGCCGCGTTGGCGTAATAGAAGGTGGAGAGCACGGTCATCGACGCCTTGTTGGTCACGTCGATGATGCTGACGCCGGTGTTGTCGAATCCGCCGTTGAGTCCGCCGCAGGCGAAGAAGATCTCCTTGCCCGCGTACGGACCGCTGGTGTAGGAGAAGACGCATCCGTCGTGCACGTAGCGCTGGCTCCAGGCGCCCACATAGGTGGGCTGCGCCGGGTTGGGCGCCAGGTTGTAGACGCGGATGCCGCTCGACCCTCCGCCCATGCGATAGAGGTAGCCGGTGACCTCGTTGATGATCATGGTGTGCGTGGCCTGCGTCCCGCCGGTGGTCACGCTCGGCAGCGTGGTCACGATGCCCGCGTCGATCTGGGCGAGGTCGAAGACCTGGATGCCCCCGCCGCCCTCGCTGACCGCGTAGAGCCAGTGCTGGTAGGTCTTCACGTTGCGCCAGAGGCTGCTCGGTCCCGGGAGGAACGCCACCAGCTGCGCGGCGGCGGGATCGGTGATCTCCACGATGCCCGTGCCGCTCGAGACGCCGATGATGGCGTACTCGCGACCGCTCGGACTCACGTAGCCCCAGCAGTCGTTGCCGCTGGTGGCCGCCGCGTCGATGCTCGTCACCGGGAACCAGCCGAGGAGCTGCACGCCCTGGGCATCGAAGCTCTCGGCGAGGCCGCCCTGCGCGCCTTCGATGGCCAGGCGCCACGGGGGTCCCACGAACGGCGGCTCCCACGACTTCGCCTTGGGGTCGTCCTCGTGCGCGGCGCTCGCGGTGACGAGCGCCGCGGATGCGGCGAGGGCGAGGATGGCGAGCGTGGAACGATGGGGCATGTCGGGAGCTCCTGGGACCGCGGCCGCCCCCGACGGCCCGTCGAGTGTAGTGCGCAGCGGCGGCGATGCGCCGTCACTCCCGAGGCGCTCGCAGCAGCTCCGGATCTGGAAGCGATCCATCGAGCGATCGGAGGAAGGCGGCGAGGTCGGCGATCTCGCGATCGGAGAGTCCGAGAGGCTCCAGCACGCGCTCGCCGTGATGGTCGGTCAGGGCGCCCTCGAGCGTGGAGTAGAAGCGCACCACCTCTTCGAGCGAGGCGAACTGCCCCTCGTGCATGTACGGGGCGGTGCGCGCCGCGTTGCGCAGGGACGGCGTCCGCACCGCGCCCCAGAGCATCGGGTCGGCGGCCAGACTCCGCGTGAGGGCGGCCTTCGAGCCGGACGAATCGTCGCTGAAGGGACCGGCCGCGTTGAACGGGCTCGCCTGGAGGCGGGCGATGGCGTCGAGCCGGCCTCGATCGTGCGGGATCCCACCGTCCAGGAGCGGCACGCCGATGGAGTGGAACGAACCGTCGCTGAGCAACGGACCGTGATGACAGCGCCAGCAGTCGGCGCGATCGACGAAGAGGAGCATGCCGCGACGCTCCGGTTCGCCGAATCCCTCGATCGCCGCCGCGTCGCCGCGCTCCAGGCGCTCCAGCGCTCGATCGAAGGGACTCGGTCCGGTGCGCAGCCGGCGCTCGTAGGCGGCGATCGCCTTGCCCAGGTTGGCGAAGGCGCGATCGACGGCGAGCGCGGCGGGGTCGGCCTCCGCGCCGGGCGGGGCCGCCGGAGTCGTCGGGGGCGGGACGGCGGCGGCCCCGGGTCTCGTCGTCGGAGGGAGCGGGCCGAAGAGGCGCTCGTACTCCGCGCGGAGCGGCTCGATCAACCGGACCCGCTCGATCAGCTCGACGCGCGAGATGCCCATCTCGCGATCGTCCTCGAAGGGATGCAGCGCCTGGCTCCAGAGCGAGTCGGCGCGACCATCCCAGGTGAACCACGGAAGGTCGGCGATGTCCAGGAGCCCCTGGGTGTTCCGCGTTCCCTCGGCCAGGCCCACGGCGCGCCGCCGACCGTCGGTGAATCCCTTCGCGGGATCGTGGCAGGTGGCGCAGCTCACGGCGCCGTTCCGCGAGAGTCGAGGCTCGAAGAAGAGCCGCTGTCCCAGCGCGGCCGCCGCGGGATCGTCCGCCCATCGGTTCGTCGGATCGGGCGCCGGCGCCGTCGGTCGTCGCATGGAGAGCAGCCGACGCAGCGCCGGCCCGGAGATGGCGCCGTCCGATGGCGCGGACGAACTCGTCCCATCGCCCGCGAGCGTCATCGCGGCCGCCGCCAGCGCCAGGAGCGCCACCGCGCCCGCCGCGGCCTTCACTTCGACTCCTCCATGATCACCTCGTCCTGCACGCGACGCGTGACGCCGTCGCGCTCGAAGTCGAAGTAGATCTCCCACGCGCCCGGCATCTGGAAGAGGAGCGGACCCGCGCGCCAGCCTCCGCGCTCGTCGGCGCGCACCGCCGGCACCAGGTTCATCCCGTGGCCGTGATGCGGCATGGCGGCGTCCACGGAGAGCGCGGTCGACCCGAAGTCCTCTCCGAGCGGCTCGATCCGCACGAAGAATGGATCCCGAAGCGGGATCGATTCGAGCGCCGCGCCGTCGGCGCTCACCGGTCGCCATTGCAGGACGCCGCCGACCCGCTCGATGCGACGCGGCCACGGTCCGCGCGGCCCGACCGGCGGCGCAGGCGCCGGCGCCGCGGAACCCGGCTTCGGGCGCAGGACGGGAGGCACGGCATCGGGCATGCGCGGACGCAGCGCGGAGCGCCCGATGCCGAAGCGCGCGAGCCACGCTCCGTCGCGATCGAAGCGCTGGAGCCGATGGTTGCCCCAGTCGACCAGGAAGAACGAACCGTCGGCGGCGCCGGCCACGCCTCGCGGATGCCAGAGCCGGCCGTCCTCGATCCCGCGCAGGGGAGGCGAAGCGCGGGCGCCGCCGTCGAGATCGAGGATGAAGAAGCGGTCGTCGCCGCAGGTGACCACCAGGCGATCCTCGCCCAGCCACGCGATGGACTGCGGATCCACGAGGCCCGGCGGCCGGGGAACGACGCGCGTGTCGCCCTCGGGCCCGAGCGGCACGATGGCGGCGAGGCGCTGCGGGTCCCGCCCGTCCAGGATCGCGGCGCGGCGCGCCGGCGGGTCGATCGCCATGGCGATCGGGTCGCGCGGGAATCCCATGTCCGCGTTGCGCAGCGCGCCGACGGGACGCCAGGACGCGTCGTCGAGGCGCAGCACCTGCCGGCGCGCCCGATCGAGCAGGAGCAGGCCTCCCGGCGCATGGGCGATGGCGATCGGATCGAAGTCGGCGGAGCCGTCCGGCGCGGCGGGCAGCGACCGGGCGATCGCCTCGAAGTCGATCGAACGCACCACGCGGGCCATGAACGGTTCGAAACGGAGCTCGCCCGCGGGATCGCGGCGGAGCGACCACTCCACGAGCCGTCGCTGTCCCGCGTCGAGGATCCAGATCCGCTCGCTCGCCTCATCGGCGGCGATGCCGGCGACGCGGCCGATCTCCTGCGGTCGCCGCCCGGCGCTTCCGAAGGTGGTGACATGCACGGGCCGTTCGCCGCGCAGGTCGAAGACCACCACCGCCGACGCCTCGGGCTCCCAGGCCGCCAGCAGCGTGCCGTCCACCGCGATCCCCTCGCCGAAGTGACTCGAGACGCCCTCCCGTGCGGGCGGTGGAGGACCGATCGGCACGCGCTCTCCTTCGCGCGAACGCCGGAAGATCTGCACGCGTCGCTCGAACGGCTCGGCGACGGCGAAGCGCCCGCGCGCCGGATCGGACGCGATGGCCACCGGGTAGTGGATGCGTCCGTCCCCTTCGCGCGGGATCACCGCGTGCATGCCCCAGAGCGTCCGGAAGTCTCCGTCCTCGGCGAATCGCTGCACGCGATGGTTGTAATGATCCGCGACGAGGAGCGAGCCATCGTCGGCGATCAGCGCGAGCGGGCGCTCGAGCTGTCCCGGGTTCGCTCCGCGCGTGCCGAAGGCGGTCTCGAAGCGCCCGTCGCGACCGAAGCGCACGATGCGGTGACGGTCGGCGTCGGCCACGAAGAGGCGGCCCGCGGGATCGAACGCGACCCCGGCGGGCGCGCGGAGCCGCGCGTCGGGGTCGCCCCCGGCGCCGAGCGAACGCGGCTCGATCGGCGACGCGAGGCCCAGCCGCACCACGCGATCGTTCCCGGTATCGGCGACGGCGATCTCCGAGCCGTCGCTCGACAGGGCGATGCCACCGGGACGCCGCAGGGGTCGACCGTCGGCCTGCGGTCCGGCCGCCTCGGCGGGCAGCGGCCACGCGCTTCCGTCGCGGCGGAAGCGCTCGAGCGACGGCGCGAGGCTCTCGAGCGCCACGAAGGCGCCGTCGGGAAGACTCGCGACGGCCGTGAAGGAGCGATCGGCTGCGCCGGGCACCAGCACGCGGCGACGATCGATGCGCTCGGGATCGATCTCGAGGATCCCTTCCGGCCCGGCGGCCACGAGCAGCATGCCATCGGGCGAGAACGCGACGCCGAGCGGCCGATCGATCTCCACCGTGGCCAGCGGAAGCGCCTCGGGCGCAGGCTTCGTGGGGCCGGCCTGCGGCGCCGGCTTCGCGGCGGGGCCCGGCGGCGGCACGGCGGCGGCGAGGCCCGCATGGACGATCATCGCGGCCATCGCCGCGACGCGTGATGGCGTTCGAGCCGGCCGATCTCCGCGTCGTGGGCGGCGCCGCGGACGGACCGGCTCGCAGTCAGGGGCCATCGCCCAACGATAGCAGCCCGGGCCGCGGGATCGATCGCATCAAGGACCCGCGCCGATGCGCCGATAGCGCTCGCGAAGCAGCGTCAGGGCCGTGGCCCGCCCCGCTCCGTCGCGCTCGATCGAGATCGGCACGGCGTCGTGGCCGTCGAAGAGGTGGATCGCTCCCTGCCCGTCGACGAGAAGCGTGCCGGTGGTGACGGGGCCGTCGGGGGGTGACCAGCGCACTCGAACCACCGCGGTGGCGCCGGCTCGCTCCACCTCGATGACGGTGCCGCGATCGGACTGGAAGCTTCCCGCCAGCGATCCGGAGGCCGCCTCGTCGATTGGACGCATCGTCTCGTCGGGCGCGGGCGGATCGCCGAAGAGCGCGCCTTCGAGCGCCGCGCCCAGGCGCCACACCTGCTGCCGATCATCGTTCGAGAGGACGATGATGGCGCCGTCGATCTCCGGATAGCGGCGCATCTCGGCGGCGAAGCCGCGCACGCCGCCGCCGTGCTGCTGGACCAGCCGCCCGCGCTCGTTGCGACGGACAAACCAGCCGAGGGCGTAGTCGTTGAGGCCGGGCCTGAAGAGCGCGGCCCGGGATTCGGCCTTCAGC
>CAZSVT010000166.1:0-5863 GCA_964610365.1 uncultured Isosphaeraceae bacterium
TCACGGCCTGGGTCGGTCCCGGAGGCTGCCAGTCCGGGCGCTCGCAGGATGGATCGGCCTGGCCGGCGCGGCCGCCCTCTCCGCTGGATGAAGTGGTGGACCGGCGGCGCGAGGCCGCGAGCGACGAGACCCCGCCGCCCACCGTCGCCGAGGCGCCGGCGCCTCGCCCGCTGCCGCCCGCCGCCGAGCCCCAGGTCCGCGTGCGCTTCGCCACGGTGCGCGGCGGCGAGGTGGACCTTGCGGCGCCGTCCTCCACCTTCGAGATCCGCGAACTCGACGGCACCACGGCGCCCGCGACGATGGCCTCTCCCATCAGCGTTCGGAGCAGCGGCGCGTCGTGGGTGGTGCGCGGCGCCGGCGGCGCGGAGTGGTCGGCGCCGGCGGCCCGGCCGCTGGAGATCCGCGCCCGCAACGGCTCCGGCGCCGAGACGCCCGTCACCTTCGCGGGCTCGCGCTGGCCGGGCGTCCTTCGCCTCCACCAGCGCAGCGACGGCGGCGGCGTGATCGACCTGGTGGCCGTGCTCGGCATGGAGCGCTACCTCCCCGGCGTGCTGGCGAAGGAGCTCTACCGGTCGTGGGATCTGGAGACGTATCGCGCCCAGGCGATCGCGGCGCGGAGCTACGCGGTCTGCGAGGCCGATTACTGGGGATCGCGACGCCACTTCGATCTCGTGGCCGGCGAGGCGAGCCAGGCGTGGATCGGCGAATCCACGAGCGAGGTCGCTCGCCGCGCCACCGCCGACACGCGCGGCGTGCTGCTGCTCTACGACGGTCGCGTGGTGCCGGCCTACTACTCGAGCTGCTGCGGGGGCGCCGCCGCCGACGCCGTGGACGCGGTGACGCGCAACCCGCTCCAGGACATCCCGCCGCTGGCGCTCGGGCGCAGCGCGGCGGGCCGGCGCCCGGATTGCTGCCGCAACTCGCCGTCGTACTCGTGGACCGAACGCCTGGCCGCCGACGAGGTGGGACGCCGGCTCGCGGCCTGGGGTCGGGCGAACGGTCGCCCCGATCTCGCCCAGTTCCGCGCCGTGGCGGCGGTGGAGACGCCGCGCTGGACCGTTTCCGGCCGCGCCGCGGAGTTCCGCGTGATGGACGAGACCGGCGCCAGCGCCACGGTCTCCGCCGAGGCCTTCCGGACCGCGATGAACTCCGCCGACGGCCGCGACTCCTCCGAGCCCGCGCGTCGGCTCCGCAGCAGCAACTTCGAGGCCACCGTCACCGGGGGATGGGTGACCTTCGAAGGTCACGGGCACGGCCACGGCGTCGGCCTCTGCCAGTACGGCTCGGAGGCGATGGCCCGAGCGGGCCGGAGCTGGCGCCAGATCCTGGCGCGCTACTACCCGGGCGCCGAGCCGTCGCGCTGCTGGTGACCCGGCGATGTTCACGGGCCTCGTCGAGCGCATGGGAACGGTGCGGAGCGTGCGGCCCGCGGCGCACGGGGCGCGCCTGGAGATCGACGCGGCGGGATGGCCGCCCCGGGCGCAGAGCGGCGAGTCGATCGCCGTCGACGGCTGCTGCCTCACCCTCGTCTCCGCGGAGTCGGGATCGCTCGCATTCGATGTCGTCCCGCAGACGCTCTCGCGCACCACGCTGGGCGGATGGGCGCCGGGGCGCCGCGTCAACCTGGAGCGATCCGCCACTCCGTCCACGTTGCTGGGAGGACACCTGGTCCAGGGGCATGTGGACGGCGTGGGGCGCGTGGAGTCGGTGACCGCGCATGCGGGCGATTGGCGCGTGCGGTTCCTGACGCCGCCCGAGGTGGCCCCGTTCGTCGCGGCGCGCGGGAGCATCGCGGTCAACGGCGTCTCGCTCACGGTGGCGGACGTGACCGCCGCGCCGAGCCGCGAGGCCGCCGCAGACCCTTCCGCGACGATCGTCACGGTGGCCCTGATCCCGGAGACGCTCGAGCGCACCAACCTGGCGATGCTCGACGCCGGCCACGAGGTCAATCTCGAGGCCGATGCGATCGCCAGGCTCGTGGACGCGGCGGTGCGCCGCGTGCTCGCCGAGCGCGGCGGGGGCTGAGTCGCCCGCGCTCAACCGAGGAGCCATTCCAGCGCCGGGGCGTCGAGTTTCGGCGGCGGCCGCTGTGCCCAGCGGCGCAGGAGTTCGGGTTCGCAGGCGTCGCGGAGGGCGCGGGCGTCGCGGGGTTCCGCGGTGGTCCCGGCGCCGATCCACCAGGCCACCAGGCCGATCACGCGCGATGGATCGACGCCGCGCTCGCGCAGCGTCGCCAGGGAGAGGTCGCCGTCGCGCTTGCTCAGTCGCCGGCCTGCCTCGTCGAGGACGAGCGGCAGGTGCCACCAGCGCGGCGGCGCGTGACCGAGCGCCCGGTGGATGAGGGTCTGCGCGGCCGCCGACGGCAGGAGATCCGCGCCGCGGACCACCTCGGTGACACCCGATGCGGCGTCGTCCACGCTCACGGCGAGCTGGTACGACGCGGTGCCGGACTTCGACCAGAGGATGAAGTCGCCCATCCCGCGGGCCAGGTCGATGCTTCGTGGTCCCAGCACTTCGTCCACCAGATCGATCGGTTCGTCCGGGACGAGGAACCGGTGATTCACCCCCCGGTCGACGAAGCGACGACGCGACGGATCAGCAGGGCGGAGCGAGCGCGGGAAGGGAGCGCCGGCGGGCGCGGGAGGCCCGCCGTGCGGCGCGCTGGCGGGATCGGACTCCTCGACTTCGCCGCCGGCGGCGCGGACCTCGGCGCGCGAATGGGGACTCTCGAAGACAAAGCCCTGCGCCGCGAGGCGCTCCATGGCGCGCTCGTACGCGGGACCGCGGGTGGATTGGCGCGGGGACTCCTCGTCCCAGTCCACGCCGAGCCACTCCAGGCTGCGTCGGATCTCCGCCTCCGCGCCCGGACGGACGCGCGGGCGATCGAGATCCTCGATGCGCAGCAGGATGCGCCAGCCGAGCCGGCGCGCCAGCGCCCAGGTGACCGTCAGCGTGCACGCGTTCCCCAGGTGGAGCGGCCCGCTCGGACTGGGGGCGAGCCGCGTGACGCCGCGAGGCTGCATCGCGGCATTATGGACCTTCCCGCGGGTATCATGAGGCCCCAATGACACGCCTCACCCAGGCGCAGGTGGACGAGCGTCTCGACTCGCTCACCAAGTGGACCCAGTCCGGCGACTCGATCCAGCGGACCTACCTCCTCAAGGACTTCGCGGAGGCGATGAAGTTCGTCAACGCGGTGGCCCAGGAGGCCGAGCGGGCCCAGCACCACCCGGACATCCTGGTGCGCTGGAACAAGGTGACGCTGACCCTCTCCACCCACGACGCCGGCGGGATCACCGAGAAGGACATGGCCTTCGCGGTGGGCGCCGACAAGCTCGGGGCCGCCCAGAAGGCCAAGTAGCGGCGGAGTGGCGTGCACCGGTGAGCACCGGTGTGCACGGCGCACATCGGCCTTCAGCGGCGCTCATCGGCGCCCGTCGGCGCCGATCGCCGCCCGACGGCGCCGGTCAACCCACTTCCACGTCGCGCAGCGCCTGCCGGAGGAAACCGGCCCGGATCGCCTTCGCGGTCTGCTCGTCCTTCGCCGCCGGCTCCGACGCCATCAGGTGCGCCGGCTGCGTCTGCACCAGCAGAGCGCTCAGGCGATCGAAGGGAAGTCCGCCGACGATTCCGGCGGCCACGCCCAGGCGCAGGCTGGAGAGCAGTTTCAGCGATTCATCGGCGGTGAGCAGGCGCGCCGCCCGCAGCGTGGCCGCGGCGCGCCACACCTTGTCCTCCACCACCAGGCGCGACCGCTCCATGAGCATCGTGCGCGCCTCCCGTTCGTAGGTCACGATCTGCGGCACCACGCGGTCGGCGAACTCCTCCAGCAGGTCCTCCTCCGAGACGCCCAGCGTCACCTGGTTGGAGATCTGGAAGAAGCTGCCGATCGCTTCCGTGCCTTCGCCGTAGAAACCGCGCACCGCCAGGTTCAGGTCCTTCGCGGCGCGCTTCACACGCTCCAGCTCGCCGGTGAGCTTGAGCGACGGCACATGCACCATCGCCGAGAGCCGGATGCCGCAGCCCACGTTCGTGGGGCATGCCGTGAGATGGCCCCATCGCGGGCTGAAGGCGTAATCCACGCGCCGGCCCAGGGCCTCGTCGAATCCGGAGGCGATCGTCATGGCGCCGCGCAGGTCGAACCCCGGGGTCAGCGACTGGATCCGCAGGTGATCCTCCTCGTTGACCATCACCGAGAGCGTCTCGTCGGGGCTCAGTCCCACCGCGCTGGCGATCTCGGTGGTGGCGAAGTTGCGGCTCACCAGGTGGCGCTCCACCAGGAGCTGCCGTCGATGGGCGGAGAGCTGCGCCATCGGCGTCCACTCGACGGCCGACGACTCGGCGCCGCCGCCCCCGGCGCGACGCACCAGCTCGATCACCTCCCGGCGCTGCACTTCGCTCGCTCTCGCCACGAACGGGAACCCGGCGAGATTCCGGGCGAGGCGGATGCGGCTGGAGACCACCACATCGGCGTCCGCGCCCGCCTGGCCGAGCGGCCCCTGCGCTCCGAGCCTCACGACGAGGTCTCCGCGCCGCCGGCGTCGAGATCGTGGAGCCGATCGCGCAGGCGCGCGGCGCGCTCGTACTGCTCGGCGGCGACGGCGGCGTCCAGCTCCTGCACCAGACGCTGGCGGCGCAGGATGCGATCGGCGCCCGCCACGGCCCGCGGCGGCGCCCGACCGATGTGATGCGTGGCGCCGGCCTGGGCGCGCTCGATGAGCGTGCCGAGGTCGGGCTGGAAGGCGTCGTAGCAGGCGGGGCATCCAAGGACGCCGCTCTGCCGGAACTCGACGATGGTGAGGCCGCACCCGGGACACGCGCCGCTGCGCCGACCGCGCCTGGCGAGCCCGGTCTGCTCCACGAGCTGCGTGAGGGCCTGCGCCACCGGCGACACGGGGACCTGGTAGCCCTTCTCCGCGGCATGCTCCGCGCAGAGATGCACCTCGGTGGTGACCCCGTTGCGGATCACCACCTCGTGGACCACGGCCGGCTTCTGGCAGAGGTCGCAGTGCTTCATCGGCGGGTCGATTCTATTCGTGGCCGCGGCGCAGGCTCAATCCCGCCGCGTCGACTCATGCCTCGGTCGCGGCGCGGATCGCCTTGAGGCGCTCCAGCAGCGGCGGAACCTCCCGCAGGGGCAGGGCGATGCTCGAATCGCTGCTGGCGAGCGACGGATCGGGATGGCACTCCAGGAAGATCGCGTCGATGCCGGCGGCGACCGCGGCGCGGGCGAGCAGCGCCGTCCGCTCCGGCCGTCCGCCGCTCATCGTTCCCGTGGCGCCGGGAAGCTGCGTGGAGTGCGACGCGTCGAAGCAGAGGGGCACGCCCAGCTCGCGGAGGTCCCCCAGGCCGATGAAGTCGTTCACCAGGCGGTGGTACCCGAAGAAGGTGCCGCGCTCGGTCACCATCGGATGGCGGCATCCGCCCTGCTGGAGCTTCTGCACCACGGGGCGCATCTCGGCGGGGGAGAGGAACTGGCCCTTCTTCACATTGACGGGCAGGCCGGTGTCGGCGGCGGCGAGCAGGAGATCCGTCTGACGGCAGAGGAATGCCGGGATCTGGAGGAGGTCCACCGCCGAGGCGGCCGCCTGCGCCTGCGATGGTTCGTGGATGTCGGTGGTGACCGGCACCTCGAGCGTTTCGCGCAGTCGTCGCAGTCGATCCAGGCCGGCCGAAGCTCCCGGACCACGATGACTTCGGACGCTCGTGCGGTTGGCCTTGTCGAAGCTGGCCTTGAAGACATAGGGCCAGCCCAGTTCCCTGCAGGCGTCCCGAAGGGTCGTGCCGATGGTGAGGTTGGTGGCGTCGTCCTCCAGGACGCAGGGGCCGGCGATCACCAGCAGGCTCGACGCGGGGCGCTCGA
>CAZSVT010000167.1:0-5847 GCA_964610365.1 uncultured Isosphaeraceae bacterium
CGGGCTGCCGGGGCCGACGCGCGGACCTGCGCACGCCGCGGCGGTTCGGGCTGCCAGAGCCGACGCGCGGCCGAATCGGCGCCGAGTGCTTGAGCCGAAGAGGGCTGCCAGAGCCGACGCGCGATCCCGGGCCGCGAATGCTCCTAGGCTCCACGCCATGCTCCTCACCGCCGCTTCGATCGCCGCCTGGATCGCCTGCGCCGAGACGCCTCCCCTGCTGACGCCGCACGACGGGGCCTCGCTGCTCGGCGCCGCCGTCGCAGCGCACTCGCTGGCCGAGCCGATCGCCGCCGTCGAGGCGCAGCTCCGCCGCGCCGCGGCGCGAGCGCAGACGGAGCGCATGCTGCCCTGCGTGCGAGCGCTCTTCGTCGATCCGTGGTCGTTGCCGGAGGTCGCCCAGTCGATGGTCGGCGCCGGGGCGGCGCCGCGGCCGGGACTCGCGGCGGCGCGCCTTGCGTCGGTCGCCTTCGGCGCGGAGTCGCCGTCCGAGGAGGGCGGCGGAGTGCAGGGTGCTCCGTCGGCCTACCACGCGATGTTCCACCTCGACTACCTCGCTCGCGGAGGCAATCAGCGGGTGCACGAGGCCCTGGCGCCGCTGCTGCCGGCGGAGGATCCGAATCATCGGCCCGACGACGCGGAGGCCGCCGCGCTCGCGACCCGCTGGGCCGAGCTCCGCGCGGACGCCGTGCGCCTCCTGTCGATCTCCGAGCGCACGCCCATGCCGGCCGATGCCGACCTGGAGTGCGCCAAGCGCCTGGCGGCCGCGGCGTCGGCGATCGAACCGGGGGCGCTCGCCCACGCCGTGGCCCTCGCCGATGTCCGGTTCGAGTCGCGCTGCGACTGGTCGGCGCAGGAGGCCGAGACGCTGCCGGCGGAACTGGCCGGCGCCGTCGAGGGAACAATCCTCGGCGCCGAGCGGCTGGAGCCCATCGGCTGGTGCGTCATCGGCGGCACGGGCGCCAATCGCTACGACATGGGCCGGGTCGCCGCCGTGCTCGACACCGGGGGAGACGATCGCTACGAGTGGCCCGAGCGCACCGAGTGGGCGCCGCCGTCGCTCGACCCGGAGCGCGGCGTCTCGGTGCACGCGGCGATCATGGCCAACGCGTGCGTCATCGTCGACCTGGCGGGGAACGACACCTATGTCTCCCGCGGACCGGTGGGGCCCGGCGGCGCGCTCATGGGCTTCTCCTACTTGCGCGACGCGGCGGGCAACGATCGCTACGAGGGAATCACGCTGAGTTCGGGCGCCGCCATGCTCGGCGTGGCGATCCTCATCGACGACGACGGCGACGATGTGCACCTCGCCCGCGCCTGGAGCGAAGGCGCGGGTTTCTACGGCGCCGGGCTCCTCGTCGACGGCGGCGGCAGCGACTCCTACGAAGGCGCCGTCCTCTGCCAGGGGGTAGGCGGTCCGCGCGGCATGGGGGCGCTCGTCGATCGCGCGGGGAACGATCGATACGCCGTGCACGGTTCGCCCAGCGCCTACGGAACGCCGGCCACGGATCGAGCCTTCTCGCAGGGGGTGGGCTACGGCCTCCGACGCGAGATGCCCGGCGGCGTCGGGCTGCTCGTGGACGACGCCGGCGACGATCGCTACGAGTCTGGCGAGTTCAGCCAGGGCGGCGCGTACTTCTTCGCGCTCGGCGTGCTCGCCGATCACGCCGGCGACGACCTCTACCGCGGCGATCGCTACGCCCAGGGATTCGCCGCCCACCAGGCGTTCGGCGCACTGCTCGAAGCGGGCGGCAACGACCTCTACTACTCGCGCACCGCCGCCGGCCAGGGCGCGGCGTGGGACGAGAGCGCCGCGGTGCTCATCGATCGTGAGGGCAACGATGCCTACCGCGCGGATGGTCTCTCGCAGGGTGCGGCGGCGCAGCAGGCCCTCGCGGCGCTCGTGGATCTCGGCGGCGCCGACTCGTTCGACGCCCGCGGGGCGAGCGTGCAGGGCGGTGGCGGCGGCGCCGAGTACCACTTCAAGGAGTGCGACTGCTACAGCCTGGGCGTCATGATCAAGATCGGCGGCCCGCCGCCGCGCCTCAATGGACGCACGGTCGGTCTCGGCGGAGGCGGCGCCGCCGCTCCCGCCGAGGGCCCGGGCGAGACCGTCGTCTCCAGCAGCATCCGGCCCGACGATCCGCGCGCCTCGACCGCGTTCGGCCTTCGCATCATCCGCGATGCCGTTGCGGCGGACCGTCCGAAATGATCGCCGCAGCGAAGCCGTACACTCCCCGCCCATGAGCACGGCGGCTCCGCGGCGTTGGCCACGATGGATCGAGGAGCTCATCGCGCTCGTCGTGCGGGTCCGCGACGATCGTCTCCCGCAGATGGCGGCGTCGCTGGCCTACCGAACGCTGCTGGGCATGGTGCCGATGCTGGTGGTGGCCACGGTGGTGGTGCGCGGGCTCATGGCGGAGAAGTTCCCGGAGTTCGTGAGCAATCTCATCGAGAACCTCGGCCTCACCGGGCTTCAGGTGGTGAGCGGCGGCGAGCAGGTTTCGGTGGGCGAATGGGTGCGTTCGCTGGTGGAGAAGGCGGGCGAGGTGAATCTCGCCACGCTGGGATGGGTGGGCGTGGGCGTGGTGGTCTTCACCGCCATCTGGCTGGTGGCCGGCATCGAGGACTCGCTCAACCAGATCGCGCGCTCCGGCCAGACCCGCGCGTGGACGCGCCGCATCCTCCTCTACTGGTTCCTGCTCACCGCCGGCCCGCTCATCCTGGCCATGCTTCCGCTGATCACCTCCAGGCTCCAGGGGGCGGCCGCCAACCTGCCGCAATGGGGCTGGCTCCTCTCGCTCTCGCGAGCTTCGCTGAGCGTCGGCCTCATCTGGCTGCTGCTCTGGGTGGTCTACACCGTGGTTCCCACCACGGAGCTCAAGGCGCGCGACCTCGTCCTGGGCGCCCTGGCCGCCGCGGTGCTGATCGAGCTGGGACGCCGATTCCTCTCCGCCTACGTGATGCACCTGCTCACCACGCGCGGGAGCATCTACAGCTCGCTCGGCGTCGCCCCCATCTTCATGCTGTGGCTCTACTTCATGTGGCTCTTCGTGCTGCTGGGCGTCTCGCTGGCATCGCACATCGATTCGCGGCGACGCGCGGCCGCCAATGGTCGAGCCACGCCTGCTCCAGCCGCGTGATCCCGCCGAAGCAGCGCTCGAACGATTCCACGCGGGCGGCGGCCCGCCACGCCGCGGCTCCCCCGAGGGACGCGAGGTAGTCCGCCAGCGCCGAGCGGCGTTCGACCGCCAGCCACGACACCACGCCCCAGCATTGCGCGTACCAGTCGAGGCACTCCGTGGTGTCCGTCGCCGGTCGGGACGCCGACGCCACGAGGGCCGCGAGCGGCCGCAGCCGATCGCACCGGAGCGCCTGCTCCAGTCGCTCGCGCCGCGACGGCACATCGTGCTCGGGACCGAAGTCGCCCAGCGACCGCTCCGTCTCGAAGCAGCACGCCAGTCCTTCCGCGAGCCATGCGGGGCAGCGCCCGGGCTCCGGATGCACGCCCGTCTCGAAGAGCACCTGGTGCGCCGCCTCGTGGCTCGTGACGCGCCGCATGCGCTGCTCGAGATCGTCCACCGCCTCGTCGACGGCGGCGCGGAAGGCGGCGCCGGAGCGATCGGCGCGCGACGGTCGGCGCGACGGGTCGACGCTCCCTCCGGCGATCTCGGTCGGCGCCGCATCGATTCCCCGCGACTCCAGCGCCCGGCGCAGCGCGGGCGAGGGCTCCGGCGCGGCGAAGGCCGATCGTCGCCCCGTCGCCGCGTAGTGCCCGGCGGCGTTGGAATCCTGGAAGCCGTCGTGCGCCGATGCGAAGTCGCGGTAGCGGTCGAGGCTGCGGAAGAGGATCGCGAGGTGCCGGTGCGGCGCTGCGCGGCGCGCGGCGCCGACGGCGTCCACGGCCCGCGCCACCTGGGCGGCGGTGGCGTCGAGCAGCGCCAGCGTCGACGCGGCGAGCGAAGGCGGGACATCGGAGAGGAGCACCCAGCCGCGGCTGCGCGCGGCGTCGAAGCCCGGAAGGAGTCGGGAGACCTCCCGGAGCGCCGGCGGATCACCGCCCTCGGCGCCGATGCCGGCGGACGGATCCGGCGCCTCGGCGCGTTCCGCAAGGCACGAACCCAGGCTCCGGCGCGGCCAGAGGGCGGTGACGGCAAGGAATGCGCCGCCGCACGCCACGAAGTTCCTTCGCGCCAGGTTCATGTTGGGGGGATTCCCTCCGCCACGGGCACCCATTAGAATGCGGATCGGATCTCCGGGAGGGACGCTCCAGCTTGCATCCCGTCGACGCGCGCGACGACGATTCGTCAGGCCCGGTGCATCCGGTCGAAACGCGAGGAGCCGCATGGCCGTCACCGCCCAATCGAGCAACGCACCCGTCGAGATGGATCTCCGTCACGGACATCTCGTGGCCCAGGTCACGGCCCGGGTGCTGGGGCAGGTGGAGGCGCAGCAGGTCTCCGAGTCCATCGCCCGATCGCTGCGCGGCTTCGAGGGGAAGGGCCGATACTTCATCCTCGACCTCAGCCGCGTCTCGATGCTCTCCAGTCTCGGACTCGGCATGTGCGTGGACACCCGTCATCGGGCCATCGAACGCGGCATGCGTCCGGTCCTCTTCGGATTGAACGCCCAGCTGCTGGAACTCCTGCGCATGATGAAGATCGATCGCCTCTTCACGCTGGTGCACGGCGCCGCCGAGCTCGAGGTGATGCTCGAGGCATGAATCGGCGACGCATCCAATCCCTCGTGGGCGCGTTCGCGGTCCTGGCGGTCGCGTCGATGCTCGTCGGCTGCTACGAGCATGTCACCAAGGCCGGCGTCACGGCCACCGAGGTGAAGCAGCGCTATGAGCCCGCCGGCGAGGCGGAGGGGCCCAGCATCCTCAACGAGTTGATGTGGGGTACGCCGCCGAAGGGCGAGGATCCGGTGAAGTACTACCGGCGCAAGAACTCCTTCGGCATCCAGCAGTAGCGCCGCTCGCCTCCGCGCGGCCTCCGTGCTACCGTTCCCGGCCCATGGGCATCGAAGCCGCTCTCCCCGTCGACAGCATCCTCACCACGCAGTTGCAGCGGGTGGTCAACTGGTCCCGCCGCTCCAGCGTCTGGCCGATGCCCTTCGCCACGGCCTGCTGCGGCATCGAGCTGATGGCCACGGCGTGCAGCCGCTTCGATCTCGCCCGATTCGGCGCGGAGGTGATGCGCTTCAGCCCGCGGCAGGCGGACCTGCTCATCGTCGCCGGCCGCGTGGCGGTGAAGATGCTTCCGGTCCTGCAGCGCATCTACATGCAGATGACCGAGCCGAAGTGGGTCATCTCCATGGGCGCGTGCGCCTCCACCGGCGGGGTCTTCGACACCTACGCCGTGGTGCAGGGCGTGGATCAGTTCATCCCCGTCGACGTCTATGTTCCCGGATGCCCGCCGCGGCCGGAGATGCTCATCGAGGGCATCATGGCGATCCAGCGGATCATCGACCAGGACCAGATCCCGCGCGACCCGACCGGCAAGCGCGTGCCGCTCAAGATCGCCCTCGCCGGCAACTACGAGCTGCGCCCGCAGCCGGTGCCGGTCACCGTCGGCGTGACCTGAGCGCGAGCGCGGGACGCGGCCTCAGATCGATCGAAGCAGCGCGTCGACGAACGCCGGAACGGTGGCGGCGGCGGGGCCTTCGATGGTCCGGTCGAAGTGGGCGCTGATCGCCGTGCGGACGAGATTGAATTCCACGCACTCGGCGCCGCGCGCCCTCGCCTGGTGCACGAAACCCGCGGCGGGCCACACCGCGCCGGCGGTGCCGATGCAGAGGAAGAGCGCCGGATCCTCGAGCGCCGCGGCGATGCGCTCCGTCTCCATGATC
>CAZSVT010000168.1:0-4364 GCA_964610365.1 uncultured Isosphaeraceae bacterium
GCGGCGTCGTGGAAGCGATCGAGTCGCTCCGCGCCGCGGTGCGTGACGCGACGGGCGCGAAGGGCGCGCCCGCCGCCGCGGGAGGCCCGCGATGAGCGCGACGGCCGCCGCGTCATGGCGGGAGCGCTGGCGACGACCGCTCGGCCTGATCGCGATGGCGCTGCTCCTGGCGTCGGCGATCGCCGCTCGACTCCTCGTGGGTCGAGGCGCCGAGGGTCCGCGCTTCGGCCTTCCGGAGAACGGCGACATCCTCGGGTTCCGCGCCACCGCCGCCTTCGCCTCGATGGTGGCGGGCGCCGCCCTCGGAACGAGCGGGCTCCTGCTCCAGTCGCTCCTGCGGAACCCGCTGGCGTCACCCTTCATCCTCGGCCTCTCCGCCGGCGCCGGCCTGGGGATGAGCGCCGCCGCCTTCGCGGCCATCGCGTGGCCCGCGCTCGGGTGGCTGCTCGCCGGCGGCGCCCTCCTTCCCGCGGCGATCGGGGCGATGGCCAGTCTCGGCGCCGTGGTGCTCATCGGTCGCCGGGGCGGAGCGCTCGACCCGCTCACCCTGGTGCTCGCCGGGGTCATCGTCTCCAGCCTCGCCGGCGCCGTCACGCTGCTGGTGCAGCAGTTCCTTCCGCTGGAGGCGCGGGGCCGGATCAGTCTCTGGCTCCTCGGTCGCATTCCCGAGATCGTCTCGGATCCGGTCCTCTGGATCGCCGCGCTCGTGACGATCGGCGGCGTCGTCACCTCCTGGTTCCTGGGCCGGGCCATGGACGCGGCCTCCCTCTCCGACGCGGAGGCGATCTCCATCGGCGTGGATCTCCCGCGGCTCCGGTTCGGCCTGCTCGCCGTCTCGGCGCTGCTGGCCGCGGCGGCCACGGCGCTCTGCGGACCTCTCGCCTTCATCGGGCTCGTCGCGCCGCACCTGGCGAGGATGCTCTGCGGATCGCGTCATCGAACGCTCGTCGCGGCGTCGGCGATGGGGGGCGCGGTGCTGCTGTCGGGCGCCGAGGCGCTGCGCCAGGTGGTGGATGTGGGCGGCGGGCGCGTGCCCATCGGCGTGGTCACGGCGATCCTCGGGTCGGCGGCATTCCTCTGGCTCCTTCGTCGCTTCCGACCGGTGTGGCCATGACGCTGCGAATCCGCGAACTCCTCGTCCGACGCGGTCACTTCCGTCTCGGTCCGGTCGACGCCGGCGCCGGTCCGTCCCGGCTCGTGGCCCTGCTCGGAGGCAACGGCTCGGGCAAGAGTTCGCTGCTGGGCGCGCTGGCCGGCGCCCTCCGCGCCGAGGCGGGAGAGGCCCGATGGAACGAGCACGATCTCCGCGCGCTCGAGCCCGCGCGCCGCGCGGCGATCGCGTCGTTCGTTCCGCAGCGTCCCGCGCTCGACGCCGCGTTCACCGTGCGCGAGTGCGTGGAGCTCGGTCGCTACGCCCGCCCGAAGGACCCCCGGCGCATCGATGACGCCCTCGACGCGTGCGAGATCGCGCCGCTGGCCTGGCGGCGCTGGCACGATCTCTCCGAAGGACAGCGCCAGCGCGTGGCCCTGGCCCGGGCCATGGCGCAGCACGAGCCCGGAGGGCTGCTGCTCCTGGACGAGCCGTTCGCGGCCATGGATCCCGCCTCGGTCCGGCGCTCGCTGGCGGTGGTGCGCCGGTGCGTGGGCGCCGGGGCCACCGCGCTCCTGGCCACGCACGATCTCTCGCTCGCCGCCGGGGCGGACGAAGTGTGGCTCCTTCGCGACGGCGCTCTGGTGGCCGCCGGCGAGACCGCCCGGGTGCTGGTGCCCGAGGTTCTCGCGTCGATCTACGGCATCGAGTTCACGCTGGTCCACGGCGTCGCGCCGCGCCCGGTGCCGTTGCCGCGATGGGCCGAGTCGCCGCCCGGCACGCCGGCGCCGTAGACTCCCGCCATGCGCAACGCCTGGTGGATCATCATCGCGATCATCGTGGTGGTGAATGCGATCCTGCGGACGCTCGCCAAGCGCTCGCAGGCGCTGGCTCGAGCGAAGGCGCTGGCCGAGCAGAGCTCGCGCCCGCTGCCGAGGCCTCCCGGAGCGACGGCCGTCTCCCCGCCGTCGGTGAGCGCCGTGGCGCCTCCTCCGCGTCCCACGATCGAGCCCGCCCGTCCGATGTCCGCTTCGGTCCAGCCGCGTGAGCGCGCGCCCGCCGCGCCGCAGGTCCGCGCGCCGGCTCCGGCGCCTCGCCCCGTGTCGGGTGCGGCGGCGCGAAGCAGCGGAGCGCCGAGACCGGGCGCAGCGCCGAGACCCGGCGCCGCGCCGAGGCCGGCAGCCACCCCGAGGACCGGTTCGGTCGGCATGCCTCCGCCGAGGCCGATTGTGGCTCCGATCTCGGCGCCGACCTCGACGCGGGGCCCGCAGCGCTCGGTGGTCCCGATTTCGTCCGCGGTTCCGGGCATCGGCGCCGTCTCGGTTGCGGCCATCGTGGCCCGCGCCCGCGCAGCAGGTGAACGAGCGGCCACGGAGCGTGCGGCGGTGGCCGCCCGTGCGGCAAGCTCATCGGCCGTCCTGGACACGAGTTCGGTTCAGCGAGCCCTCCGAGACCCCGGGAAGGTGCGACTGGCCTTCGTGCTCACCGAGGTCCTCGCGCGCCCCGTCGGAGATCGAGCAGGATGGGCGCATCTTCCCGGCTGATCCCCGGGAGATCCGACGACGATCGCGGGGTTCGCTAGACTCCGCCCCACGCCGGGGACGGCGGCGGTCGCCGTCCTTCGCGGCAAGAGGAGCGAGGTTCAGGCACTCATGATCGACATTCGCAAGCTCAAGGAGTTGGTCCGGCTCATGGTCGAGAACGACCTGGTGGAGCTCGATCTCCGCGACGAGCAGGAACAGGTGACCGTGAAGCGCCCGAACTCCGCCGCGGCGCCGCTCGTGGCCCACCACCCGGTCGCCCATGCACCGGCCGCGGTCGCCGCTCCCGCCGGAGGCGATCGCAAGGCCGCGGCGTCCGACGCCGGACTGGTGCCCATCGAGAGCCCGATGGTCGGAACCTTCTACCAGGCGCCCGGACCCGACAAGCCGCCCTTCGTGAGCGTCGGCTCGCCGGTGGGACCGGACACGGTGGTCTGTCTCGTCGAGGCCATGAAGATCTTCAACGAGATCAAGGCCGGCGTCTCCGGAACCGTGGAGCGCGTGGTGGTGAAGAGCGGCGATGCGGTCGAGTTCGGCCAGGCCCTCTTCATGGTCCGAACCGGCTGACGCCGCCCGGGAGCGCCCGCATGTTCAAGCGCATCCTCATCGCCAATCGGGGCGAGATCGCCCTCCGCATCATCCGCGCCGCGAAGGAGCTCGGCATCGGCACGGTGTGCGTCTATTCCACCGCCGACCGCGACGGTCCGTGGCTGGAGCACGCCGACCAGAAGGTCTGCATCGGGCCTCCGCCCGCGAAGGAGAGCTATCTCCGCATCGACCGCATCATCGCCGCCGCGGAGATCACCCACGCCGACGCGATCCACCCCGGCTACGGCTTCCTCTCCGAGAACGCCCACTTCGCCGAGGTCTGCCGCGACTGCAACATCCAGTTCATCGGTCCCAGCCCGGAGGCCATGAGCCAGCTCGGCGACAAGGTGAACTGCAAGCGGCTGGCGAAGCGCACCGGGACGCCGGTCTTCCCCGGCACCGAGGGGGCCATCGAGGAGATCGACGAGGCGGTGCGCGTGGCCCACGAGATCGGCTTCCCCGTCATCGTGAAGGCGGCGGCGGGCGGCGGCGGTCGCGGGATGCGCATCGCCCGCGACGAGGCGCAGCTCCGCGAGGGGATCGAGACGGCCCAGCGCGAGGCGGCGGCCGCCTTCGGCAACGGCGCCGTCTACGTGGAGAAGTTCCTGGAGCACGCGCGCCACTTCGAGGTGCAGGTGCTGGGCGACCAGCATGGGAACGCCGTCCATCTCTTCGAGCGCGACTGCTCCAGCCAGCGCCGTCACCAGAAGCTGATCGAGGAGGCGCCGGCGCCCGGGGTCGACCCGGCGAAGCGGACGCGCGTCTGCGAGAGCGCCGCCGCCCTCATCCGCGCCGCGAGGTACTCCGGCGCCGCCACCTGCGAGTTCCTGATGGACGGCGAGCAGAACTTCTACATGCTCGAGGTGAACACGCGCGTGCAGGTGGAGCACCCGGTGACGGAGATGATCACCGGCATCGACATCGTCCAGACGATGATCCGCGTGGCGGCGGGGGAGAAGCTCCCGTTCACGCAGGAGCAGATCAAGGCGAAGGGGCACGCCATCGAGTGCCGCATCAACGCCGAGGATCCCGCGGCGGACTTTCGTCCCTCGCCGGGTACGATCACGCGCTGGATTGCCCCTGGCGGTCCCGGCGTCCGCATCGACACGCACGCCACCACCGGCTACAAGGTGCCGCCCAATTAC
>CAZSVT010000168.1:4374-5830 GCA_964610365.1 uncultured Isosphaeraceae bacterium
TGAAGACCGGCATCCGCGTGGCGGCCGGCGAGCCGCTGCCCTTCGCGCAGAAGGACATCCGCGTGAATGGCCACGCTATTGAAGTGCGCATCAACGCAGAAGACCCAGACCGCAACTTCATGCCGCAGGCCGGGCTCATCGAGCGCTTCTCGGCGCCGAGCGGACCGGGGATCCGCCTGGACACGCACGCCCGCGCCGGCTACCGCATCCCGCCGAACTACGACTCGATGATCGGCAAGCTCATCGTCCACGGCGCCGACCGCGAGGCGGCGATCCGCCGCATGAAGGAAGCGCTCGCCGCATTCGAGATCGGGCCGATCAGGACCACCATCCCGCTGCACCGCCGGCTCATGGATCACCCGGAGTTCCGCGGCGCCACCTTCGACATCCACTACGTGGAGCGCTGGCTCAAGGGCTGAGCCGGGGCGACGCCCGGGCGTCCGGCCCCGCCGGCGCGGCTGCCATCCGACCCGAGGCGATCAGCGACCGCCGAAGCCCTTCGCCGGCACGGTCCAGTCGCCGATCGCGGCGATCTTCGCCTTGTCGATCGGCCTGGTGGGATCGCGGAAGACCACGCCCTGGACGCGCGTGTCGTTCGGCAGGCGGTAGAGGAGGTAGAGCTTGTCCTCGTCGCCGGCCACCGGGCAGTCCGCGAGCGTCCATCGTCCGCCCGGCGGATGATCCAGGAAGACGCGCACGATGCCTTCGCGGTCGCGCACCCAGAGGTATCCGAAGGGCTGGTAGGTGTTGAAGTTCTTGTCCACGATCTCGGGCGTGGCGCCGTCGCCGGCGCCCTTGCGCAGCGAGCGGATCTTGTCCACGTTGTAGAGATCGATCGGCGAGGTGCCGCGGCTGGCGTCCAGCCGGATGACGCGCGTGCCCGGCGGCTCGTAGATGCCGTTGATCTTCAGGTTCACGTTGCCGATGGTGGGACCCGTGCGGCGGAAGTCGCCGGCGCCGCCGATGAGCATGCGGCTGTCGTTCACCACCAGGCCGGCGGGCATGGAGTTGATGTTGCCCGAGGCCGGAATGATGCTGTTGTCGGCGGTGATGTGCGTCCCGGCCAGGGCGTTCACGCCCTCCAGGTTCTGGAACAGCTCGCGCATCTGGGCGGCCATCTCGCCCTGGTCGGCGCTCGTCACCCGATCGAGGACGGCGGCGAGGCTGGAGAGCGTCGCCTCCCGCTCCGGCTTGGGAAGCGGGATCCGCAGGCCCTTCACCTGGAGGAAGGCCGGCGTCTGACCGCGCAGCGCGCTCTTGGGGAAGAGCAGGTAGATGGAGGCGCTCTGCGCTCCGGAGGGGCTGCTCGCGTAGTAGGTGATGTCGCTGAAGGAGTAGGGCAGGAAGAGCCGGTCGTTCGCCGCGTTCTTCTGCCCGAACTCCGTGGGATAGGCCACGGCGGGATCGGCGGCGTCCGCATCGACTATCAGGATTTCATCCAGACCGATGCCGCGAT
>CAZSVT010000169.1:0-5810 GCA_964610365.1 uncultured Isosphaeraceae bacterium
CTTCTTCGCCGCATCCGGCGCGGCGGTGGAAGCGCCCTTCGCGGCGTGAGCGATGACCTCGCCCACCTGCGCCGCCATGTGCGGATTGCCGAGGAAGAGGATCATCTGGCCGCTCGGCAGCACCTCGATGAGGATGCTGGCGCCGGTGGCGGCGATGGAGAGTCCCTGCGAATCCTTCGAGCCGTCGCTGAGGAGGATGCGGAGGAGATCGCGCATCGTGTGATGTTCGCCCGGACCGAGCAGGATCGGATCGCGCGTGTTGAGCTCCACGGACGCCATCTGGTCCACGGCCTTCCACGCCTCGTTGCCGGCCATTCCGTCGGCCACCGCCTCGAAGATCTCGCGCCAGCGCCCGACGGGAATCAGGAGCACCGGATCGATGCGCAGCTTGTGCACCAGCGCCTCGACGATCCCGGGAATCGCGCTGCGCTCCACGCGGCGAACCTCGGGAGGCAGTCGATGAGCGTCGCGATGATCCGTGGCCGCCACGTCGATGACCACCACCTGGCTGGTCTCGCGCAGGGCCAGGTGCAGCTCGGAGTCGGTGCGCTCGGCCTCCTCGAGCCCTTGCTGTCGCAGGGCCGGCCATGCTTCCGCGTAGCTCACGAACTCCACCAGATGCTCCTTGCCGTCGTTCGCTTCGAGATGCCCCCTGAACGGGAGAGCTGTCGACCAATGTACCGCAAGGCGGCGCGGCGGTCGGCTACGATCGCCGGTCGCGGTCACCGCGCTCCCGCATGAAGACGATCCTCTTCGTCTGCACAGGGAACACCTGCCGGTCGCCCATGGCCGAGGCGATCGCGCGCTGGCTCATCGAGCAGGGCCGGGTGCCCTCGGTGGGACCGGAGGTCTTCGTGGCCTCGGCGGGGGTGGCCGCGGGGGAGGGGATCCCCATCAGCGAGGAGGCCGTCATGGCGCTCGCCCGACTGGGGATCGAGCACGATGGCACGAGCAAGCGGCTGACGCCGGAGATGGTCCGGCGAGCCTCGGCCGTGGTGGGGATGACGGGCGGGCACGTGGCGGAGATCCGCCGGATGCTCGGCCCGGCTGGATCCGGCGAGGTGGTCCGGGTGGATCGATTCGACCCCGCATCCGACGTGGACGACCCTGTCGGGATGGGCGTCGCGGCGTATGATCGCCTGGCAACGCAGTTCGTCCGTCAGCTTCCCCGTCGGATCCCGGAGTGGCTTCGGTCATGAGGATTGCGCTCGGCGCCGATCATCGCGGACTCTCCGTGGCCCAGGTCGTGGTGGGTCACCTGCGAGCGGATGGACATGAGGTCAGCCTCCTGGGCGACGCCTCCGGTTCTCCCTGCGACTACCCCGACTCGGCGTTCATGGTGTCGCAGGCGGTGGCGGAGGGACTCGCGGAACGGGGGATCCTCATCTGCGGGACGGGCATCGGCATGTGCATCGCCGCCAACAAGGTGCGCGGGGTCCGGGCGGCGCTGGCCCAGGACGAACTGAGCGCCCAGCTGAGCCGCACGCACAACGACGCGAATGTCCTCTGCCTCTCCGCCGACCTTCTCGGTCACGCGCTCGTGAAGCGGATCGTGGAGGTCTGGTTCCGGACCGAGTTCGAAGGCGGCCGCCACGCACGGCGCGTGGAGAAGATCCGCATGATCGAGGAAGGGCTCGATCCGTCGCAGCGCAACGGTCATGCTCCGAACCGGGCGGCGCTCGGCTCGGGTCCCGGCTCCGGCGCGAACGCGTCCTCCGGCGCGGCGGGGGGGCCCGGCGTCGTCGGGGACCCGGGAGCGGCGGGCGGCCCGGGCGCCGCTGGAACGGCGGGCCGCCGATCCGAGAACCGGGACCACCATCGAGGTTGATGGCGAGGGGCGAACTCGGTCGATCTCCTGAGGCAGGAGCCCGTACCGAGGTGACCGATGTGGCGCTCGATCCGACAGGACCGGAGTGTTCGTGCCCGTGGCGCGATGGCGCTGGCGCTGATCCTCCTGCTCGGGGCCGGCGCCAGGATCCAGGTCGGCGCGGCGATCGGTCCCCCACGGGGCATCGTCGCGGTCTCGGCCTTCGGCCACCTCGATCCCGCGGCCCGTGATGATCCATCGACGATCGATCCGGTCTCGGCGCTCCGGGCCGACCAGGCGCGGAGCATCGAGCGATCCCTCGCCATGCTCGACGCCCGTTTCGACGGATGGCGCGATCGCAGCGAACTGCTGGCCGACGCCCTCCTGAGCTGGCGCCTGCGCGGGGCCCTGGCCTGGCGGAGCGTGCGCGGCGCGCTGTCCGGCGATGCCGAGGACCGGCGCGAGCTGGTGCGCGAGCGCTTCGAGGCCCTGGTGCTCGATGAATCGGCGCTGCGCGAGGCCACGCGCGAAGCGTGCGGGCGGCTGGCGCTGGAACTCCGCGCCGACCGGGCCCGGGCCCTGGCGCGGCAGCGGCGGGCGATCGGATGGCCGGTCGATGGACCCGGCGGCGCGGCCGAGGCGATCTCGCTTCCCTCGGGGACCATGGACGCGCGCCTGGACCGCGAACTCCTGCGAAGCGCCGATCGATCGCTCGCCGGAGGCGTGGTGGGCGTGGTCGGCGCCACCGTCGTCTCGGAGGTGGTGGGCGTGGCGGTCGGCGCGGCGGCGGGGAGCGCGGCGGCGGGCGCAGCGGGTGGATCGATCGCGCCGGGCGTGGGGACGGTGATCGGTCTCGCGGCCGGCCTGGGCGCCGGACTCGCCGTCGACTGGTGGATGCACGGCGAGATGCGGGAGGAGATCGTGCGGCGATGCGGTGACGCGATCGAGGGGCTGCGCCGCGAGGTGATCCAGGGTGATCCTGCCCGCGGGCGCGAGGGTCTGCGGCGCCGCTTCGAGGAGGTCGCGGAGCGGGAGGCGCAGGAATTCGAGGCGGTGATCCGAAACGCCGGAAGGCATGGAGGTGCGGGATGAGGAACGGACGCGGGACCGGATCTGGCGCCGGGCGCGGGCGACGCGACCGCGCCGGGCATGATGGGCGCCAGGCGATGGCGAGGGCGGTGGCGCTGCTCGTGGCCATCGTCGGCGCCTCGACGGTGCATGGGCAGACCGCCGGCGCCGCGCGAGCCCTGGCCGAGGAGGTGCTCCAGCGGCTGGCCAGCGGCGCGGGCCGCGCGGCCGTGGTCCAGGTGGAACGCGCCGGCGGGCGCGCCGCGGTCGAGGCGGTGCTGATCCAGGCGGAGCGGCAGGGAGGATCGGCGTTGGCCCGGCGCGTGGCGGAGATCCTCTCGGAGGCGGGAGCGCCGGCCATGACGGTGCTCGCGAAGTCGCCGGCGGCGGCGACCGCGGCGCTCGAGGGGCTGGGCGGACCGTCCCTTCGCGCCGGCGTGGCCGCGCTGGAGCGCTCTCCCAACATCCTCTCGCTTCCGGCCGGCGCGGCGCGAGGGGCGGTGGCGGCGGAGTCGAGACTTCCCGGCGTCGGGGCGACGATCGTGGAGACGCTCGGCGACGACGGCGCGCGCCTCTCGTCGGCGCTGAGCGAGGCCCAGGGCGTGTCGCTGGCGCGCTGGTCGGGGGACATCGCCACGCTGCCCGCCGCGCAGCGGAGCGCGGTGATGCAGGCGATGGAGCGGCGACCGGGCGTGATCCTCGACTACCTCGATCGCCATCCGGGCGTGCTCGTCGCGGGAACCGTGGCCGCGGCGGCGGCGGTGGTGGAGATGACGGCGCTGGTGACCGGGCAGGAGGGACCCACCTCGAGCGCGGTCCACGGCGCCACGAAGATCGCCGACGAGGCGCTCTCCACGCCGCTGGCCATCACGGTGACGGTGGCGGGCCTGGTGTTCGTCGGCCTCGGGGCGCTCTGGCTGCTGCCGAGCGTCCTCAGGCGCTGGCGACGCGCGGGGCGCGCTGCGTGAAGCCCTCCGCCAGGTCGGCGAGCAGTCGCACGCCGTAGCCGGTCGGCCCCTGCACGAAGAGATCGTTCCCGCTCTCCACGCTGTCCACGCCGGCGATGTCCACATGCGCCCACGGGATCGAGTCGTCCACGAAGTAGGAGAGGAACGCCGCGCCCTGGATGGGGTGGGCGCTGCGCTGCGGATTGGAGTTGATGAGATCGGCGTGCTGACCGCGCATGAAGTCGCGGTGCTCCGGCCAGAGCGGAAGCTGCCAGATGCGGTCGCCGCTCTCGGCGGAGGCGTCCTCCAGGCGGCGGCGCAGCAGCGGATTCCCGCAGAAGTAGCCGGCGCTGAAGTGCCCCAGCGCCACCACCACGCCGCCGGTGAGCGTGGCGATGTCCACGATCGCCGTCGGCGCCAGCGTGCGGCACGCGTAGCTCAGCGCGTCGGCCAGGACGAGGCGGCCTTCGGCGTCGGTGTTGGTCACCTCCACCGTGACGCCGTTGTGCATGGTGATGATGTCGTCGGGTCGGTAGGCGTCGCCGCCGACCATGTTCTCGGCGACGGCCAGGATGCCGGTGACGCGCACGGGGAGACGTCGCTTCGCGATGGCCTGCATCGCGCCGAGGACGGCCATGCCGCCCATCTTGTCGTACTTCATCCCCTTCATGCCGTTGTTCACCTTGAGGCTGTAGCCGCCGGTGTCGTAGGTGATCGTCTTGCCCACCAGGACCAGGTGTTCGCGCCGGGCGCCGGGGGCCGGTCGGCGCGGTGCGTGTTCCAGCAGCACCAGCGCCGGCTTGGTGGCGCTGGCGCGACCGACGTTCACCAGGCCGCCCATGCCCAGGCGCTGCGCCTCGCGGAAGTCGATCACGCGGCAGCGCAGCCCCAGCTCGCGGGCCAGGCGCCGCGCGGTGGCGACCACCCATGCGGGATGGCAGATGTTCGGAGGCGTGGCGCCGAGACGGCGGGTGAGATTCACCGCCTCTCCCAGCAGGAGCCCCGTGTCGACGCCGGCGCGGAACGACGCGTCGTCGATCTCCATGGCGAGCGCGCCGAGCGCGGGCGCGCGGCGCGTGGCGGTGCCGTCGAAGTGATCGACGCGCCAGTTGGCCAGCGCCATCCCCTCGCCGAAGGCTCGACCGAGGGTCTCGGCGTCCGCGGCGCCCTCCTTCGAGCCCTGCGGCGGAATGGCGTCGGCGATGGAGAGCCGCACCGAGCGCAGGCCCATGCGATCGAGGGCGCGGACGAGCCTCGCTCCGGCGGTGCGCATCGACGCCGGCGAGATCGACGCCGCCGCGCCGAGGCCGAGCACCACGCCGTCGCGCCCCAGGGCGATCGTCTCGCCGGTGTCGGCCTTGAAGCCGGGCACCTGGAGGGCGCGCTCCGCAAGCGCCGCCGCTTCTCCCCCGCGCGCCGGCGCGGTGCGTCGGGCGCTCCCGCGCGCCGACCGTCCGCCCTTCGACGCCGTCGTCGCGGCGCCGCCGCCCTTCGACGACGCCACCGCCACGATCCGCGTGCCGCTCCGACCTCCGCCGAGCCTGATGGTCTTGAACATGGGGCGGAGAGTGTAGTCCGGGCTGCGCTTCCGGCGCCGACGGGCGTACGCTCCGTCCGACGATGGAACGGCGATTCGACCTCATCGTGATCGGCGGCGGGCACGCCGGGGCCGAGGCGGCCTGGGCGGCGTCGAGCGTGCTCGGCGACGCGGCGAGCGTGGCCCTGATCACCATGGATCCGTCGAAGATCGGCGCGATGAGCTGCAACCCGGCCATCGGAGGCCTGGCCAAGGGCCAGATGGTGCGCGAGATCGACGCCCTCGGCGGGCTCATGGGGCGCGCGGCGGATGCCACCGGCATCCAGTTCCGCATGCTCAACATGTCCAAGGGCGCCGCGGTCCGGGGACCGCGCGCCCAGTGCGACCGCCACGCGTACGCGCGCGAGGTCCGGCGTCTCCTCGGGACGAGGCCGGGAATCGTCGTCGTCCG
>CAZSVT010000170.1:0-5788 GCA_964610365.1 uncultured Isosphaeraceae bacterium
GCGGCGGTCGATGACCAGGTCCACGGCGAAACAGCGTTCGAAGAGCCGCACGCGCGGTTCGCCCCGGGCGCGGGCCAGCAGCGTGCGCGCCAGCTCGTGCCCGGTGGCGTCGCCGTCGGCATGGACGATCCGGTGGTGGCGATGCCCGCCCTCCAGGCCCAGGCTGATCGAGCCGGCGCGGTCGCGATCCACGCGCATCCCCCACTCGATCATCGTCCGCACCTCGGCGGGCCCCTCGTGCACCAGCGTCCGCACCATCGCCGGCTCGCAGAGACCGGCGCCGGTCTCGATGGTGTCCTGCAGGTGCCGTTCCGGGGAGTCCCCGTCGTCGATCGCGGCCGCGATGCCTCCCTGCGCCCACGATGTGTTCGAGAGCTCGAGCGACTCCTTCACCAGCACGATCACCTCGCCCCCGCGCGCCGCCTCGACGGCGCAGCGGAGGCCCGCCACGCCGCCGCCGATCACCAGCGTGTCGGTGAAGATCGACGGCAGCAGCGAACTGCGGTAGGGAATGAGGTCCCGGCGCTCGCGGAATGCGGTCATCGCGCCTCAGCGGGGCGCGCCGCCCGGCGCGGGATCGCGGCGCGACCCGTCGAGGGGGAGCACGAAGTCGCCGATCCAGAGCTGGCTGCTCCGCTCGGGCGAGCGCTGGCTGGTCCACATCATGATCCTGCCCGTCGAATCGAAGGCCGGGAGAACATCGGCGCCGTCGGCGTTCGTGATCCGGCGCGGATTCGTGCCGTAGCGCGACTGCGGCGGCGTCGCGCTCCGATCCGCGGCCGCGTCGACGAGGAAGATCTCGTAGTTGCGATGGCTGACCGCGCTGGTGGCGTAGGCGAGATGCCGTCCATCGGGATGCCAGTACGGGCACCAGTTCACATCGCCGTTGGCCGTCACCGCGTACTCGCGCGACACGCCCGTGATGCGGCCATCCGCGTCGCGCGCCAGATCCGCCACCAGCACCTGGAGCAGGTTGTTTCCGGCGCGATCGCTTCGGTAGCAGAGGCGATCGCCCTCCGGCGAGAAGAAGGGACCGCCGTCGTAGCCGGGCACGGTGACCAGCGGCGTCACGGCGCCGGTGGCGAGGTCCTTCAGGAAGAGATCGCCGTCATCGGCCCCGCCCGCGGATCCTGCGGCCGGCGCGCCGCCGCCACCGCGGGCGCAGTAGAGCAGCGAACGGCCGTCCTTCGACAGCGTGCACTCGGCGGTGTAGCCGCGGCCGTCGCCGGCGAGCACGCGCAGCGAGGCCGCGGGAACATCCGCGGTGCTGCCCGGCGGAATCACCGGAAGCGACGCCAGGTCCGCTTCCACCACGCGCATCTCGGGGGGAAAGCTCCAGCGGTAGCGATTCGTCCCCCGCTGGTAGCCGGGCGGATCGGAGGCGGTCGGCGCCCCGATGGTGCTCCCGAAGATCACCCGGTTCGCGTCCGATGGATGGAACCAACCGCAGGTGTTCGCGCTGCCGCGCGGGCTGATGCGACGGATGTTGTCCAGGCGCCAGCGCGGTCCGTCGCCGCCGGACGAGGTCGCCAGGTCGGCCACGAACATGGCGTAGAAGTCGGCCGGTGATTCGCCCTCCGGCGGCACTTCCACCGCCTGGAAGATCACGCGCCGTCCATCCGGAGAGAAGTACGCCTCGCCCGCCTTCACGAATCGATCGGGGAAGGTGAGCTGCGTCTGGTGCTCCAGGATTCCCGCCTCGGCGCTGCGCCAGTCGATGGGCGGGGGACGCGACGACTCGGATGCGGCGCCGGACGGCGCCGGCCGCGCCGGGCCCGCCGGTGGCGTCGCGGACGATTGGCGCGCCGCGGCCGTGTCCGCGGTGCCGGCGGCGATCACGGCGCCGATCGTGGCGGCGATGGCGGCGCGGGAAGCTACGGCCCTTCGTCGGCGCTGCGTCATGGGTCGGCCAGTCTAGGCTGCCGCGC
This sequence comes from uncultured Isosphaeraceae bacterium, assembly GCA_964610365.1. GTDB lineage: Bacteria > Planctomycetota > Phycisphaerae > Phycisphaerales > SM1A02 > VGXK01. The sequence continues at coordinate 1,929 of CAZSVT010000170.1, forward strand.
CCATGCCCGCACCCGGGACGCGCTGCGACGGCTTCACCGTGCTCCATGCCGATCGGTGGCTCATCGCCCTCGACAAGGAGACCGGTCTGCTCAGCGTTCCCGGGATCGGCGCGGAGAAGGCCGACTGCCTCGCCGTCCGCGCGGCGCGAGTCTTCCCCGGGGCCCGCATCGTGCATCGACTCGATCGCGACACCTCCGGCGCGATCGTGATGGCGCTCGACGCCGACACGCACCGCGCGCTGAGCATCCAGTTCCAGGAGCGGAAGACGGAGAAGCGCTACCTGGCCATCGTGTCGGGCGAATCGTCGCGCGACGCCGGCGAGATCGACCTGCCGATCCGCAAGGACCTGGACGATCCGCCGCGGCAGATCGTGGACTTCGAACATGGCCGTCCCAGCGTCACGCGATGGAGGCGCATCCGCGGCGGAGCGCATCCGGGCGAGGTGATCGACGAGCGGCGCCTCGCGGCGTCGGCGCCGGCGGCGGCCCGGGCCCTCGCCGCGCTCCCGGCGCCCGCGCCGTACGCGCGCCTGGAGCTGGAGCCGCTCACGGGGCGCGGTCACCAGCTTCGGCTGCACCTCCTGAGCGTGGGGATGCCGATCGTCGGCGACGATCTCTACGCGCCCGCGGCGCTCCGGCCTCCCGGCATGCGCCTGATGCTCCACGCGTCGCGGCTGGCCATCACCCATCCGGCGACCCGCGAGCCGCTCATCGTCGAATCGTCGGCGCCGTTCTGAGGCCCGCGACCGCGGGCAGCACGGTGGCGTCAATCGCCGGGATGGCTCCGGGCACCGCGGCACAGGATTCGATCCGCAGGTCGCGTCCGGACCCTTGACATCCGCCGGCGCGAGAAGGAGCATGCTGGTGCGTGCCCCGTCGAGCACGCCCCATCTCCACATCGACGGGTCGGAGGCGCCGGCCGCGGCGCCTTGGTTCGCAGGGCCCCTTCCCGGGCCGAGATCGATCGGAGGTACCCATGACCGGTTGCGCCATGGCCGCATGCGCGGCGATGCTCGTCCTCTCCAATGCGCCGGCGGCGGCGCCCCCTCAGCGCACGATTCCCGTGGACGAGTCGCTGACGATCCCGCTCCAATCCTTGTACTACGGGTGGTCCCGCGCGGTGGCCTGCGAGGGCGATCTCACGGTGACGGGATCCGCTCCCGGGCTCAACGGACTGGTGGTCTATCGGCGCTCCGGCGACGAGTGGCTGCTCGTGCAGATCCTGACGGCTCCCGGGATCTCGGGATCGCTCGTCGACCTGCGGATGCAGGATGGCCGCATCGCCGCGCTGACGAGCCAGGCGATCCACATCTTCAAGCACGTGGGCGAATCGTTCGCGTTCGAGCAGAAGCTCTCGAAGCCGGCGGGAGACCTCTGGAGGGCGATGGACTTCGACGGCACGCGCATCGCCGTGACGAGCAAGTCGAACGAGGTCCGTGTGAAGACCTTCACGCAGGCCGTCGATGGACTCTGGATCGAAGAGGGTTCATGGCTGCTGGCGCCATCGACCGCCCTGGAGGAGGCCGAGCTCGACCTTGACGGCGATCGTCTGGCCGTGGGTCAATCATTGACGGAAGCCCTGTATCCGGTGACCGCCGGCTTCGTCCACATCGCCCGGCGCTCGGTCGAAACGGGCGCCTATGAGCCGGTGCAGACCATCACGGCCCCCGCGCCCGAGAGGGGACTCCGCTTCGGCGCGGCGGTGCAATGGAACGGCAGTGAGCTCTTCGTCGGCGCTCCGGCGCGAAGCGACGGTCTCGGCGGCCGCCGCGGAATCGTCCATCGATTCCTCCAGCAGAGCGACGGAACCTGCTCATTCGTCGAATCGATCTCCTCGCCCGAGCCTCAGGGATTCGAGGAGTTCGGGACGACGCTCTGGGCCGAAGGCGACCATCTCGTGGTGGGCACGAGGCCCCTCGGTCCATGCGTCACCGCCCCCCGCGCCTGGAGCTTCGTGCGCTCGTCGGACGGCACGTGGGTCGCCGGCGCCGCCGTTCAGTCGGTCACGTTCGAGCCGGGCGACGAGGTGGCGTGGCGCTCCATCGCATGCAACGGCTCCTCGCTGGTGATCGGCGAGCACATCGAGGCCTCCACCCAATCCACGAGCAACCTGCTCCTCGTCGATCGACTCTTCGACTGCGACTCCAACGGCATGGACGACGCCCTCGAGATCGCGGCCGGTGCGCAGGACTGCGATCGCAATCGCCGCCCCGATGGCTGCGATGCCGGATCGATCCTGGTGGACCCGGGCTGCACCCTCGACTGCGACGGGGACGGCGTGCCGGACTGGCAGGAGATCCTGCTCGGCCTCGACGGCGACTGCGATCTCGACGATGTTCCCGATTCCTGCGCCATCGCCAGCGGCCGCCTGCCCGACCTCGACGGAAACGGCGTGCCCGACGACTGCGATCCTGACTGCGACGGCAACGGCGTTCCCGACACCATCGACCTGGCGGCGAGCCCTGGCGCCGACTGCAACGGCAATGGCGTTCCGGACGCTTGCCCGCACTACTGGAGCGGCGTGCCACCGGAGGAAGCGCTCACATGGGGATCAGGCATCCCCGGCCAGTACGACTACGTCATCTCGCAGCGCTTCGTCTCGCAGCCTGGTCGCGAGGCGATTCACCGGATCGACTTCGTCCTCGGAGGCCTGTACACGGACGCGTCCTGCGACACGACCGGGACGCCGGTGCGCGTGGCACTCTTCCGGGAGCTCTCGGTGCCGGGCACCCTGCCGATCGACGCGGTGCCCGTCTGGTTCGTCGACACCGTCTCCGGACCGCACGCCTGGTGGAGCTCCATCTCCGTGCCGGGAGTGGTGGCCGCCGAGGCGGGCGCCGCCTTCCAGCTGGTCCTCATCCGCAAGAAGAACGGAAGCTGCTTCGGGCTCTTCGGCGGTTCGGACTACTGCGACACGGCGCCGTCGGAGGGATGCGGCCAGTCCTGGTTCAACATCCTGCCGGCAGGTGACGAGCTTCCGTTGGACGGCGTGCTCGCCACCGCCTTCAGCAATCCGGGCACACCCTGCATGCGCGTCTGGGGCGCACCATGCCCCGGTACCGACCTCGACCGCGACGGCAGGGTCGACGGCGACGATCTCGGGATGCTCCTCGGCGAATGGGGCGTCAACCCGGGAAGCAGCGCCGACTTCAACGACGACGGCGTCGTCGACGGTGCCGATCTGGGCATTCTCCTTGCCGCGTGGTCCTTCGGACCGTGACCCGTTCCACGGCCGCGCCACTCGGGCACCGGGCCGCTCCAGCGCCGTGCCGCTCAGGCGCCGCTCCGCTCCCTGGCCGCCCTCCAGCGCGAGAGCGCCATGAGGGGGAAGTAGAGCCGGTACAGGTGATAGCGCAGGTAGAAGACGCGCGGGAACCCGGTGCCCGTGAACTCCGTCTCGCGCCAACTCCCCGGCGGATCGCCATCGGGATTGCGGGCCGGGTCGCGGGCGTCGTCCTCGCTCAGCTGCGTCCTGGCCAGCCATGAGAGGGCGCGGAGCAGATCGGGATCATCGGCGCCATGGATCTCCTGGAGCACCATGGCCGCCCACGCGGTCTGGCTGGCGGTGCTGGTCCCCTGCCCTTTGAGCGACGGATCCTCGTAGGAGTTCGCGCTCTCGCCGAAGCTGCCGTCGGCCTTCTGGATCCGCTTCATCCATTCGCCGGCGCGGCGGATCCACGGCTCGTCGCGCGACACGCCGCAGCGGATCGGGCCGATCACCGACTGCCAGGTGCCGTAGATGTAGTTCACGCCCCATCGTCCGAACCAGCAGCCCTCGGGTTCCTGGCGCGAGCGGATGTACGCGATGGCCTTGGCCACCGCGGGATGGTCCGCGCGCAGACCGTGCCAGGAGAGGCACT
>CAZSVT010000171.1:0-5761 GCA_964610365.1 uncultured Isosphaeraceae bacterium
CCGACGTGGGCGCCGGCGGCGGGGCGCTGCGCGCGAGAGCGACCTCGGCACCGGCGGCGCCGATGGCGGCGACCAGGAGCATGAGGAATGGACGGCGCCGACCTCGCATGCCCGCGAGCATACCGGGGCACCTCCCTCGAGGTGCCCCGGGGTCGCATGAGCGTCACGGCGGCGCTTCGCCATCGACCACTGGCGCCACTACCAGCAGATGACGGCGCAGGAGGGTCCGACCGCGAGGTGCGCCGCAAGGTATGCAACGACGCATGCGCTCGTCGCCGCTTCGGGCAGCACGAGGCAGGTGGCGACGACGCATGGAGGCATGTACTGGCAGAGCGCGGCGCACGAGGCAGTGACCGCGGGTCCGAACGACCGGATGGCCGACAGGCACTGGAGCAGCTCGTCGAAGAGTGCGCGCAGCGAATTGGCGATGCAGGCGGCCACGCACGCGCCGTAGGCGTTCCAGCCGCCGCTGGGCACGAACCAGCCGGCCATCGGTGAGTCATCGGGAGGCGCGACGGGTCCGTCGACGAGCCCCATGGCCTGCGCCAGGAAGGCGGCGTTGCACGCAGCGCTCCAGCTGTCGCCCAGGTGCTCCGTGACCCCGAGGATGCGCAGCAGATCGGCGGACGATCGTGCGTCCTTGTTCGGCCCCGCGATGTCGACGACCTCGCACTGCACGCGGACGCCCCAGCAGAAGTGCATGTTGCCGTCCTGATCGATGACGGTCGCGGAGACGAACGAGCGGGTGGCTTGGAGCGACATCGACGGCGTCGATTCGAGATCCAGCTGGAAGCCGTCGTCGAGCGGATAGTCCGCCCAGATCTGCACCACGGCCGCCCGGGCAAGCTCCGGGGCATTCCGCACGCCGATGACTGAACGGCCCGCGGCGCCTTCGCCGCCGAGCCACAGGAGCGCGGGAGGCGGTGCGGTCGCCGCGGCACACGGCTCCTGCGATGGAGCCCACTGCGCAGGTGCCGGGCCCGCAAGCGCGCCGAGCGCCGTGCTCGCGATGGCGAAGTTCCGGGTTCCTCGATGCCACGATGAACGGGCGTGCACTGTCATGGTGCCACCAACCCTTTCCTTTGAGCCGCGGCGCCGGCGCGAGGACCGTCCGCGCGTCCGCGCCGCCGCGCGCATGATGCCCGCGTTCATGCCGTGCTCGCGCACCACCGCCGAACTTCATGACGGCAAAGCGGAACGATTCCGCAACCGCTCGGCGAATCGAGGAGAAGAACGATGAGGAGGAACTCGGTTGAATGCCTGCGCGCCTCCGGGAGTGCGCCGGCATCCGCCGGTGCGCCATGCAGCGCCGCGCTGGTCCGCGACGGCGCTCAGGGTTGACGCCGGATCACGCGCGTGGCGTTGACCACGAAGCCTCCCTTGTCGCCGCGTTCCACCAGGATTCCTTCGACCACCACATGGTCGAGCGCGGCGAGGCCCTCCACTCCCGAGAGCGCCACCGGGATGACACGACCCTTCGCATCCACCACCTGCACGGTGGCAGTGTTCATGCGCAGGGTCTCCTTCGTCTCGCAGCAGAGGTCGGCGGGCGTGGGGCACTGATCGTCCTCTCGCTCGTTGCACGGCTTCAGCGACGGATCCGAGACGATCATCATGGCGCGTCCGGCCACGAACGGATTCGCGCGGCCGGCGACGCGGGCGGTGAAGGTGATTCGCTCGCCCACTTTCGACACCTTCATGACCTCACCGAGGTTCGGCGCCTTGGGCAGTTCACCCTTGCGGACGAGATCCGCGGGAAGCGTGGCGGGACCGCTCGGCGCCGCGGGCGCGGACGGGGCGCGAGGCGCGGCGGGCGCCGACGGAGCCGTTCCGCCTGGAGGCGTCGTCGATCCGGGCGCCGGCTTCGACGGCGGCGTGGCGGCGGCAACGCTCTCGGCGCCGAAGGCGAGCAGGGCGGCCGACGCAAGGACGGCGGCACGACGGACGAGCGCACTGCCGGAGAACGCGCTGCGGGAGCACGCGCCGCGGGAGAACGCACGGCGGACGGAACGGTGAGGGCGATCAAGCTGCATCGGAGACTCCTTGGTGTGGTCACGGCGCACGGAGCGCCTCGGGAATGGAACGACGAAGGGCCGCGACGCCGGACACTCCGGCGCCGAGCAGGGCCAGCGCGAGGCCGGCGGCGAGTCCCGCGGCCACCGCGCCGGCATCGACATGGAAGGCGAAGGTGCCCATGGAGAAGGCGATCCCCGCGCCGTGGAGGAGCAGTCGGCAGAGGATGGCGGCGGCGCCGGCGGCGGCCGCGGTGAGCAGCAGGGATTCGATGGCGAAGGAGACGAGGATCGCGCCGCGCCCGTAGCCGAGCGCCTGGAGCGTTCCCACCTCGCGGCTGCGCGAGGCGAACGCGGCGTGGAGCGTGTTGAGGCCGCCGAGCAGCGCGCCCGCCGCCACCAGCGACGCCGCAATCACGATCATCCAGCGGATCGGAGCGAAGAAGCGCCTCAGCGACGCGAAGTACACCTCCTCAGCCAGCACCGAGATCTCCAGGTCCAGTCTCCGCGCCGCGAAGGCGTCCAGGTCCTCGAGCGCGGCGCCGCCGTCGGGATCGAGCGCCACCACCACGCAGGAGATGGTGGTGCGCTTCGTGGCCGCCAGGACATCGGTCAGCGGCGCCCAGATCTCCGGCTCCATCACGCTGCCCGGAGCCTCGAAGCGTCCCACCACCACGAAGGGCGATCGATCGATGGTGAATCGCGAACCGAGGTGCAGCGCGCCGGCGGGAAGGCCGAGCTGGCGCTCGGCGCGGAGACCCACCATCGCCTCCGAGGCTCCCTCGCCGCCGCGCTCGGGGAAGCGCCCCTCCACCACCCGCACGCCGGGGTGGAGGAGCGGCGCCACCGGTTCGACGCCGCGCAGGAGCGCGCGGCGCGGCTCCGGTTCGCCGGGAATCGTCACCGGCACCGCCATGAGCGCCTCGGGACTGGCCAGCGGCACGCCGCCCACCTCCGGGATCCCGGGCACGCTGGCGGCGAGAATCGACGCGACGGCCGGATTGACCTCGCTGCGCTCGAGACTCTCCTCGCTGCCGATGCCCAGGACGATGGCGCGCGGCGCGCCGGGCGAAACGCCGAGCGCGCGATCCATGCCCACCAGGAGCGCGGTGGAGGCGGTGGCCAGCGCGGCCACCATGAGCGCCCCGGCGAAGGCCAGCGCCAGCCGCATGGGCGAGCGGACGAGGTTCCGCACCGAGTACTCGAAGGGAAGGCGCTTCATCCTGCACGCAATGCCTGGGCGGCTCCGAGTCTCGCCGCGCGGAGCGCCGGGACCAGAGCGGCGGCGACGCCCACCGCCACGCTCGCCGCGAGGCCGGCCGCCACCACGCCCGGGCTCGGCAGGATCTCGATGACCGCGCCCTCCGCGGAGAACGCCGGGCGCAGCAGCGCGAGCGACGACCACGCGGCGCCGGCGCCGATCGCCCCGCCCAGGAGCGCGAGCACCGCGCCTTCGACCAGCGTCATCCAGGCGATCAGGGGCGCGGTGAAGCCCAGCACCTCCAGCACCGCCGTGTCCCGCACGCGCGCCTGCATGGAAAGGGCCAGGGCGTTCGCCACCAGGGCGAAGACCGCGGCGAGCGCCGCCAGCGCCACCCAGGAAGCGAAGCCGGCGAGCTGCACCACGTCGCGAGCCGCGTCGGCCACGAACTGCTTCTCGGGCGAGGTGCTGGTGGGATAGGAATCGCGTGCGAAGTTCTCGTCGATGGCGGAGGCCACGGCGTCGAGCCGATCGGGATCGTCCACCGTCACCACGAACTGGGTCACGATGCCGCCGCTGCCGCCGCGCTGCGCCTGCTCCTGGAGGAAGGGCAGATGGACGAACGCGCTGTTGCGGTCCTGCGGCTCGTCGCTGGCGAAGACGCCCGCCACCACCGCGGTGACGCCGGCCGAGCGGAAGGTGTCGCCGGCGCGGAGCCGTCGCCGCGTCGCGAGCTCCTCGCCCACCAGCGCCGCGTCGCCGCGCGCGAGCCACGCGTCGATCGAACCGCCCCGCAGCGTGATCTTCGGCGCGAGCTCGCGGACCAGCCATTCGCGTTCCACGCCGCGGAAGGTGAGGACATCCAGCGAGGCGCGGCAGTTGGAGACCACGATCTTCACCGGCGCCACGTCGCGGACGCCGGGGAGCCGTCCGATGGACTGCGCGTAGTGCTGGGGAAGCTGGCTGGCGAAGGGGCAGTAGCGGTTCTGGCGGTAGACCACCAGGCGCGTGTCGTCCGCGGTGCGCTCGGTGGCCGCCGCCACGCCCAGTTCCGCGGAGCGGATCACCGTCCAGAGGAGCATGGCCACGGCGATGCCGCCCACCGCGAGCGCCGTCCGGAGGCCATGGCGCTGGAGCTGCAGTCGCGGGAGGCGGAGCACGCGGATGAAGCGGAGCGGAGTCATGCCACCGCCTCCGCCAGCCGACCCTTCTCCAGGTGGAGCGTCACGTCGGCGCGCTCGGCGGCGCGGGGATCGTGCGTCACCATCACGATCGTGCGGCCGTGATCGCGATGGAGCGAATCGAGCAGATCGAGGACCGCCGCGGCGCTCGTGCGGTCGAGATCGCCCGTCGGTTCGTCCGCCAGCAGCAGCATCGGCTCGGTCACGATCGCCCGGGCGATCGCCACGCGCTGCTCCTCGCCGCCGCTGAGCTGGCGCGGCAGGTGGTCGTGGCGATGGGCGATGTCGGCGCGGGCGAGGGCGGCGGCCACGCGTCGATGGCGCTCGCGTCGCGGGAGGTCGTGCAGCAGGAGCGGGAGCTCCACGTTCTCGTAGGCGGTGAGGACGGGCACCAGGTTGTAGAGCTGGAAGACGATTCCCACGTGTCGCGAGCGCCACTCCGCCAGCCCGCTGCGCGAGAGGGCTGCGAGCTCCACGCCGCCCACCCGAAGGGACCCGGCGCTGGGTCGATCGATCCCGGCGAGGAGATTGAGGAGCGTGCTCTTGCCGGAGCCGCTCGGTCCCATGAGGGCGGTGAAGGTGCCGGCCTCGAGATCGAGATCGAGACCGTCGAGCGGCCGGATCTCCGCGTCGCCGCGACGGAAGATGCGCGTGAGTCCGCGGGCTTCAACGAGCGGCATGGATCGCTCCCTCGCCGTCCTCGACCACCCGGACCGCGTCGCCGTCACCCAGCCACTCCGGAGGCTCCAGCACCAGGCGATCGCCCGCGGCGAGACCGCTGCGAACGGCGATCCAGCCGTCGCGCTCCGCGCGCGGCGCCGCCTCGACGCGAACGCGGCGAAGCTCCAGGCGGCCGCGCCCGCGATCGAGCCCGGTGACGACGAGGGCGCGACGCTCCTCGCCGTCGCCGAGGAGCGCCGCGCTCGGCGCGAGGAGCGTGCCGCGCGCCGATGCCGCGCCCGCCGGTGCCGCCGGATCCGTCGGCGCCGGCGCCGACGCGGTGCCTGCCGCGATGCGCACGCGCGCCAGCATGTCCGGCTTCAGCTCCGGAGAGGGATCGAGGAGCGACACCCGCACGCTCACCGTGTTCTTCTGGATGTCGGCGCGGTGATCGATCCTCGACACGACGCCCTCGAAGACGCGATCGGGCAGGATCTCCACGGTGACCTTGGCGCGGTGGCCCACCGAGAGGCCGGCCGCGTCCGCCAGCGGAACATCGGCGCGGACGCGGAGCTTGCGCGGGTCGTAGAGCGTGACCACGGCCCGTCCGAGGGCGAGATCCCCGGCCATGAGGTTCTGCCCCGGAACCGCATGCATCTGCATGACGACGCCGTCGATGGGAGCCACCACCGTGCTGCGCTCCAGGG
>CAZSVT010000172.1:0-3675 GCA_964610365.1 uncultured Isosphaeraceae bacterium
GGCGCCGCGCCCCCTGTCGGTGGAGGGGAAAATGGTCCGGGTGGCTTCGGTGGACGGTTCGGAGGCGGTCCGGGCGGCCCCGACGGTCCGCTGCAGGAACTCATGTCCAAGCGCGGCGACGTCAGCGACGCGTACATGCGCCGACTCCGCGAGCTGCTCACGCCCGAGCAGCAGGAGAAGCTGCCGCAGCGCGGACGCGGCGGTCGCGGCGGAGGCCAGATGGCCGGCGGCATGCTCGGCGAGGGACGGATCTCGGAGATGCCGCAGCAGATGCAGGAGCGCGTGAAGCAGTACGACACGAACAAGGACGGCGTCCTCGACGATTCCGAGCGCCAGTCCGCGATGGAAGGCCTGCGGCGCGAGTTCGGTCGCGGCGGTCGCGGACCCGGCGGTGGCGGCGGGGACGACGCGGGCGGCGGTCCGCCGCGTCGCGCGCCGGGCGGCGGCGGGCAGGGCGGCGCACCCGCGCCCTGACGCCTCGCGGCCCGGCCGGCGTGGCGCAAGAAAAAGGGCCCTGCTCGTGGAGGCACATGCGAGTCAGGGCCGATCCAGGGCTTCGAAGGACGGTTGAACCCGTCGCTCACACCTTCCCATCCGCGCCGCGGAGGGCAAGGTCGCGGGGCGGCGCCGTTCGCTACCCTGTCGCTCCGCACCGTCGATGCGGCATGGAGCGACCGTGAACCAGCACCTGGCCGTCTACGCCGGCAGCTTCGATCCCGTAACCCTCGGCCACATGGACGTGCTGCGGCGCAGCCGGATGCTCTTCGACCGCATCGTCCTGGGGATCGGCCGCAACCCGAACAAGGAGCCGCTCTTCACCATCGACGAGCGCGTGCGCATGACGCGGGCGCTGGTGGCGGAGCTCATCGCCAAGGAGCCCGCGGGCGCGGCGTGCACCGTGGAGAGCTACCAGGATCTCACCGTCGACTTCGCCCGTCGCATGGGCGCGGTGGCGATGATCCGCGGCATCCGCAACGTCACCGACCTGGCCGGCGAGTGCCAGCTGGCGATCACCAATCGCCAGGTGGCCGGCATCGAGACGGTCTTCATCGTGGCAGGCGAGACCTTCGGCTACACCTCCAGCAGTCTCATCCGGCAGATCGCCGCCTTCGGGGGTTCCATCGACAAGCTGGCCCTGTTCGTGCCGCCGCTGGTGATGGAGGCGATCGAGCGCAAGCGCCGCGATCCCGGCAATCCGCTGGCGCGGCTGGCGCGCGAGGCGGAGGCGGAGTGAAGGCGGCGGTCGGTCGGGCGCCGGGTCGGCGATGGCGGAGGCACGCGTGACGGCGCCGCCCACGGTCCGCGTGGTCTCGATCGGCGCCATGGCCGCCCATCCGCTCTGGAAGGAGCGCGGCGAGGTGCGCCCCGCCCATGCCACCACCACGCTCGTCGAGAGCGGCGAGACGCGCATCCTGGTGGATCCGTCGCTGCCGGAGAAGTTCCTGGTGCCGAGGCTCCAGGAGCGCGCGGGCATCGACCCGTCGCGCATCACGCATGTCTTCCTGACCTCCTTCCATCCGCTGCGCCGGCGCGGCATCGGCGCGTTCGCCCACGCGCCCTGCGTGGTCGCGGAGATGGAGCGGGAGCTGGTCGGCGCCGACCTCGTGGCCCGGTTCCGGGAGGCGGCGTCGGCGCACGACGAGGAACTCGCCGCCGCGGTGCGGAGCGAGATCACCGCGCTGGAGCGCTGCCGTCCCGCGCCCGATCGACTCGCGCCCGGCGTGGATCTCTTCCCGCTCCCGGGGGTGTCGCCCGGTAGCGCCGGACTGCTCGTCTCGCTGCCGCGCGCCACGGTGCTGGTGGCCGGTGACGCGGTGGCCACCGAGGAGCATCTCCACGCGGGGCAGGCGCTCGTCCCGTGCTTCGACCTGGAGCAGGCCAAGGCCAGCCTCGCGGAGGCGTCGGAGATCGCGGACCTCATCGTCTGCGGCCGGGACAACCTGGTCCTCAACCCCTCGCGGCGACCCTTCGGCTGAGGTGCCGCGATCGCCCGGCGCGCCGGGGGCGCCCCGCGCCCGCACGCAGCCGCTCGTGCCGCTCCCCCTACAATCCACGCCATGGCGAGCCCGTCCGACGATGCATTGGCCACCGGCGCCGCCGGCGCCGCACCTCGCCGCGAACCGGTGACGCTGCGGACGCTCGAGGCGATGCGTCGAAACGGGGTGCCGTTCAGCTGCCTCACCTGCTACGACGCGACGACGGCGCGCTGGCTGGAGCGAGCGGGCATCGAGGTCCTCCTGGTGGGCGACACCGCCGCGGAGGTGATCCTCGGCCATCCCTCCACCATCCACGCCCCGCTCGACTTCATGATCCAGCTGACGGCGGCGGTCAAGCGCGGCGCGCCGGGCTGCTGCGTCATGGCGGACATGCCCTTCATGAGCTACCAGCCGTCGGAGGCGGACGCCCTGCGCCATGCGGGGCGATTCATGACCGAGGGCACGGCCGACCTGGTGAAGCTCGAACTCGATGCGTCGAACGCGCCGCTCGTGGAGCGACTGGCGCGGAGCGGCGTTCCGGTGGTGGCCCATGTGGGGAGCCGGCCGCAGCGCGCGAAGGTGCGCGGCGGCGTCCGCTCCGAGGGTCGCACCGCCGATTCCGCCGCGGCGCTCCTCGCCGATGCGTCGGCGCTGGAACGCGCCGGGGCCGTGATGCTCCTGGTGGAGGCGTGCCCGGAGGAGGTGGCGGCGGAAGTGGTCCGCCGGGCCCGGGTGCCGGTGATCGGATGCGGCGCCGGTCCCGTCTGCCACGGACAGGTCGTGGTCCTGCAGGACCTGCTCGGCATGACCGACTGGCAGCCGGCGTTCGCGAGCCCGATCGTCGATCTCGGTGCGGCGATCGAGAAGGCGGCGGAGCGGTGGCGCGAGCGCGTGCGGCAGCGCCAGCTCGGCGAGCATCCGTATCGCATGGCCCCGGAGGAGGCGGCACGCTTCCAGGCGGCGTGCGGTCATCGCCCGTGAGCGGAATGCACCCGTGAGCCGAAGCGCCTCGTCGTCGCGCGGTTTCCAGCACCTCGGCCCGGCCGTGGCGGTGATCGCGGCGTCGGCGCTGGTGCTCCTGGCGGCGCCGCTGGCCTACCGCGGCTACCGCGCCGCCCGCACCGACGCGGAGGTGCGCGAGGCGGCGCAGCGCCTGGCGGAGAACCCGGTGCTCGACCAGTTCAGCCAGGCCTCGCGCGACCTCGCGCGGATGGTGGAGCCGAGCGTGGTCCACGTGAGCACCAGCGGCTCGGCGCGCAGCCGCGGTCGCGGCGTCTACGCCAGCTCCGGCTCGGGCTGGATCTGGGATGGACAGGGTCACATCGTCACCAACGCCCACGTGGTGGACGGCGCCGGCAGCATCGAGGTGCAGCTCTTCGACGGCGAGCGCTACGAGGCCGAACTGGTGGGCATGGAACTCCGCGCGGACGTGGCGGTGCTGCGGATCCGCGCCGCCGGACTCCGACCGGCAATGCGCTCCACCGACGCGCCGCGCCAGGGCGAACTCGTCTTCGCCTTCGGAAGCCCCTTCGACTTCCGATTCAGCATGTCCACCGGGATCATCTCGGGGCTCGGGCGCACCGCCGGACTCGCGGACCTGGACTACGAGAACTTCATCCAGGTGGACGCGGCGATCAATCCCGGCAACAGCGGCGGTCCGCTCACGGACATCCAGGGGCGCGTCATCGGCATGAACACC
>CAZSVT010000172.1:3685-5727 GCA_964610365.1 uncultured Isosphaeraceae bacterium
GCCATCGCCACCGGGCGCGGCAATTCGCTGGGACAGGGGCAGAGCGCCGGCATCGGCCTGGCGATCCCCATGGACATGATCGAGAGCATCGTGACGCAGGTGATCGAGACGGGCCGCGTGGAGCGCGGATTCCTGGGCGTCTCGGTCGCATCGCTCGCCGAGCTCCCGATGCTGCGGCGCACCGCCGGAAACCCGCTGTACGAGTCCATCGGCCGCGCCTTCCAGGGCGACGGAGCGGTCGTCACCACCGTGGTGCGCGGCAGTCCCGCCTTCGACGCGGGCTTGCGCGCCGGGGATGTGATCCTGTCGATCGCCGGCGAGAAGGTGACCTCGCCCAAGCAGGTCTTCGCGATCGTGGGCACGCAGCGACCGGGCGCCACGGTGGCGCTGGAGATCTGGCGCCCGGATCCCCAGGGCGACGCGGGCTCGAAGATGGAGCTCCGGGCGGTGCTCGTCCGCAGCGATCCCGAGACGAGTTACGGCCCGATCGGCGAGGAGCTGCGTTCCGCGGGCCTGCTGAAGCTGGTGTCGGCCACGCCGGAGGTCTGTCGACGGTGGAACGTGGCGCCGCGCACCGGCGCCCTGGTGGAGGAGGTGGCGCCTCGGAGCGAGTTGGCCTCGTCGCTCGCCCCGGGTGCGGTCATCGTGGCGGTCGACGGGCAGAGCGTCTCCACGGTGGACGACCTCTACACCCGCCTGCTCCGGGCGCGGGAGCCGGGGATGTTCGCGGGCATCCAGGTCCGCCTGACGGTGGTCGATCCCGACGGCGGGCGCCGCGAGCTCCCGCTGCGACTCATGCCTCGCTGAATCCCGCGGAGAGGGCGCGGAACCCGGGAGCGCCGCGATGAGGCGTCCGCTAGCATGGGACGCTCGTGAGGTCCGCCGCCACTGCTCCGAAGCCTTCGTCGCCCTCGGTCGGCACCGGTCCGATCCTGGAGGTGCGCGATCTCCGGACCTGGTTTCCCATTCGGCGCGGCCTGCTCCAGCGGGTCGTCGGCCATGTGAAGGCCATCGACGGCGTGAGCTTCCGGATCGGGCGCGGCGAGACGCTGGGGCTGGTGGGGGAGTCGGGCTGCGGCAAGACCACGGTGGGCCGCACCATCCTGCGCCTGGTCCCGGCCACCGGCGGATCGGTCCACTTCGACGGCATCGATGTCTTTTCGCAGGGCCACGCGTCCATGCGGCGATTGCGCCGGCGCATGCAGATCATCTTCCAGGATCCGGGTGGCAGCCTGAATCCGCGCATGCGCGTGGGACGCATCGTGGGCGAACCGCTGGAGGTGCACGGGCTCGCACGCGGCGACGAGCTGCGGCATCGGGTGGAGTCGCTCCTGGAGCGGTGCGGCCTCTGGGCGGCGGCCGCCGATCGATACCCGCACGAGTTCTCGGGAGGCCAGCGGCAGCGCGTGGCCATCGCCCGGGCCCTGGCGCTGGAGCCCGAGCTCATCGTCTGCGACGAGCCGACCAGCGCCCTCGATGTGAGCATCCAGAGCCAGATCCTCAACCTCCTCTCGGATCTCCAGGACGAATTCGGCCTTTCGTTCCTCTTCATCAGTCACGACATGGCGGTGATCCACCATGTCTGCGACCGCATCGCGGTGATGTTCAACGGGCGGATCGTGGAGGAAGGCGATCGCGACGAGATCATCCGCTCGCCGAAGCACCCGTACACCCAGGCGCTGCTCTCCGCGGTGCCGGAGCCGGATCCGCGCCGCGTGCGCCAGCGCCTCAAGTTCGAAGGGATGCGGATGTGAGTCGACTCGACCCCGAGCAGGATCGTCATGCGTCGCGAGGCACGCCCGCTCCGGGGATCCCGGGCCCGGTCTTCGTGCGCTGGTTCGGCCTCTTCTTCGTCATCGTGGCGGTGGGGGTCTTCATCTGGGGATGGCAGGTGGCCGGAGGCGTTCGCAGACTCGCCTCGGAGACGGACAACTCCATGCGCACGGTGGCCTGGAACCTGCTGCGATGGTCCGCAGGGCACGACGGGGCGTTCCCGCGCTCCGAGGAGGAATTCCTCGACGGGATGCGGAAGGCGATCGAGC
>CAZSVT010000173.1:0-5703 GCA_964610365.1 uncultured Isosphaeraceae bacterium
ATCGCTCGCGTCGCCGCCCGCATCGGCCGGTCCGCGCCGGATTCGGATCCTCGCTGCGCTCGGACCCCGAATCCGGTGGGTGGCTTGCTGCGCCCGCGTGCGTCGATTGCACGCGACGGTCGGCGCGGCTACCGTGATGGTTCGATGCCGGACGCGGCCTCCGACACGCGAACGATCGACGAGGCGGTGCGGGCCCACCTTCGGGCGCACGGACTGCCGGAGGACGGCGGTGAGACGAGTCGGTGGTTCACCATCCGACTCGGCCCGATCGGCCTCAGGCTCCCCAATCCTCAGACCCGCCGGAAGGTCCTCTTTCTTCACGACATCAATCACCTCGTGACGGGCTACAACACCGTCTTCAGCGAGGGCGAGCTCCTCATCGGGGCCTTCGAGATCGGCGGCGGCTGCGGCCCGTACGCCGCCGCGTGGTTCTTCAATCTCGGCGCCATGGCGTGGGGCGTGCTCATCCGGCCGCGCGAACTCTGGCACGCCTTCCGGCGCGGCCGGCACGCCGACAGCATCTACCGTCGGCCGGTGGACCGCGCCCGCTACCGGGCGATGACCGTGGCGGAGATGCACCGCTTCCTCGGCCTGGCGCGGCCGACGCCGCCGCCGACCCCGCGCGACCGCGCCGCGTTCGCGTTCTGGTGCGTGATGTCATGGGTCTTCGGGCTCGCGCTCATCTCCGTCGTCCTCGGCGCCGCGGCGCTCGCGGCTCTTGGCGCATGGACGCTGATCGCTACCCTCCTGAGATCATGATCAGGACGACCAGCGCAGGCGGATGGGGCGGATGCGGGTGCGCGGGCGGCGGCAGCGCCGGCGTATGCGCCTGCACCGGGAGCGCCGGACGCGGGTACGCGGGCGGCACGAGCGCCCGCGCCGCGAGCGCCACGACGGGACTCGGTGGGATCGTGGTCCGGCACGCCGGTCGGCGGAGCGCCGCGTTGGCGGCCGTCGCGGCGTGGGCCTTGCTGGCGACGGCGTGCGCTCCGTCACGGGCCTCGTCCGGCCATGGCGCCGGCACCGCGCCCCCCAGCGCGGCGCGGGACCTGGCGATCCCCGGCGGCACCGCGCCGTCGCGCCGCATCACCACCGCGTCGCCCGAGGCGCAGCGGGCGTTCGACGAAGGGCTCCTCTGGACCTGGTCCTTCAACCACGACGAGGCGGTGCGCTGGTATCGAATCGCCGTCGACGCCGATCCCGATTGCGCCATGGCCTGGTGGGGCATCGCGCTCTGCCGCGGGCCTCACATCAACAACCCGGTGATGGACGAGGCCGCCAGTCGCGAGGCCTGGGAGGCCCTCGGCCGCGCCCGCGCCGGCGCCGCGAGGTGCACGCCCGTGGAGCAGGCGCTCATCGAGGCGCTCGGGCACCGCTACGCGGACCCCGGTGCGGGCCCGCTGCCGCTGACCGCCGAGGCTCGGGCGCCCCTGGATCGCGCGTATGCCGACGCCATGGGCGCCGTCGCCGCGCGCTGGCCGGCGGACGACGACGTGCTCGCGCTCCGCGCCGAGTCGCTCATGGACCTGCACCCCTGGGATCTCTGGTCGCTCGACGGACGGCCTGGGCCCGACACGCCGGCCATCATCACCTCGCTGGAGACGGTGCTGGCGCGGTCGCCGAACCACGCGGGCGCGAATCATCTGTACATCCACGCGGTGGAGGGGGGGCCGAACGCCGAGCGCGCCGACGCGTCGGCGGAGCGGCTGCGAACGCTCGTGCCGGGGTCCGGTCACATGGTGCACATGCCGGCCCACATCGACGTGCGCATGGGTCGATGGAACCTCGCGGCCGATCAGAACATCGCCGCCATCGAGGTCGATCGCCGGTACACCGAGGCTTCGCCGCGCCAGGGCTTCTATCGCGTCTACATGCTGCACGACCAGCACTTCCTGGCCTACGCGTGCATGATGGCGGGGCGCCGTGCCGAGGCGATCTCGGCGGCGCGGGCGATGCTCGCCTCCGTGCCGGAGGACTTCTACCGCGATTTCGGCCCGCTCCTCGATCCATACACGGCGATCGAGATCGAGGCCCTCATGCGCTTCGGGCGCTGGGACGAACTCCTCGCCCTTCCGGCGCCGCGCGAACAGCTCCCGGTGACGCGCACCATCTGGCGATGCGCCCGCGGCGTGGCCCTGGCGGCCAAGGGCGATGTGGCCGGCGCCCGCCGCGAGCAGGCGCTGGCGAGCGAGGCGCGGGCCCTGGTTCCGCCGGACGCGCGCATGGCGAACAACCCCGCGGGCGAGGTGCTGGCGATCGCCGACGAACTGCTGGAAGGCGAGATCCTCTACCGCACGGGCGACATCGACGGCGCCGCGGCGCGGCTCCGGGCCGCCATCGCCATCGAGGACCGGCTGCGCTACATCGAGCCGCCCGACTGGGTGCAGCCCGTGCGGCACACGCTCGGCGCGATCCTGCTGGAGCAGGGTCGCGTGGCGGAGGCGGCGGAGGTGTATCGGGAGGATCTGCGCCGGCTTCCGGAGAACGGCTGGTCGCTGCGCGGTCTCGCCGAGTGCTGCCGGCGCCTGGGGCGCGCCGAGGAGGCCGCCGACCTCGACGCCCGCTTCGCCCGCGCCTGGAGCCGCGCCGACATCGCGCCGGGTCCGAGCTGCCTCTGCGTGACCGAACGGCGGTGAGGCGCCGCCGAGCCTGCGCCCGTCGGCCGTGTCCGGGCCGTGGCCGTGGCCCGGCGGCTCAGTCGAACTCGAGCGTGCGCGAGCGCGTGGTGCGGCGCCGCCGCTCCACGCTGGCGCGCAGGAATTCGCGCACCCGGATGGGCTCGCGCACCGACCGGAGGACCGCCTCGGCCTCGGTGGCGTCGGAGCTGATCACCACGATGCTGCCGACGCCCACCAGGCGCTGGATGAACGATTGCAGGAGCGTGGTGTCGCGCACGCGGTAGAGCTCCACCTCGTCGGTGCGCTTGGAGAAGACGCCGGAGAGCATCCGCAGCCGCTGCGTGGAGATCTCGTAGCGCGTGCACCGGACCACCAGGATGCACCACGCCGCCCAGACGGCGGGAACGATGAGCCATGCGAAGAGGACGCCGATCACGATCGGCCAGACGTTCGTCCACTGGCTGGGCGAACCCGACCAGACGAGCTGCTCCTGCGTCGGATCATCCACTTCGTTGGCGGCGGTCGAGTCCACGGCGAATGCGGCCGCGAGTGTATCGGCGCTCAGGCGGGCGCACCGGTCGAGGGCCCGCCGCTCCCGCCCGCGGCGCCGTCGGCGACCAGCCGATGGAGCGTGATCTCCGGTCGAGCGTTGAAGCGCACCTTCGTGAGGTGGCCCAGGCCCCGATTGATGTAGAGGCGCCGGCCGCCCTCGAGCTCGAAACGACCGGCGGTGTAGCGCCGGTTGCGCACCGGCAGGATCGGCGGCGGGAGGAACGGCGGCCTGCACTGACCGCCGTGGGTGTGCCCCGAGAGGATCCACGAGCGCCAGCGCCCCCAGATGGCCTCATCCGCCGTGTCCGGATTGTGGGCGAGCGCCACGCAGGCGCCGCCGTCGGCGACGGCGCGATCGATCACCGCCGACGGTGAGCCGAAGCGCGGCGACCAGAGATCCTCCAGGCCCACGAGGGTCAGGCCCCCGGATCCGGCGGACTCGTTGCGAAGCATGCGCACGCCGGCGTTCGACACGCATCGGGTGATCGACTCCGCCACGAGCTCGTCGCGCCAGCCGTCGCCGTAGTCGTGGTTCCCCAGGATCCCGAACGTTCCCAGCCGGCCGCGCGGCATCGTCTCCAGGAGCCGGGCGAGGCGCTCGATCGCCCGGGGCCCGTCGTAAGTCACCCAGTCGCCCGTGACCACGACGATCTCCGGCTGCCGTCGCGCCAGCTCGGAGAAGCTGCGGCGAAGGTAGGGCATCGACACGCGCGGGCCGCAGTGGATGTCGCTGATCTGCGCCAGGATCCGACTGTCCAGCGAGGGCGGCAGCCCGGGCACGGGAAGCGCGTGCTCCGTGAACTCCAGCCACTCCGGCTCCCACCAGTGCGCGTACGCCGCGCCGGCGGCGCCCGCCGCGGCGAGGGCGGCGGCTCCCTGGATGAATCGTCGTCGAGACAGCATGGGTGTCCGCGAGCGCGCTCGCGGAGCACCGGTACGCACGATCGACGAACCGGTTCGGAAATCGGCGCCTTCCGCGCCCGCTCCTCCGTCAGCTCGCGGCGAGCGCGCCGTGCGGCTCGGCGGCGGCGGCGGGCGTGCGGCGCCGGAATCGATCGCCGACCCACTCGAGCGCCAGGTAGAAGACCGGCGTGGCCACGAGCGTCACGAACTGCGAGAAGAGCAGGCCGCCGACCACCGCCAGGCCCAGCGGTCGCCGCGCCTCGGCGCCCGGTCCCCATCCCAGCGCCAGCGGCAGCGTGCCCAGCAGCGCGGCGAAGGTGGTCATCATGATCGGACGGAAGCGGACCAGGCACGCCTCGCGGATCGCCTCGCGGGCGCTGGCGCCGGCGCGGCGCCGCGTGATGGCGAAGTCCACCATCATGATGCCGTTCTTCTTCACCAGCCCGATGAGCAGGATCACGCCGACGAATCCGTAGAGGCTCAGGTCGACGCCGAAGATCATCAGCGTGGCCAGGGCCCCGAATCCCGCGAAGGGCAGGGCGGACAGGATGGTGATGGGGTGGAGGAACGACTCGTAGAGGATCCCCAGCACCACGTAGGTGACGATGATCGCCATGATCAGGAGCCAGCCGAGGCCGTCGAAGGAGCGCTCGAAGGCCTGCGCCGCGCCCTGGAGCGTGGTGTTCACCGACGGCGGCAGGATCTCCCGGCCGAGTTCGCGGATGCGCTCGATCGCGGTGCCGAGGCTCACGCCCGGCGCCAGGTTGAAGGAGAGCGTCACCGAGGGAAGCTGCCCGCTGTGGTTGACGCTCTGCGGACCGCTCCGCTCCTGGAGTTCGGCGACCGCGGGAATCGGCACCAGGTCGCCGGTGCGGCTCTTCACGTAGACCGAGTGCAGCCATGAGGGATCGGTCTGGAACTCCGGCGCCACCTCGGCGATGACCTGGTAGGTGTCCTGCGGGGCGTAGATGGTGCTCACCTGCCGCGTGCCGAAGGCCAGCGAGAGCGCCAGTTCCACCTGCTCCGGCGTCACGCCCAGCGACGCCGCCTTCTCCCGGTCGATCTGGAGGCGCACCTCGGGATTCGATCGCTGGAGATCCGAGGCGAGATCGGCGAGGAGCCCCGAGGCGCGCATCGCCTCCAGCATCTTCGGCGCCGCGCTCTCCAGGGCCTCCTTGTCGGGCGACTCCAGGGTCACCTGGTAGAGGCTGCGCGTGAGCTGCCCCCCGAGACGGATGGTGGGCGGCACCTGCGGGAAGGCGCGGACGCCCGGCACGGCGGCGAACATGGGTCGCAGTTCGCGCACGATCTCCTCCGCGCCCTTGGTGCGCTCGCCGAGGGGCCGCAGCCGGAGGAACATCGTTCCCACGTTGGTGCCGGCGGCGGCGCCTCCGCGCGAGCCGATGCTCGACATGAACGCCTCCACCTCCGGGTGCTGGAGCGCCACCTCCGCCAGCGCCTGCTGGTAGCGCGCCATCGCGACGAAGCTGGTGCCTTCGGCCGCTTCGCTGGGCACGAAGATGCGGTTCTGGTCCTCGTTGGGGAGGAACCCCTTGGGGATCGCGGTGAAGATGAACCAGGTGGCCACGAGCACGCCGAGCGATCCGACGAGCACCGTGCCCGGCCACGC
>CAZSVT010000174.1:0-5671 GCA_964610365.1 uncultured Isosphaeraceae bacterium
AGCGACGGATAGTCCGAGGCGAGCAGCGACTCCGCGCAGGGCGGCGCGAGCATCTCCTCGTCGTGCGCCGGGACGATGACGCTCACCTTCGGCCAGCCCCCCGGGGGCTCCCCCAGCCGAAGTCCCTCCTCCGCCCGCGGCAGCCGAAGGAGCTCGCGGCCGATGCGCACGAGCGCCACCAGCCAGTAGGCGGCGCCGAGGATGCAGAGGCCGGCGCCGACCCACAGCGCCACGCGAAGGAACTCCATCGAGGTGAGCCTAGCGGCGATCGACGGCCGGAAGGTGCGGCGGGATCGCGGGGACGCCCGGCGGCGTCATCGCCGCATCGCGGGACGGCGGGGCCGCGGGACGGCGTCGACGCCGCATCGCGGCGCCGCGGCACCGTGGGGCCCGTCTCCGCCCGCGGCGCCGACCGACGCTACCGTGCCTCCATGCGTGCCTTCACGCGGGCCGAGGCGCGGGCCTTCGACGAGTTCGCCATGCGCTCGCTGCGCGTGCCGGGCGTGGTGCTCATGGAGCACGCGGCCATCGGCTGCGTCGACGCCCTGCGCGAGCTCGCCGGCGCGGCCTGGCCGCGCGTGCGCGTGGCCATCGCCTGCGGCGGCGGCAACAACGGCGGCGACGGCTACGCCATGGCGCGGCTGCTGCGGATGCACGGCGCTGATCCGGTGCTGCATGCGTTCGGTTCGCCGCGCGCCGGCAGCGACGCCGCAATCAACGCCGGGATCGCCGAGGCGCTGGGCATCCCGCGCGTCCCGCTCACCGCGGAGTCCGCCCCGCCGGAGGCCGACCTGCTGGTGGACGCCCTCTTCGGCACGGGCCTGGAACACGAACTCAGCGGTGACGCGCGAAGCGTCGTGGAACTGGTCGATCGCTTCGCCGGCCCGCGACTGTCGGTGGACCTGCCATCGGGTCTCGACGGCGATCGGGGCGTACCCCTCGGCGCCGCGGTACGCGCCACCGTCACCGCCACCATGGCGGCGCCCAAGGCGGGATTCGCCGCGCCGGGCGCGGCGGCGTTCACCGGTCGCGTGGTGGTCGTCCCCATCGGCGTGCCCGTCGAGGCATGGCGCCGCTGACGCCCGCCGCGCGGTCACCAGCCTCTGAAGACGCTCTCCTCCACCACCATGGTCGGCGGCCCGAAGAGCGTGCGAAGCCGTTCGAGCGACATCGGCATGGGGTACTCCACGCCCGCGGAGTCGGAGCGGATGCGAACACCCTCCAGCCGTCGATCGGCACCGAACCAGGAACCGACTCCCAGGGACTTCACCTGCCCGTTCTCGGTGGAGACGGAGACGGACTCGCCGATGGTCCAGAAGGAGCAGCCGTTCATCACCTGTTCGGGTGTGGACGGCTCCGACGACCAATTGTGCTCATCCACCCGGACCATGTGGCGCGGCGTGCTCACGCGCCACAGGAACTCGAGCGTCATCTCGCGAGGGCGCAGCACGCGACCGTCCGCCAGGACCACCGAGATGTCGTTCCAGATCTCCTCGCGCGCCCGCGGCGCGTCGGCGAAGCGCGTCACGGTGTCCGGCGCACTGTGGACCAGGTAATGACTCTCGGGCATCTCCCCGGGCGCCGGGGGCGTCCATCGCCAGACGACCTGGTGATACTCGGCCCGTCGGTCATTCGCCGGGCCCTTGATCGCGGCCGTCGCGGAGATCTCGTTGCCGGCGCCGAAGAAGGCATGCGCGACATTGGGAGGCCGGGGCCCGCACGCCGCGGCGGCAAGGGCCGCCAGGATCACCGCGACGAAGGGCGTTCGCATGCCGGCTCAGCGTCCCGGCGGCGCCGCGGGCGGCGCCGAAGGCGGCGCATCGCCTCCCGGCTTCTTCGGCGGAGGCAGCGTCTCCTTCTCCTGCACGCCGGGTGGAGTGCCGCCGGGCTTGCGCGCCCGCGAGAAGGTCCCGGTGATCGTCGCCTCGCCGAGGATCGACTCCTTGATCTTCTGGCGCAGCGCCGACGCCGGCATGCCGGGGGGAAGCTCGGGCGTCGCCTTGAGCGCGTAGATCGTGAACCGGTAGCGATGCGGCTTGTCGCCGCGCGGCGTCGCCGGTCCGCGGTAGCCGACATGGTCCTTGCCGAAGCTGGTGACGCCCTGACGCGCCGTGAGCGGCTCGGTGAGTTCCCGCTCGCGCGGCAGCCCCTCCGGCAGGCTCGTCACCGTGGGGGCCAGGGAGTAGATCACCCAGTGGATGAAGGGTCGAGGCGTGTCGATGTCCTCGCAGACGATCGCGTAGCCCTGCGTTCCGGCCGGCGCGTCGGACCACTCCAACGGAGGCGATCGATCCTCGCCCTCCACGGTGAATCGATCGGGAATGCGGCCGTTGTCTTCGAAGGCGCTCGAGCGCAGCGTGAAGGTTCCCATGGATGGGGGCGGCGATCCGGGGGATCCGGGCGCGCCGGGTGCCTGCGGAGCGCTCGGCTTGAGCACCTGGGCCAGGAGCGGCGCCGCGGCGAGGAGCGGAAGCGCCGCCGCGACGACGCCGATCCGCCACGAGGTGCGATCGAACGATGGACGCATGGACGCATCGTACGCCGGGCCCGCCGGCGCGGCACCGCTACCATGCCGCTCGCGTGTACCCGCTCCTGCTCGTCCGGCACTACCTCACCTCGCGGGTGATCCCGCTCATCGCCGTGGCCGCGGTGGCGCTCTGCGTGGCGCTGGTGATCATCGTGGTGAGCGTGATGTCGGGCTTCCTGGACATGGTGCGCACCAGCGGACGCACGCTGGTCGGGGATGTGATCGTCAGCCACGGGGTGCACGGCATCCCCGACTACGAGGTCCTCATCCAGCGCATCCTGGAGACGGGCAAGGCGGAGGCGGCGGCACCGATCGTGGAGACCTTCGGTCTGCTGCGGATGCCCTACCCGCCCGGCGAGGAGAAGAGCATCCAGACCGTGCAGGTCTGGGCGATCGATCCCGACCGCTTCTCCCAGGTCACCGGCTTCGACCGCACCATCTGGTGGAAGCCCCCCGCCACCGCCGCCGAGCGCGACGCGATGCAGCCCGACGATCCGCGACTGCGCCTGCCCGCCGGTCTCCCGGAGCGCACGCGCGAGATGGTCGGCGCCAACGGCCGGCCCGGCGCCATCCTGGGCATCCACCTGAGCATCGGCAACCATCGGGAGCGCGACGGCACCTACCGGTTCACCGATCCCTGGTGGATGCCGGCGTACGAGGTGACGCTCACGCTGGCGCCCGTCTCCAGCCGCGGCCGCATCGGCGAGACGCGCGACCTGGTGATGCCGGTGGTCAACGAGTTCTCCAGCGGCGTCTACCAGGTGGACAAGAACCGCATCATGATCCCGCTCGCCGAGGGACAGCGCCTGCTGCGCCTCAACGAACAGCCGATCCACGATCGCGACGCCGAGCCCGGCCCCGACGGCTCGCTCCCGGTGATCGGCACCTCGCCGGCGCGGGCCACGCATCTCTTCATCCGGGCCAAGCCGGGCGTGTCGGCCGACGAACTCAAGTCCGCGGTGGCCCGCGAATACACCCGGCTGGAGCAGGAGCGCTCCATGCTCCCGGAGGCGCAGGGCCGGATGCCGCAGCGCCGCTACGTGGGCATCAACACCTGGGAGGAGCAGCTCGCCGACCTGATCGGCCCGGTCCGTCGCGAGCGCGAGATGATGCGCATCCTCTTCAGCATCATCTACCTGGTCTGCGCCGGGCTCGTCCTCAGCATCTTCTGGGCCATCGTGGCGGAGAAGACGCGCGACATCGGCATCCTTCGCGCCGTCGGTGGCGGGCGCAGCGGGATCCTCACCATCTACCTCCTCTACGGCACGGTCATCGGCATGGTGGGGAGCGCGCTGGGCGTGGGCTTGGCCTACCTGGTGGTGACCAACATCAACGCCATCCACACGGCGCTCGGCGATCCGGCGCCGCCCTGGAGCTGGATGGCGGCGATCCTCCTCGCCGCCTCGGCGCTCTTCGGCGCCATCTGGTCCTTCCTGGTGCGCGACAGCATCATGTGGGCGCTGGTCTGGTTCGTGGTGGCGGCGGCGCTGGGCGGCATCGCCTGGGGACTCCACCACCACGAGGGGTGGATCATGTGGGATCCGCGCGTCTACTACTTCTCGCGCATCCCCAGCTCCATGGACTGGTTCACCGCCGGGGTGACGGTGGTCGGCGCCGTCGTCTTCAGCGTGCTCGGCGCCAGCGTCCCCGCCGCCAAGGCCGCGGACATCGATCCCGTGAGGGCGCTGCGCTATGAGTAGCCGCGCCACCTCCACGGCCTCGGCCGGCGGTCGCGCCGCCTCCGGCGCCCCCATCCTGGAGGCGAAGGACCTGCGTCGCACCTACCGCATGGGATCGGTGCGCGTGGAGGTGCTCAAGGGCGCCTCGATCGGCGTCGGCGAAGGCGAATGGGTGGCGGTGCTGGGCAGCTCCGGCAGCGGCAAGAGCACGCTGCTGCATCTGCTGGGCGCGCTGGATCGACCCGATCGCGGCGGCGGTTCCGTGCGCTTCGCAGGCACGGACATCGGCACGCTCGGCGGTCGGGCACGGGATCGCTATCGGCGCAGCGAGGTGGGCTTCGTCTTCCAGTTCTATCACCTGCTCCCGGAGCTCTCGGTGCTGGAGAACACGCTCCTGCCGGCGCGGATCCTGCGGCGCCCCATCCAGTGGATGCTGGAGCGGGCCCCCGCGCGCCGCCACGCCAAGGAGCTCCTCGAGTCCTTCGGCCTGGGCCCGCGCCTCCGGCATCGTCCACGCGAACTCTCCGGCGGCGAGTGCCAGCGCGTGGCGATCGCGCGGGCGCTCGTCAACCGACCGCGCGTCCTCCTGGCCGACGAGCCGACCGGCAACCTCGACGCCCGCACCGGTGGCGAGATCCTGGATCTGCTCGCCGCACGGCACCGCGCCGGGCTCACCATGGTGATGGTCACCCACGACGCGAGCGTGGCCGCGCGGGCCGACCGGATCGTGCGGCTCGTGGACGGGCGCGTGCAGGACGGCTGACCGTGGCCACGCTCGACGCCCACGCGATCACGGCCTTCTTTCTCTCGCTGGCGCTGCTGCTCGGCACGGCGCGGATCATGGGCGAACTCGCCCGTCGACTGCGCCAACCGGCGGTCCTGGGCGAGATCCTGGCCGGCGTCCTCCTGGGCCCGACGGTCCTCGGTGCGATCGCTCCCTCCGCCTTCGCCACGCTCTTCCCCACCGGCGGCGGCGGCGGCGTGGCCCTGCAGGGCGTCACCACGCTCTGCGTCACGCTCTTCATGCTCGTGGCGGGCATGGAGATCGACTTCTCCAGCATCGTGCGACTCAAGCGCTCGGCGCTGCTGATCGCCTCCTGCGGCATCTCGGTGCCCTTCGCCACCGGGTTCCTCCTGGGTCGCTTCGCCTCCGAATGGGTGGGCATGGAACCCGGCGCCGATCCGCTGGCCTTCGCGCTCTTCCTGGGCATCGCTCTCTCCATCGCCGCGCTGCCGGTCATCGCCAAGATCCTGATGGATCTCAATCTCTACCGCTCCGACCTCGGCATGGTGGTGGTCGCCTGCGCGGTGGTGCACGACCTCATCGGGTGGCTCGTCTTCGCGCTCGTGCTGGCGATGATCCACTCGTCGCCCGCGCCGGGCGCCGTCGCCGCGGGGGTCGCCGAGGCCGGAGGCACCGCCGCGGCGTCGGGCACCCCCCCGACCTTCGCGTCGATGGGCGGAA
>CAZSVT010000175.1:0-5596 GCA_964610365.1 uncultured Isosphaeraceae bacterium
CGTCCTCTTCCTGCTCTTCTACTTCGTCATCTCCTTCTCCATTTCGGCGGAGGAGCGGGAGCTGGCGGCGGCGGTGGCCTCGCCGGGTCGCAGCGCGTCGCCGCTCCTCTCCCAGGTGGTCCGCGTGGAACTCGCGGATGGGAAGCCTCAGTACCTCATCGGCGGCCGGGTCTTCGCCGATCGCGATGCGCTGACCGGCCTGCTGCGGACGCTGCCGAAGGAGCCCGGAGTGATCGTGAAGTCGTCGGCGGAGGTCCCGATCGAAGCGATCGCGGCCGCCGCGCAGGCGGCCCGTGACGCGGGGTTCCCGAACATCAGTTACGCGCCGGGGAATCCTCCGGGCGGATCGGATGGGGCCGCCGCGCCCTGACCGCCCGCGGCGCGGCACTTCCCGTTTCGCCTCGGCACATTCTCCGAGTACTCTGTGACGCGTGGGGGCGCCTCGGAGGGGGCGCCGGCGATGCGACTCCGAGCGAACGATGAGGAGTGACGAGATGCAAGGATGTCGCCCATCCCACCGTCGGACACCATCGAGCGCTCCGGCGTGGCTCATGTCGATTCCGATCGGGATCCTGCCCGCGCTGCTCCCCGCGGCAGCGGCCGTCGCCGACGGTCCCCAGCCGAAGGCGGGCGCTCCGCTCGCCGGACTCACGCCCGCTGAACTGGTCCGGTTCCAGCTCGGACGCGACCGGTACATGCACACCTTCACCGAGGCGGACGGGCTCGGCCCGATCTTCAACAAGGACTCCTGCGCCGACTGCCACATCTCGCCGATCGGCGGGTGGGGCGCCATCACCGTCACGCGCTTCGGCTTCGCCGACAAGGGCGCGTTCGATGATCTGAGCTACCTGGGCGGTCCCCTCCTCCAGGTCTCGGCGCTCTCGGAGAGCTGCTTCGAGCTGGTGCCACCGGAGGCGAACGTCACCACGCTGCGGCTCACCAATTCGTCGCTCGCCTTCGGCCTCATCGAGTCGATCGCCGACGCCGACGTCGCCGCCCACGCCGACCCGGACGACCTGGACGGCGACGGCGTGAGCGGACGCGTGCACTGGGTGGAGCCCGCGGAGGCGCCGGGCACGAGCCGCGCCGGCCGATTCGGCTGGAAGGCGCAGGTGGCCACCGTGCTCACCTTCTCCGCCGACGCGTCGCACAACGAGCTCGGTCTCACGAATCGCTTCTTCCAGGAGGAGAACGCGCCCAACGGGGATCCCGATCTCCTCGCCGCCTGCGATTCGATGCCCGATCCCGAGGACGGCCCCGACGGCGAGGGCTTCGACTTCATCGATCGGGTCACCGACTTCCAGCGCTTCCTCGGTCCTCCGCCGCAGACGCCGCGCTCGGGCATGAGCGGCGAGGCCATCTTCAACGCCATCGGCTGCGCGAAGTGCCATGTGTCCGAGTGGACCACGCCGGACGATCCGCGCCTGGAGGAGGCGCTGCGCGGCCGCGTGATCCGTCCCTACTCCGATTTCCTCCTCCACGACATGGGACTCCTCGGCGACGGCTTCGTCGACGGAGCGGCGGAGGGGCTGGAGATGCGCACCCCCGCGCTCTGGAACCTGCGCACGCGCGACCCGATGCTTCACGATGGTCGGGTCGCGGGCGGGACCTTCGAGCAGCGCGTCGCGGGCACAGGCGGAGCCATCTGGTGGCACGCGGTGGTGGCCAGCGAGGCCCGTGCCAGCGGCATGGCCTTCTTCGCGCTCTCCGCCTCCGACCGCGCCAAGGTGGTGGCCTTCCTCGAGTCGCTCGGACGACTCGAGTTCGACGCCGACGGCAACGGCGTGATCGACCTCGTCGACTTCGAGGCGTTCCAGGCGTGCTTCGGGCAGCGCGGCGTCACCGCCGACGATCCGTGCGCCCTGCATGACCCCGATCAGGACGGCGCGGTCACGCTCACCGATTTCGTGGATGTCTTCCTGCCTGCCCTGGACATCCCCGACCGTGACTGCGACGACGACGGCATCAGCGATCTCACCGAAGTCCTGCTCGGCGCCGACGATCTCGACGGCGACGGCGTGCCCGACGGGTGCGCCGCCTGCCCGCCCGACTTCGACGGGGACGGCCGGGTGGACGGCGACGACCTCGGCACGCTTCTCGGCGCCTGGGGATCACCCGACGCCGACCTCGACGGAGACGGAAACACCGACGGCAGCGATCTCGGCACGCTGCTGGGATACTGGGGACCATGCCGCTGAACGGCTCGGACCATCCGAGCCCGAATCGCCGGTAGTCCATGAACGCCATGAACGCCTTCGACGCCTTGAACGCCACGACCGCAAGGAGACCCTCCATGTTCGACCGCACCCGGATCTTCGCCACCCTCGCCTCCGCCGCCTGCGCCTCCGTCGCCGGCGCCCAAGGCTGGGTCACCTTCGTCGACGCAACCTCGGAGCGGCTGGTCGCCGAGTCCGGCCTTGGGGCGAACGATCCCGAGGAGAAGGACTTCGCCTTCGCCGACCTCGATCAGGATGGCGACATCGATCTCATCGTGGTGCGCAAGCAGCCCTTCACGAACCCCACCGGGAAGCGCAATGTCCTCTTCATGAACGAGAACGGCGTGCTCGTCGATCGCACCCAGGAGTTCGCCACCGCCGCCGACGACGGCGGCCAGGGCTTCCTGGACATCACCAACGACCGCGATGTGGCGATCGCGGACTTCGACGGCGACGGATGGCTGGACTTCGTCACCTGCCCGGCCCTCAACCAGAGTTCCCCGAAGACCATCTCGCACCCGCGCATCTACCGCAACCTCGGCGAGGACGGCGGCGGCAACTGGCTGGGCTTCAAGTACGAGCAGGCGCGCATCCCGCAGCTCCCCGTGGCCCCCAACGGCTGCGGCATCGCCGCCGGCGATCTCACCGGCGACGGCAAGCCCGACATCTACATCGTGGACTACCTGAGCGACCAGGAGGACCGGCTGCTCATCAACGACGGCACCGGCACCTTCACGGATCAGACGCTGTCGCGCATGACCTCCACAATGATCTCCTCGGGCTTCGGTACGGCCGGCGCCATCATCGACCTCAACGGCGACGGCGTCCGTGACGTGGTGAAGTCGGAGAACGGCCCGTTCAAGGCCTCCTACAACAACCCGGCGAACACGGGCTTCTTCAACAAGCACGAGACCGCCAGCAGCGGCGCCCACTACGGGATGTCCTGGGGCGATCTGAACAACGACGGCAAGCTGGACATCGTGGTGGGCGACGACGGCTCCGACCGCTACCTGCTCAACACCGGCAACGGCGCCGACGGCATGGCCAACTTCGAGAGCAAGACCTTCTCGTTCCAGAGCGGCGGCGACGACGGCTTCGCCAACAACAGCCAGGTGGTCGATCTCAACAACGACGGCCTCAACGACGTGGTCATCTGCGATGTGGACGTGGACATCGGCGGCTGCGGCCGGCGGATGCACCTCTATCGCAATCTCGGGAATCTCCCGAGCGTGACGCTCCAGGACCAGGGCACCTGCGGCATCCCCGTCTCCGAACTCACCGGGAGCCACGATGTCGCGGCGTTCGACGTGAACGGCGACGGCTGGAAGGACCTGGTGATCGGTCGCTGCGCCGGCACGCGCGTGTGGCTCAACCAGCCGCCCGTGGGCATCGTCACCAGCTATCCCAACGGCCTGCCGGCGTACATCGCGCCGGGTCAGCCGCACCCGTTCACGGTGCGCTTCACGCCGTTCGGCGGCACCAGCGTGCTCGCCGGTTCGCCCATGCTCCACTACTCCATCGACGGCGGGCCGGTGCAGCACGTGGCCCTGGCGCCGATGGACTCCACCGACTACCTCGCGACATTCCCGGCCACGGATTGCACGAGCACCATCTCCTGGTGGGTCAGCACGGTGATGACGCCGGGCAACGTGACGGTCAACGATCCGTCGACCGCCCCGACGACCACCTACTCCTCCATGGCCGCGCTCGGCACGGAGATCGTCCTGCGCGACGAGTTCGAGCAGGGCAACCAGGGGTGGACCACGGTGATCGGCACGGGCACCGCGGGCGGCGCCTGGGAACTCGTCGATCCGGTCGGAACGGTCTACCTCGGCGTGCTCGCGGCCCCGGAGGACGACGCCACCAGCGACGCGGCCACCAAGTGCTGGGTGACCCAGAACGGCGCCGTGGGCGGTCCCGCCACCGGCGCCGATGTCGACGGCGGACCGGTCCGCCTGATCTCACCCACCTTCGACATCTCGGGTGAGGACGCGTACTTCTCCTTCTCCGCCTGGTTCTACTGCGAGGACGTGGGCGTCACCGGCGCCGACTTCCTGGTGGTGGAGGCGAGCGACGACGGCGGCTCCACCTGGCAGCCCGTGATGCAGATCGCCACCACCAACAGCAGCTGGAAGAACCAGATCTTCCGGCTCGGCGACTTCGTCGAGCCCTCCGCGCAGGTGCGGATCCGCTTCAGCGTGGTCGACACGCCGAACAACTCCGTCACCGAGGCGGCGATCGACAACTTCCAGATCGAGCGCATCCTCTGCCCGCCGCCCTGCCCGGCCGACTTCAACCAGGACGGCATCGTGAACGGCGACGATCTCGGCTCGCTGCTGGGCGAGTGGGGCTCGTGCCTGGACTGCACTGCCGATCTCAATGACGACGGCGTGGTGGACGGCGACGATCTTGGAACGCTCCTGGGACTTTGGGGCGAGTGCGGCTGATCCCGCTCCGCCCTCCCAGCGAAGGCCGGCCGACGATGCGCCGCTCCGGGCTCGTCGCGGCGCTGCCGCTCCTCTTGGTCGCGTGCGCCGCGGACCCGGCGCTGCGCGTGCCGCCCACGCGCCCGGCGCCGGAAGGACTCAGCGCGCCGATCGTGGCGGAGCGGTACGCCCGCGCGCTGTCCTCGGCCGCGGCGCTCCACGTCACGCAGCGCACCTTCGAGAACGGAGCGCCCTCGGGCTCGAGCGAGTCATGGATGACTCGGGACGGAATCCGCACCGATGTGTCCGAGCGCGGAGCGATCGTCTACTCGCTCTCCGTGCAGGGCACGCAGGCGCAGGAGCGGATCCCCGCCGGCGCGACGGCGGACGGCGTCCGTGGTCCGCGCTTCGACGCCTACGAACTGACCACACCGGGACAGATCGAGTATCCGCGGCTCGTCTCGGTGGGTTGGGCGTGTCCCGTGGGCAATGTCTTCGGCACCTGGCTCGGAACCGACCCGCCCCTGCCGGCCGCCATGGTGCCGCGCATCGCCTCGTCCTCGCTGGTGGGCGTGGCCGACCTCGACGGCGCGGAGTGCGCCGTCATCCGCTGGGAGCCTCCCCGCGATCCGGCGGACACGGACGGATTCCACATGGGCGGCACCTACTACCTCGATCTTGCATCCGGCTGGCTCGTGCGCAGCGATCAGTTCCAGGCGACGGATCGACGGCGCATCGATCGCACCGCGATTCTTCGGACGACGGAGATTCCGTCCGTGCCGGCCCATCGATTCGACCTCAACCACTGACGCGGCCGGGCGGCCGCAGGGAGAAAGACATGATCGTCCACTCGTTCGTCGTCGCGACCACCACCTTTTGTTTTTTGTAGGATATGGCGTCGACCGAGAGCGACACCAGCGGCGACCGGGGCGGCGGCCAGCCGGTGAACGCCGG
>CAZSVT010000176.1:0-5572 GCA_964610365.1 uncultured Isosphaeraceae bacterium
CGCTGCGAGGTAGTCGCTCTGCCGGAACGACGCCGCGGTGACCAGCGCGCGCGCATCGGAATCGGTCATCGCGTCGCTCGCGTCACCGGTGGTCGCGAGGGCGGCGTCGCCGGGAATGGCGGGCCGCGCCCTCCAGGTCGGCGGCGTGCAGAGCGTCGAGGTGGCGCTCAGCTCGATGCGCCAGACCATCGCCCGACGGCTCGTGGAGAGCGTCACCACCATCCCGCACTACCAGGTCGCCATGACCTTCGACATGGACGCCCTGATGACGCTGCGCGGGACGCTCAATGCCGAGCTGGCGCCCGCGGGCGTGAAGCTGTCGGTGAATGACTTCCTGGTGCGGGCCTGCGCCCTGGGCATGGCGCGGCATCCGTTCGTGAACGCCAGCTGGGGCGGCGACCGCATCCTGGTGCACCAGACGGTGAACGTGGGCGTGGCGGTGGCGCTGGACGAGGAGAAGGGCGGCGGTCTCCTGGTGGCCACCGTTCGCGACGCCGACCGCAAGAGCCTTCGGCAGATCTCCGCCGAGACACGGCTCCTCTCGGAGAAGGCCCGGTCGAAGGGGCTCAGCATGGAGGAGATGTCGGATTCCACCTTCACCATCTCCAACCTGGGGATGTTCGGCGTGGATCACTTCACCGCGATCATCAATCCGCCCAACAGCGCCATCCTGGCGTGCGGCGCCGCCGTGCAGCGTCCCGTGGTGCGCAACGGCGCCCTCGCCGTGGGCTGGGAGATGACCGCGACGCTCTCCCTCGACCACCGCGTCATCGACGGTGCGATGGCCGCCCGCTACCTCGGCACGCTCAAGCAGCTGGTCGAGCACCCCACGCTGCTGCTCGTCTGAGGCCTCGCGGCGGGGCGTCGCGCAGGCGCCTCTGGTAGGCTCCGCGCGCCGCGGCGGGCGGCATGACGACATGGTTCGACGCGGCCTCCTGATCGGCGGAACGGTGCTGGCTCTCGGCGCAGCCGCCGCCGCGGTGGTGGCGTTCGCGATGCGCGACGGGCGCGAGCCGATCACCGTCGGCGTCATCCACTCCCTCACCGGACCGCTCGCGATCAACGAGAAGCCGCTCCTGG
This sequence comes from uncultured Isosphaeraceae bacterium, assembly GCA_964610365.1. Classification (GTDB taxonomy): domain Bacteria; phylum Planctomycetota; class Phycisphaerae; order Phycisphaerales; family SM1A02; genus VGXK01. Next base: position 1,081 of record CAZSVT010000176.1, read on the forward strand.
ACGCCTACGCCCTGGCGGTGCAGCGGATCAACGAGTCGGGCGGAGTGCTCGGCCGTCCCGTGCGGCTGGAGGTGCGGGACGGCGCGAGCGACCCCGCGGCGTTCGCCCAGGAGGCGGAGCGCCTCCTCCGGGACCCGAAGGTGGCGGTGCTGGCGGGCGGCTGGAGCAGCGCGTCGCGCAAGGCGATGGAGGAGGCGCTGGGGCGCCGGAACGGGCTGCTGCTCTACCCCGCCCCCTTCGAAGGGCTGGAGCGCTCGGACCACATCGCGTACCTCGGTCTCACTTCGAACCAGGTCCTTGGTCCCTCCATCGACTGGGCGATGCAGCGCGGCGCGAAGACCTTCTTCCTCGTGGGCGGAGAGACGCTCAGCTCGCGCATGCAGAACGCGATCGCCCGGGACATCGTGCAGGCCCGCGGCGCGCGCGTGGTGGGGGAGCGATTCATGCCGCTCTCGGGCGGGGATCCGCAGGCGCTGGCCACCGCGGTGGCGGAGGCCAAGCCCGACGCGGTGATCAACACCGTCCCGGGAGACGCGTGCGGCGGACTGATGCGGGCGATGGCCTCCAGCGCGCTGGACCGCCGGTCCACCATGATCATCTCCCTCGCCGTCTCCGAGCCGGCGATCCGCGCCTTGGGCGTGGAGCCCTTCGTGGACACGTTGCTCGTCGGCAGCTACTTCCGCAGCATCGACTCCGCCGCCAACCAGCAGTTCCAGCGGGCCATGCAGTCGGTCGCCGGATCGGACGCTCCCATCAGCGACGCCATGGCGTCCGCGTACACGGGACTCCTGCTCTGGGCGCGGGCGGCGGAGGAGGCGGGTCAACTCGATCCGGCGGCGGTGCACCGATCGCTGCGCGGGCAGCACGCGGAGGGGCCCGCCGGCGCCGTGGTCATCGATCCCGCGACCCACTACTCGTGGAAACCGGTGCGCCTCGGCCGCGTGCGCGCCGACGGGGAGATCGAGTTGGTGTGGGATTCGCTGCGACCGATGGCGCCGGTGGCCTGGCCGATGTGGCGCAACGAGACGGAGTGGGCGCGCCTGGTGAACGCGGCGTCATCGGGCCGCAAGGACGCGACGCCGTGAGCGGTGCATCGTCCGGATTCCGCGGCTCGATGCGGGCGATCCTCCTGGGTCGCACCATCGCCGGCCGCCTGCTGCGCTGGTTCCTGATCCTCTCGGTGACGCCGGTCCTGGTGGTCCTCGTGCTGACCTGGTGGATCGCCTCCGCCAGCGTGGAGACGATGCGCCGCGAGAGCCTCGAGGCGCTCGCCGAGCAGAAGGCGGGGCGTCTGCACGCCTTCGCGGTGGAGCGCGTGCAGTGCGTGACCGCGCTGGGCGTGGCGCCGGGCATCGTGGCCACGGTCCGCCACTTCCGCGGCACTTCGGCGCCGGGCGAGAAGGCCAAGGACCTGCAATTCCTGGGCGCCCTCGCCTCCGCGTATCGCTCGCCCAACGTGATCCTCATCGGACCCGACGGCGTGATCCTTGCAGCCACCAGCGAGGAGTGGCAGCCGGGTCAGTCGCTGGAAGACGGCCAGTTGCGGGACACCGCGCTGGGGCGCGTCGTCCGCCGGGCCCGGATGCAGCTGCACGCCGAAGTGAGCGAGCCGATGGCGCCGCGGCCGGGCGAGCGGCCGGCGGTCTTCGTGGCCGGACCCGTCATGGACGGAGGCGTGCTCACGGGCTTCCTGGCCATGGAGATCAACCCGTCGGACATCGACGCAGTGGTGCTGGACGAGACCGGTCTCGGCGAGACGGGCATGACCCTCTGCGCCGCCGCCATCGGGCACGATCTGGTGATCACCACGCCCGCGCGGTTCGATCCCAACGCCGCGTTCAGCGTGTCGGTGCCGATCGGCGGTCCGCGCCTGATGAACCTGCAGCGCGCCCTGCGCGGCATCGACTTCGTGGGATTCGGCGAGGACCTGGAAGGCCGGCGGGTGATCGGCGCCTGGAGCTACGTGCCGGCGCTGCAATGGGCCATCGGGGTCACCATGGACGCGGACGAGGCGCTGGCGCTTGCGCGGCACCAGCAACTGGCCACCATCGTGGTCGCGGGACTCGGCGCGATTCCCGCGGCGGTGATCGCGTGGCTGGTCGCGGCATCGATCAGCCGACCCATGGCCCGCGCCGTCGCCGCCAGCGGTCGCCTGGAGAAGGGCGATCTCTCCCGGCCGGTGGAGCCGCTCGGACACGGGGAGCCGCGCCAACTCCTCGAGTCGATGCGTTCGGCCATGGCGGGGCTCGCCGAACTCCTTGGCCGCATGCGGCATTCCGCCGTGGAACTGGAGCACACCGCCGGCGAGATCCGGCGCAACGCCCAGGGCCAGGAGGAGGTGGCGCAGGGATTCGGCGCCAGCGCCGCCGAGGTGGCCGCGGCGGTCACCGAGATGACGGGGACGGGACGGGAGGTCTCCACCACCATGGGCCTGGTGGCGGACGCGGCGGAGAACGCCGCCACCGCCGCCGGTCGCGGTCGCGAGGGGCTGCAGGAGCTGGACGGCCGCGCCAGGTCGCTGCGCGAGGCGACCGAGGGCGTCTCGCGACGGCTCGGGACGATCCGCGAACGGGCCGTGGCCATCAACGCGGTGGTGACCACCATCACGCGCGTGGCCGACCAGACGAACCTGCTCTCGATCAATGCCGCGCTGGAGGCGGAGAAGGCGGGGCGCTACGGCCTGGGATTCCAGGTGGTGGCCCGCGAGATCAATCGACTCGCCGAGCAGACGGCGGAGGCGACCACGGACATCGAGCGCATCGTGGCCGAGATGCAGGAAGCCGTCGCGGAGGGCGTGGACGAGGTGGGTCGCTTCTCGCGCGTGATGGAGGAGGGAGCGGCCACGAGCGAGCAGATCGGCGGCCGGCTCTCGGAGGTCATCGCCCTGGTGGAGGACCTGCGCGAGCGCTTCAAGAGCGTGGCCGAGAGCGTGGAGGCGCAGAGCATCGGCACGCGCCAGATCTCCGAGGCCATGAACCAGCTCAGCGACGGGGCCCGCCGCACGATCTCGGCGGTCCAGGCGTTCGTGGCGGCCAGCGAGCAGCTCGAGCGCAGCGCGAAGTCCCTGGAGGGCGACGTCTCGCGCTTCACGCTCCCGTCCGGCGCCGACGGCGGCGCCGCGAGCTGAGCGGTCGGTGCGGGCGGGGTCGGGCGCGGCGCCGCGCTTGATGCCCTTCGACGCCGCGCGGCCTGTGGCGATCCGGGCTCAGAGCACCTTGGACATGAACCGGCTCAGCGGCGACGCCGGGTACTCGCTGAAGGGCGCGCACTCCACGAACCCTTCGCGGGCGTAGAGGGCGATCGCCGCCGGCTGGCGCGGCCCGGTCTCCAGGAGGAGGGACGCGGCGCCGAGGGCCCGCGCTTCCGCTTCGATGGCGCGGAGGAGGCAGGTGCCCACGCCCTGCCCGCGCCGTGCCGGCTCCACGAACATCCGCTTCACCTCCGCGCTCCGGGCGTCCAGGAGGCGCACGGCGCCGCATCCCACCGCCCGTCCGTCGATCCAGGCCAGGAAGAACGCCCCGCGCCCGGGCGCCACTTCGTCCGCGTCCAGACGGAAGTGGTCGGCTGTCCGGTCCTCGGGGTAGAGCTCCATGATCTCGGCGTCGAGCGCAGCGATGAGGCGGCGAACCTCGGGAGCGTCCATCGCGGCGCGCGTGATCGCCGGGGCCGCGCGGCTCATGGGCGGCGGCCGGGCGGCGGGGCGGAGCGGTCGTCCGTGTCCGTCACGGGATCGCCCACGCGGATCATGCCGCCGCGAATGATGCGGGCCCGAAGTCCGCCCTTGTGGGTGAAGAAGCGGACGATGCCGTCGTGGGTGCGCTTCTGGAAGGTGGCGCACGGCTCGCAGAGCTTCACGCCCTCCGCTTCGATCTCGCCGACGCGGAACCGCCGTCCCACGAGGTCGTTGAGGCGCACGCCGCGCGTCACCAGGTTCCGGCGCGGGGCGTGCGGCGCCAGCGGCGCTTCGTGCGCGGCGTTCCACGCCTCGATGTGCTCGGCCTCGATGAGCGTGAGTTGCGTCCCGGGATGGTCCGCGGCGCCGTCCTTCGCGTTGCGGTCGCCGGCGAGCCCGCGATCGGCGATCGCCTCCACCTCGCGGAGTTCGATCATCGGGGAGCCTTCGTCGCGGGCGATGAAGATGTGCTCGACGCTGGACATGGGAGCGCGCTCCTACCGGGCGGGTGTCCGCCGGCGACCTCAGTGTCCGCCGCCGCCGTCGCCCAGGGCGCGGGCCACCTCGCCCACCACCGCCTTGGCGTCCCCGAACAGCATCCAGGTGCGGTCGCCGAAGTAGAGTTCGTTGTCGATGCCGGCGAATCCGGGGTTGCGGCTGCGCTTGATGGCGAAGACGGTGCGCGCCTTGTCGGCGTCGATGATGGGCATGCCGTAGATGGGGCTTGCGGGATCGCTCCGCGCCGCGGGATTGACCACGTCGTTGGCGCCCACCACCAGGCAGACATCGCACTGCGGCATCTCGGGGTTGATCTCCTCC
>CAZSVT010000177.1:0-784 GCA_964610365.1 uncultured Isosphaeraceae bacterium
CGGCGTGCCGTTCTCCGATCCGATCGCGGATGGTCCGGTCATCTCCGAAGCGATGCGCCGGGCGATCGAAGGCGGCGCCACGCCCGCGTCACTCCTGGCCTCGCTGGCCCGCGTCCGTCCGAAGGTGCGGGCCGCCGTCGTGCTGATGGTGAGCGTCTCCATCGTGGAACGGATCGGGCGGGAGCGCTTCGTCTCGGAGGCCCGGCGGGCGGGGGCCGACGGGCTGATCGTGCCCGACCTCGACCTCGACGAGGCGCCGGCGGTCGCCGCGCTCTGTGGCGCCCACGGCCTGACCCTCTCGATGCTGGTGGCGCCCGCCTCGTCGCGCGCCCGTCAGCAGCGGCTCGCCGAGTCGAGCAGCGGCTTCATCTACCTGCTGGCCCGGCAGGGCGTGACCGGGACCAGCACCAGGCGCGCTGCGGGGGCGCCCGGTCCGGACGCCGGCGGCGCCGCGGGCGAACAGGAGTTCCAGCAGCGCGTGGCGGTGCTCCGGGAGCTCTCGCCACTGCCCATCGCCTGCGGATTCGGCATCTCGAAACGGGATCAGGTGGAGGCCGTGCTCCGCCATGCCGACGCGGCGATCGTGGGCAGCGCCTTCGTTCGCGCCATGGATGGACGCGCCGACGCCCGCGCCGCGGCGAGCGCGGCGGTGGCCCTCTACCGCGAGCTCACCGCGACCTGACGGGATTCCGGCGTCCGTGTCGGGATTCGGTCCTGCTCGACCCCGTCGACGGCCTCAGTACCGCCGAAGCACGCCGATCACCACGCCCTGGATCTGGCAGTC
>CAZSVT010000177.1:794-5572 GCA_964610365.1 uncultured Isosphaeraceae bacterium
GCAGTCGTCCACCATGATCGGCGGGAACTCGGGATTGGCGGGCTGGAGCCGGATCTGTCCGTTCCGCTCCTTGAAGAAGCTCTTGAGCGTGGTCTCTCCGTTGGGAAGGAGCGCCACCACGCGCTCGCCGTTGCGGGCGTGGTTGCGCTGCTCCACGATCACGTAGTCGCCGTCGAAGATGCCTTCGTCGCGCATGCTCATGCCCTCCACCTGCAGCGCGAAGAGCGATCCTCGCTGACCGCGACGGGGCCCGAAGATCTCCTCGAGGCGGAGCTCCTCGCTCTGCTCGAGACGCTCGATGGGCATGCCCGCCGCGATGCGACCGACGAGCGGGAATGCGCCGGCCTGCGCCTCGTCCGGAAGGAGAACGCCGTCAGCAATTGACAAAGAGCGAGCCCTGTTCGGGTCTCGCCGGAGCGCGCCCTTCTCGATGAGGGACTCCACATGTTCGAAGACCGTCACCTTGCTGATGCCGAGCTCGTCGGCGAGTTCCTGCATGGTGGGCGAGAGTCCGTGGCGGTTCCGCCACTCCCGGACGAGCTTGAAGACCTTGAGCTGCTGCGGCGTGAGATTGACGGAGCGTGGATTCTTCATGGGTGTTGCCGGCACTGGCGGCTTCGGGGGCGAGGGGCTCCTCCACGGAGCCCATGAGGAGCAGGAACGACGAGGCGATCCATCCCATCCAGGTGGTTCGCGGGGAGGGATCGAGCGAGGCGCGGAAGTCCCCGCCGCAGCCGGTGAGCACCAGCGGCGCCGGTTCGACTCCGCGGCGTGGCGTGGGGGACGAGAAGCGGTGGGGATCGATCATGGTCGTTCGGAATCTGATCGGTCCGGGATGGAGGCGGGGCCCACATTTCGTTCGGTTAATGTTACCCCACCGGAAGCCGAACGGGGAGGGGCCGCCGGGCCACTACGCTCCCGCCCATGCCCACCCGGACGGATCCGAACCAGGCCCCCCGCACCACGGCCGGCCTGCCGCCGGTGGGAGACCCGGAGCTCCGACGCCATTTCCTGCTCGACCCGTCCATCACCTTCCTGAACCACGGCTCCTTCGGCGCCGTTCCGGCGGTGGTCTTCGAGGCCCAGGAGCGCTGGCGCCGGGCGATCGAAGCCAGACCGATCGAGCTGCTGGGCCGCCGGATCCGGGAACTCCTGGCCCCTTCGAAGGCGGCGCTGGCGCGGGTGGTCGGTTGTCCGGCCGAGGAGCTCGGCTTCGTCACCAACGCCACCGAGGGCATCAACGCGGTCCTGGCTTCGCTCCGATTCGAGCGGGGTGACGAGCTCCTGACGACGAGCCATGTCTACAACGCCATCCGGCAGGCGATGCGGCACACCGCGTCGCGCGCCGGGGCCGTCGTGCGCGAACTGGAGCTCCCGCTGCCGTGCCGAGGTCCGGAGGCGGTGGTGGAGACCGTGCTCGGCGCCATCTCGGCGAAGACGCGCCTGCTGGTGATCGACCATGTCACCTCGCCGACGGCGCTGGTCCTGCCCGTCGCGCCGATCGTCGAGGAGTGCCGCCGGCGCGGGATCTTCGTCATCGTCGACGGCGCCCACGCGCCGGGCATGCTCGCGCTCGACCTGGCCGCGCTCGACGCCGACGCGTACGCCGCGAACCTGCACAAGTGGGTCTTCGCGCCCAAGGGCTGCGGCATGCTGCGCGTCGCGGCCCGCCATCGCGCCATGATCCACCCCTGCGTGGTGAGCCACTTCTACGGCCAGGGATTCGCCGAGGAGTTCGACTGGCAGGGCACGCGCGACGCGACGCCGTGGATTTCGCTGGCGGATGCGGTGGCGTTCATCGAGTCACTCGGGCTCGACGCGGTGCGAAGGCACAATCACGCCATGGCCACCCGGGCCCAGCGGCGGCTCTGCGAGCGCCTGGAGGTGGAGCCCCTGTCGCCGCTCGACGGCTCGATGCTCGGGTCGATGGTCACCGTGCGATTGCCCGAGGTGCTGCGACGCCGCTTCGAGAAGCCGGAGCATCTCGCGGCCCACCTCTACGACGAGGAGCGCATCGAGATCCCCGTCATCGACTTCGCCGGCCGCTGGCATGTCCGGGTGAGCGCCCAGGTGCATGTGCGGGAGTCGGACATCGAGCGCCTGGAGGAGGTGCTCGTCGCCATGGTCAGCCGATCGTCGGTCCGTTAAGGGGTTCCGGCGAACGAGGCGGTCGGTGCTGCGGCGGGGGGCGCGGCCGGCGGAGTGGCGGAGGGCGTGGCCGGCGGCGCCGCAGGGGTCCCTGACGGCGGTGCGCCCGCGCCGGACCTGCGGGGAGGTTCTGCGGCGGAGGGATCCTTCGGCGCCGGCGATTCCGGCGGCGCCGGAGGCTCGTCCATCCTCGCCGGCGCGCTCAGCTGCCGCTCCACCTCGCGCACCTGCGCCAGCTCCTCGGCCTGTCGCACCTTGAAGGGGACGTAGCGGGTGTTGAACCACTGCCACCAGGCGCGCATGTCGTAGCCCAGGGCCTCGGTGCTCTCGCCGAAGTCGGCGCTGGTCATGGCCACCAGCGATTCGTGCAGGTCCGTGCGGTAGCTGTAGGCCACCGCGTCCTGCACCCGCAGGAGCACGCCCTCCACGATCGAGCCGATGACGGGCGCGAAGGCCCCCGAGTTGTCGCCCACGATCGGCACCACGTTGGCCACGTAGGTCTTGGTGGTGCCCACCGCGATCCAGGCGAGATCCCCGCTCCGGGGCACCGGGTCGTCGGCCACCTGGGCGAAGATCATGGGCGGAATGGCGGCGAGGATGTTCAGGTTCCCGGCGAGCAGCCCGGCGTTGTTGACCACTTCGTGGCGGGTGTCGCGAAGCGCGTCGTCGACCACGCGAAGGACCGGGTCCGCCGCGGGTCGGCGGATGCGCCGGATCGCTTCGTGTCGGAGGCGCTTGTCGGGATCGTGGATCGCCGCCAGCGCCAGCGCGGCCTGCCCGGCGTCGCCCTGTTCGGAGAGGAAGTCGAAGACGGCCAGGCGCAACTCCGGCGACTCCCGGACGAGCACTTCGAGCATCGGCTTGAACGCGGCCGGATCGGTGAAGGTCCGCAGCGCCGCGAGCCCGGCGTCCCGGTCCGCCGTGCGCGAGGTTCGGAAGTACCGGTCCACCACCTGCTGGACCTGCTGCCGGTAGTTGCGCTGTTCGGCGCGAGCGTCGTCGAGACGGGCCTCGAGCAGGTCCTCGGCGCTGGTGATGCGCGGCACGCCCCCGGTGGAGGGGATCGGTTCGAGGAGATTCGGCGGGATGGGCGTTGCGGCCGGCGGAACGGCGGACGCAACGGTCACCAGGGCGATGGCGTGGACGAGGTGCATCACCGACCTTCCGTACGATACCCGCCCATGCCGGAGATCCCATCTCTTCATGAGCGGCTCGGAACGGAGGCCTTCTGGCGGATCGCCCGGGCGTTCTACGGCCGGATCGACCGGCATCCGTCGCTGCGGCCGATGTTCCCGGCGGACCTGGAGGAGCCGATCCGCAACCAGGCCGAGTTCCTCATCCAGTACTTCGGCGGCCCGCAGGACTACAGCGCCCGCAAGGGGCATCCGCGGCTCCGCATGCGGCACGCGGCCTTCCACATCGACATGGCCGCGAGGAACGCCTGGGTGGACACCATGAGGCAGGCGCTCGTGGACGCCGGGATTCCGGACGACGCCCGCGCGGAGATGCTCCGCTACTTCGAGCACACCGCCACCTTCCTGATGAATGCGCCGGAGCCGGGGGAGGCGTGAGGGCCGGAGCGGCCCCGGCTCATCCCGCGGCGGCCACGATCAGTTCGAGCGAAGGCACCTTGGTCCGCGCCGACTCGGCGCTCTGCCGAGAGGAGAAGGTGCCGACCTGCACCGCCCAGTACTCGCGTCCGCCCGGGTCGCGGGTGCGGACCACGCGAGGCTCGCCGAGTCCGGCGCTGCGCGTGCTCGAGGCGATCTCCGTGGCGCGGCGCCGGGCGTTGCGTTCGTTCTGGAACGCGCCCGCCTGCAGCGAGAACGACGAAGGCCCGTCGTCCGGGCGCGAGGCGCCGGCGGTCGAGGCGCCGGCGGGTGGTCGTGACGCGGAGCTGCCGGACGGCGGCGGCGCGGCGGCCGTGGCGCCCGACGACCCCCTGGCGTAGGAGTCCGAGACCTCGGCGTAGGAGAGCACTCGCGCCCGTTCCTCGCCGGAGAGGCTCTGCGCTGCGTCGCGATAGCAGCGCGCCGCGTCGCTCCAGCGCTTCTGGAGCACCCGGATGTCGCCCATCATGATCTTGGTGTCGGTGACGAGCCGCGGATCCTGGCTGCGCGCCGCGGCCATGAACTGGAGTTCCGCCTCATCCAGGTTCTGCATCTGGTACGCCGACAGGCCCGCGATCCACGCTGCCTGCTCCCGAATCGGCGACCCCGAGCTGCGCGAGACCGCCTTCGCCTGGTCGAAGGCCGACTGGTAGCGGGCCTCGCGGAAGTCCTCCGCCGCCTTCGACAGCTCGGGCGACGCCGCCATCCGCACGGCGGAGAGGCCGGTGGTCTCGGGAGCCTTGGAGGTGGTGGTGCAGGCGCTCGCCGGGAGCAGGAGGAAGGCGAGCAGAACGATGACGCGAGTGCTGGCGATGTGCATGGGCGACCCGTATCGTATCGGTCCGCGGCGGCGATCCCATCAATGCAGCTCCTTCGACGCATCGAGCGACAACTCCTGCTCCGGCCCTGGCGCACGGTGGTGATCCGCTTGCGCTCCTGGCCGACGCGGCGATCACCGCGGCCCGTGCAATCGGCATCCCGGCTGCCGTCGCCGTCGTCGACGCAACCGGCTATTTGCGC
>CAZSVT010000178.1:0-5559 GCA_964610365.1 uncultured Isosphaeraceae bacterium
GAGGGTGGAACCGGAGAGCTTGGTGACGCTCTCCACCACGCCGGCGGCGTCGATGGTGGAGCGGCCGATCACCACGTAGGCGACGCCGTCGAGGCTGGTGCCGGGGGCGCCGCGGAGTTCGACGAACTCCTGCGTGTCCGTGCCGGGCTGGTCGATGCGGGCCTCGTTGATCACGATCGACGGCGGATCACCCGACTCATGGCAGAGCGACTGCGCCGCGGTGACGCAGGCGGCGTCCCACTCCACGGAGCAGCAGGTCGGATCGGCGCTGCAGACTTCGTCGCAGCACTCCGCGTCCTCGCAGCCGCCGGTGCCGTGCGGCAGGAAGCAGTTGCCTCCGCCGACGGTGCCGCAGGTGTCGCAGGAGAGGTTGGCCAGTCCGGCCGTGTCGGCGGCGCCGGGAACGGTGAAGTCGAAGTTGCCGATGCGCCAATCGCCGTTCGGCTGGCAGCGGTAGACGTGGCCGGGCACGAAGGTGCCGTCGGGACCCACCGTCGTCGCGTAGGCCCACTCGGTGTTGACCGGCGGATTGAGCTCCTCCACCAGGGCCACCGCATCGAGGAGCTCGGACCACGGCGTCACGTCGAGCACGCCGTCGTTGTTGGTGTCGAGGTCCTGGTTCTGCGCGCCGGTGAAGCCGCGCACCAGCATGTGCGTGACGTTGTCGCTGTTCTCGAAGTTCAGCCCGTTGGCGCCGGCGACGATGAAGTCCGGCGTGGCGGAGCCGGTGGGCGGATTCGTGGTGAAGGTGGCTTCGGTGACCAGGAAGAGGCCGACGGAGTTGATCTGCTTGCCGGCGAGGCTGACGACGGCCTCGATGGTGCCCGAGCCGCCGCCGCCGCCGTCGGCCTCACCGAGCACGATGTAGGTAAGGTCGTCGAGCGACGCTCCGGGCTGGCCCGAGAGCTCGAAGTACTCGTGGTTGTCCGTGCCCGTCTCGTCGATCCGGATCTCGCTGATGAGGATCGGCGCCGGCTCGCCCGCGCAGGTGGGATTGACCGCGGCGGGCGTGTCGCTCACGCCGGGGATGAAGAAGCCGATGCGCCATTCGCCGGTGTCGTCGCAGCGCCACACATGCGACGGCACGGCGCCGGCGTCTGGACCCACCTGGGTGGCGGAGTAGACGAAGTCGCCGGTCACGCCATCCGGGCTGGGGTACTGGATCAGGGCGACGGAGTCGCCAAGGCTCGACCAGGGCGTGGAATCGAGCGTGCCGTCGTTGTTGGTGTCGAGGTCGTCGCCGACGGCGCCGGTGAAGCCCTGCACCAGCAGGTGCGTCTTGTTGTTGCCGTCCTCGAAGACGAACGGAACGGTGAGATCGGCGGTGGCCAGTGTGAATCCGGGCTTGGCGACGAGGAAGACGCCGCTGGCGGGAATGGTGCCGGAGAGCGCGATCGCCTCCTCGATGGAGCCGTTCTGCGCCGGCGGCAGCTCGAAGTCGTCGTTGCCGATGACGATGTAGAAGTAGCCGCTCAGGTTGGTTCCCGGCGCTCCCTTCAGCTCGAAGTACTCGTCGGTGTCTGGACCCGGCTGGCTGATGCGGATCTCGTTGATCGTGACCTGCGCCGCGGCGGTGGCCGCGACGGCAAGAGTCAGGAAGGCTGCGCTTGCCGGCAATCGTGGAAGCATCGCGTCTCTCTTTCTCGGATTCGAAGTGTCGCCCGTGAACCGGCGAGGCTCGCCGCCTACGTCCGGTCGGGTCCGAGTGTAGTGGGGCCGACTCCCGCCACCAATCGCGCCGGCGTCGTTCCGGCGAACTTCAACCAACGCTGAGCGCCGCCGCAACGGAAACGAACGCGGCCGCCGCGAGGGTGCGGCGGCCGCGGTGCGGCAGGGCCTTGGAATCGACGGTCCGCAGTTACTTGGTCGGCTCGTCGTCCGCGGGACGCGCGGGCGCCGACGGGCGGGCGGGGGCCGAGGGCGCGGACGCGGCGGCCGGCGCCACGTCCATCAGCGGCACGGTGAGCGGCGTCAGGAAGATCTCCACGCGACGGTTCTGCGCCGCGCCCTTCGTGCCGTTGGAAACCACCGGCCGGAACTCGCCGTAGCCGGCCACCTGCATGCGGTTCGCGGACACGCCGTCGCGGACGAGCGCATCGCGCACCGAGATGGCGCGGTGCGCGGAGAGGTGCATGTTCGTGGGGTGCTCGTTGCGCACGCGGTTGATGGGCTGGTTGTCGGTGTGCCCCACGACCTTCACTTCGAACGGACGCGCCTCCGAGGTGTTCAGGATCTGCGCCAGCTGCGCGATGGCGGCGCTCGTGCCGGACTTGAGCTGCGCGGAGCCGGAGTCGAAGGTGAAGTCGCTCGCGAAGCGCAGCATGCCGGTGCGCTCGTCGAAGGTGATCATCTCGGGGTACCGGCGCGCCAGGTCGGCCAGCGCCTGGTTGAGCGCGGCGGGAAGCGGCCCCACGTTCAGTTCGCCGAGCTGCTTCATCAGCCGGTCGTAGTCGGCGAGCAGGCGCTCGATGGCCTCCTTGTCCGCGCCCTGCAGGTTCTTGAGCTGCTCGAGATCCGCGGCGGCGAGCGCCAGCTGTCCGCGCAACCGCTCCTCGTTGGCGCGGCTGGTGGAGAGATCGCTCTGCGATCGAAGGAGCTGCTGCTCCTGGTCGCGATACGCGGTGAGGAGCTCGTCGTACTTCTCCTGCGAGACGCACGACGCCAGCAGCGGCGCGGTGCAGATGAGCGACAGGGCGAGCAGTCCGGAACGATGGAACGCGGTCATTGGAAACCTCCTGGGAACCACGAGAATGCCCCTCCTGGGCGGCCCGGGAGTGTAATGATTCCCGCCGCGAGTAGGCTTCCGCCCCGTGATCGGCGGCGACGGCGACCTCCATCTCCACCTGGCGGCTCGGGTGGTCGACGGCGGCGGGACCGACTCGACACCCGGAGCGATCCTCCGACGGGGATCCCGCGTGCTCGCCGCCGGTGCACCGGAGGCCATCGGCCAGCCTGCCGGAGCCCGGGTGACGCTGCACCCGGACGCCGTCATCGTTCCCGCACTGGGGAATGCCCACGCCCACCTCGATCTCTCGGCGCTGGGGGCGCTTCCGTTCGACGGTGACTTCCCCCGCTGGCTGGGAGCGATCCGGGACTTCCGCCGCGGGCTGGATCCCGGCTCGGCCGCAGAATCCGTGCGCCAGGGAGCGCACCTCTCGCTCGCGGGAGGGGTCGCGCTGGTGGGGGATGTGGCCGGCTGGCCGGTCGGTGCCGACGCGGTGGACATCCTGACGGAAGCCGGGCTACCGGGGGTGGCGTTCGTGGAGGTCTTCGGCGCCGGCCGCGGGGAGGCCAGGGCCATGGCCATGGTCGCCGAAGTGGCCGCGCTGGCAAGGGCGATGGCCGAGGAAGAGCGCCGCGGAGCGGCGGGGCCGGGCGCGGTCCGGGTGGGCATCCAGCCCCACGCCCCGTACTCCACCAGCGCTCGTGTGCTGGCCCACGCGATGGAGAGCGGCCTGCCTCTCTCGATCCATCTCGCCGAGAGCGCCGCCGAGGTGGAGTACTGCCTCGGTGGCGGGGGGCCGATGAGGGCGCTCCTGGAGGAGGTGGGGGCGATCGATCGCGCGGGCTCGGAGTCGGCGCCGGCCGAGGCCCACCATCCGGGCCGTCACCCGATCGACTGGTACTGCGACATCGCGCGGGCGTCCGGTGCCTCGGCTCCTTCGCCGCGGGCGCGGAGCCGCGCGGGCGAGCACCGATCCGTGCAGGCGCCGGTTCGCCTCGCCGTGCACTTGGAGGAGATCGACGAGCGGCACTTCACCTCCCTGGCCGAGACGCGGACCACCGCCGTCTTCTGCCCGCGGGCCAGCGCCTCCTTCGGTCGGGCGGGGATGCCGTGGCGAGCGCTTCGCGCCGCGGGAGTCGAGGTGGCGCTGGGCACCGACGGCCGCGTCTCCCTGGACACCACGGATCGGATCTCCACGCTCGACGAGATGCGATTCCTCTTCCGACGCGATGGTGCGGAACTCCAGGAGACGCTCCCCCTGGCCACGACCGCCGTGGCCCGGGCGCTCGGAGTTCCCGAGGGCCCGTTCACGCTCGGTCCCGGCGAGAAACCCGGGCTGCTCACGCTCGCCTGCGGCGGCGATCCGTGCCGCGGCATCCTTCGCGGCGACGGCGCGCCCGCCTGGCTCTTCCGCCGCTCCTCGCCATGAGCGCCGGTCGATCGAAAGGCGCCGGTCGGGCCGCGGGCCGGTTCGAACGGTGGGACATGGACGCGGAGCGCCTGGCCGTCGCCCTGCTGGGACAGGTCCTGGTTCGCGTGCACGGCGGTCGCCGAATGGCGGGCGTCATCGTGGAGACGGAGGCCTATCTCGGCGGCGACGACCTCGGATCGCATTCCGCCGGCGGTCGCCGCACCCCCCGAAACGAGAGCATGTTCCTGGCCGGCGGTCACGCGTACGTCTACTTCATCTACGGCATGCACCACTGCTTCAACATCGTGGCGGGACCCGAGGGAACGGGGTGCGCGGTGCTCGTCCGCGCCGTGGAGCCGGTGGAAGGGATGACGCTCATGGCGAAGCGACTCCGATCGGCGACGCCGGCGGCTTCGGCGGGATCCGCCGCCGATCCGCGGAGTCCGCTCACCGGGGAAATGCTCCGCCGTCTCGGGGCAGGACCGGCGAGACTCTGCCGGGCCATGTCCATCGATCGCGCCCTGGACCGGGAGTGGCTCCCGGACAGTCGTCGACTCTTCGTGGAGCGCGGCTCCGCTCCCGATCGGCGAGGGATCGTCGTCGGTCCGCGCATCGGCCTGGGCGCGGTCGGCGTCTGGGCTCGAGCGCCGCTGCGCTTCGGCCTTCGGGGGAGTCCGTTCCTCAGTCGCCCGTTCCCTCGATCGACCCGGCGTTGAAGTCCGGGCATGCCGCGGGTCGATGATGCCCGGAGGGAACTCCACGGATATAGTTGACCCGCCGATGAGCAAGGCTTCCAAGAAGACACCCGCGGTCGAAGTGGATTGGAACGAGCTCTGTCGCGCCGCCGGTCCGTACCCGCGCGAGGCCTTCGACTTCGTGCGCGAGGGGCTGGCGCACACGGTGCGGACCTTCGAGGCGGACGGACCGGAGGCGCCGGGCGGCGGTCGCCATGTCTCCGGCCAGCAGCTTTGCATGGGGCTTCGCGACTACGCGATCCTCAAGTTCGGCCTGATGGCGCCGACCGTGCTGGAGCACTGGCGCATCGGGAGGACGGACGACTTCGGCCGGATCGTCTTCTCCATGATCGACGCCGGGCTCATGAGCAAGTCGCCGCAGGACTCGCAGGAGGACTTCCGCGCCGTCTTCGACTTCGCGGAGGCCTTCGGGCGGGACCAGGTGGCGGCTCGCCTGCGGAACGCTGCGGCGGTGCGCCAGACGGCGTAGTCTCCGCGCTCGATGTCCACACCCGAACGGGGCGAACGCGACCTGCGTCGACTCCACCTCTGGCAGATCCAGGGCGTGCGCGATGTGGTGGTGGTGGCCGCCATCGTCGCCCTGGTGTGGGTGGGCTACGCGATGCGCACCGTGACGGTGCCGGTGCTGGTGGCGTTCGGACTGGCGTACCTGGTGGAGCCGCTCGTGC
>CAZSVT010000179.1:0-5521 GCA_964610365.1 uncultured Isosphaeraceae bacterium
ACCAGCGGCACCAGTCCCGTCCAGGTGAGCACCAGCCGGCCGGCGCGGATCCACGGCGCCATGGCCAGGATGGCGCGATCCGCGACGCGGCGGAAGAGATCCTTGGGCAGCACGTCGCCCAGCACGAAGAGCACCGGCACGAGCACCACCGTGTTGATGAGCACGGCCGTGATCGGCCCGAGCCCGAGGCCGTCGAAGAGATGCGAGGTGCCGATCGCCACCAGGTCGTTCGCCAGCGTGTTGGCGATGAGCAGCGCGGCGAGCAGTCGATTCGGCCGGTCCATCTCCTCGCGCACGATGAGCGCCCGCCGCTCGCCGCGCCCCACGCCCAGGGCCAGGCGCACGCGATTGAGCGAGTAGACGCCCGTCTCCACGCCGGAGCAGAGGGCGGAGAGGGCGATCCCCACCAGCGAGAGCGCCATGAATCCCGCGATCGCCGCGAGCGTCATGACGCCCCCTCCGGCGCCCGGTCCACCAGCAGCTGTCGGATCCGGCCGCGCGAAACGCCCTCCACCTCCACGCGCATGCCATCCACCACCACGCGGTCACCGCGGTGCGGCTCGCGGTCCAGGCACTCGAGGACGAAGCCCCCCGCGGTGGCCGGACCGTCGCCGCCGAGGTCGAGGCGGAAGAGCCGCGAGAACTCCGCCGCTGGCATCTCGCCGCTCACGCGCCATCGTCCGTCGGGCTGTCGCTCCGGCGGCGGCACAGGCGCCTCGCCGGGCGCCGCGATGTCGCCCACGATCTCCTCGATCGCGTCCTCGAGCGACACCACGCCCTCGGTTCCGCCGTACTCGTCGAGCACCACGGCGATCTGCCGCCCGGCGTCGCGCAGGAGCTGCAGGAATTGCTGGACGCTGGCCACCGCCGGCACGAAGAGCGGCTGGCGCATGTGCGCGGCCGGCGGCGTGGCGGCGCCGCGCGGATCGAGCAGCATGGCGCGGACATCGAGGATGCCGGCGATGTCGTCGAGATCACCGCGATGGACCACCAGCCGCGTGAGCCCCGCGCGCTCCGCCGCCTCGGCCGCGGCTCGGAAGGACGCCCCCACGGGAACCGCCACCATGTCCACGCGCGGGGTCATCACGTCGCGCACGCGCAGCGAGCCCAGGCGCACCACGCGCGCCAGCACGCCGCGGGCCGTCTCGTCGAGCATGCCCGCCCGGCTCGCGCCGCGCAGGGCGTCGTCGATCTCGTCCACGGAGAGACCGGAGGCCTCGCCCCCGCCGATGAGCCTGGCCAATGGAGCCACCACGCCTCGCTCCAGGAGCAGGCGAATCGGACCGAGCATGAGGTGGATCGGCCGGATCACGCGGGCCGCGGTCCCCACCAGGCGCCGCCGGGCGCTGTTGGCGGCGAGCTTCGGGATGATCTCGCCGCAGAGGACGAGGAGGATCAGCGTGGCCACCGAGATGAAGGCGCTGAGCAGCCAGCTCCCGCTCAGGCGCATGAGCAGCACGCTGGTGGCCACGAAGTAGAGCGTGTTCACCGTCATGTTGAGGAGCAGGACGGTGATGAGCAGCTGCCGCGGACGGTGCAGCAGCTCGTCCACGATCGCGGCGGTGGCCGGCTTGTCGCGCCGGAGCCAGATCCGATCGCTCTGCGAGAGCCCGAAGAAGATCGTCTCGCATCCGGAGGCCACCGCGCTCGTCAGGACGAGCGGCGGCAGCGACGCCGTGAGGATGATGTCCGCGGCATCCATCTCAGGACTCCGCCGCCTGGTCCCGGAGCCGCTCCACCAGCCGGAGCTCGGTCAGGAGCTCGGCGCCGCGGCGGGGATCGGGGGCCTGCTCCGCGCCGTCGCCGTCCAGCGCGCGGCCGATCGCCGCCAGGATCTCCCGGGCGCGGGCCTCGATCGCCGCGCGTCCCTCCGCCAGCCGTGTCGGATCCGGATCGGCTCGGGCCTCGTCCAGGCGCTCGCGCCACTCCAGCATCTCCATCAGCAGCGCCTGCGACGGCGGCGCGGCCGGATCGACGCCGGCGCCCCGGAGGAGCGCCTCGGCGCGCGATCGGGGATCGAGCAGGCAGCGGGCCGCCGCGCTGATGGACGCGCTCTCGCGCAGGGCCTCCGCGCGGCGCAGCGGATCGGAGGCGCGGTCGGGATGGACGCGGGCCAGGGCCTGGCGCTGCCGCTCCCGGATCTCCGCGTCGGATTGGGCGAATCGAGGCGGGAGCCCCAGCCGGCGGAAGGGATCGTCCTCGCCGCTCACTCGCTCCCCGCCACGCGCTCGACTTCGTCGAAGGTGGTGACGCCCTGGGACACCAGTCCGTAGCCGAACTGCTGGAGGGTCATGAAGAGCCCGGTGGCCAGGACTTCGCGGATCGCCGCGATCGTCGGCTTCCGCAGGACGATGTCCCGCAGCGCGTCGTTGAACTCCAGCAGCTCGAAGAGGGCGCGGCGTCCGTGGAAGCCGGTGCCGAGGCACATCGCGCAGCCCTGCGCGGTGTAGATCGTGGGCACGCCGCCGAGGTGACGCCCCATCTTCAGGGTCTGCGCCGGGGACGGCTTCGCGTCCTTCTTGCAGGAGTCGCAGAGGACGCGGATGAGCCGCTGGGCCACGATCAGGCTGATGGCGTTGGCCACCAGGTAACTCTCCACGCCCAGGTCGAGCAGTCGGAAGATGGCGCCGATCGAATCCTTGCTGTGCACCGTGGAATAGACCAGGTGGCCGGTCATGGCCGCCTGCATCGCCACGTTCGCGGTCTCGATGTCGCGCACCTCGCCCACGAAGATCACATCCGGGTCCTGGCGGAGCACCGAGCGGAGGATCGTGGCGAAGGTGTTGCCCTGCTTGTGGTCGATCGGGATCTGCGTGCAGCCGTCGAGGTAGTACTCGACGGGATCCTCGATGGTGATGGCGTTGCGCACATCCACGTCGATTTCGCGGATGCAGGAATAGAGCGTGGTGGTCTTGCCGCTGCCCGTGGGTCCGCAGACCAGCAGCATGCCGGCGTCGCGCATGGCGATCGTGCGGAGCTTGTCGTACATCCACGGCACGAGGCCCAGCTCGTGGAGCCGGGACGGGGCGTTGGAGCTGTCCAGGACGCGGACGACCAGCTTCTGCCCGTGCACCACCGGCGTCAGGCTCACGCGGTAGTCCACGCGGCGTCCCTTCACCATCACCGTGAAGTGACCGTCCTGCACCTGGGCCTTCTGGCTGGTGTCGATCTGGCAGAGGACCTTCACCATGCCCAGCACCCGGCGCAGGATGGCCAGCGACAGCTCCACCGCCGTGATCATCACGCCGTCCACGCGGAGTCGCACCGTGGCCTTCTCCGCGCGTGGTTCGAAGTGGAGATCGGTGGCGCGGGCCCGGAACGCCGTCAGCAGCAGGAGTCGGAAGACGCGGATGCTCTCGCGCGCCTCGTCGTCGCGACCGGCCTCCACGCCGCCGACCACTGCCTGGTGCACGGTCACTCCGCGGCAGTCGACCAGGGCGATGTCGTTCTCGTCGAAGGAGCGCTCGGTGGCGGTGTCGCAGATCTCGCGAAGGCGTCGCTCGTAGTCGGTCTGGGCTCGCTCGGCGACCTCCGAGAGGTCGATGTCGATCGTGTTCTGGGCGTACATCCACTTCTGGCGGGCCTCGGCGGCGGCCTTGAAGTCGGGGGCGAGGCGCGGACGCGGCGCGGGATTCTGCGCCTGCTCCGGATCGATGAAGCGGAGCTCGACCGACCCGGCGGTGACCACGTCGCCGTTGGCGAGCGCGGATTCCACCACCTTCTGGCCGTTGAGCTTGGTGCCGTTGCGACTGCCCAGGTCGCGGATGCGCCATCCCTCGCCGGACTGCTCCAGCACGCAATGGCGCCGGCTCAGTCGCTCGTCGTCGTCCACGTGGACGGTGTTCTCGGGGAGCCGCCCGACGGTGATCGCGTCGGCCGTGTCCAGATCCAGACGCTTCAGGCCCTTGGGGGTCTTGGCTTCGACGAAAGGCATGGAGGGGATCGGAGAAGCCGGTCGGCCGCGGGACGGGGTGTCTCGATCCGCGGGCGCTCGTCCCGACGGACCCACGGTTCACGCTGCGGCGGGCCGCGTTCCGGCGCGAGTATATCGGCCCGTCGAAGCGGTCCCTCGAGCAGCGCTCGAGGCGCCGTCAGGGACGCGGACCGCTCGCACGCGACGGATCGGCGGACGGACCGTTCGGCGGGACGGAGCGACCGAAGCCGCCGGGGCCGCCTGCGGGTCCGTGACCCGGGGCGCCTGGGGCCGGCCTCGTGGGAGGCGCCGGCACGGCTCCCGGAGCGCCGGTCGATCCTCCGGTTCCGGTCGATCCGGGCGCCCCGGCGATGCCCGGTGAGCCCGGGACACCGGGCGCACCAGCTCCGCCGGGACCGCTGCCTCCCCGGCGTGGATTGCGGCTGCTGAAGCGTCGTCCCCCGGATGCGCCCGCGCGTCCGGTGGCGCCGAAGCGCGGGCCGAAGGGGCCGCGACGCGCTCCGGGCGCAGCCGCGCCGGGAGGCGCCTTGCCTCGTTTGAGGGCCTCGTTGATCACCACCGTCCGACCGTTGATGCGCCGGCCGGTGAGGGTCTCGATGGCCAGCTGCCCCTTCAGCGGATCGCGGAAGAGGACGATGGCGAACCCGCGGGACCGGTTGGTCTTCGGATCGACGGCGACGATGATCTCGTCGAGATCGCCGAAGGGCTCGAAGAGCGGGCGCAGGACATCCGCGGTCACCCGCGAATCGAGGTTCCCTACATAGACCTTGAACATGAAGTCGACTGCTCGGAGAGTGGGACTGCCCGTGCCTGAAGCGTCCGACCGACTGCGAGAAGTGTACCGCAGCCTCGGGAGCGCCTTCGGACGACCGAACGCGGGCGAAGGGCGGATCGAACCGGCGGCGACGCGACCATGACCAGGTCGCGTGCGGGAAAAGAAGAGGGCCCTGCCGGGAGATCCCGGCAGGGCCCGTCAAGTCGGCGATGACCTACTTTCCCGCGGTGCAGTATCATCGGCGGCGGAGTCTTCACTGCTGTGTTCGGGATGGGAACAGGTGTTTCCCTCCGCCCATGGTCGCCGACAATCGATGGCCAGCGCGTTGGCGCAGGCCATCGAGGAAGTCGATGCAGCAGACACGACCAAAGCACATTCGAGCTACGAGCCGCTCGGCCATGCAGGAAGTCCGGACCGGACTCCATGGTCGCCGGATGCGTCGGGCGCCGCGGGGCGGGCTCGACGGAATCCGGTCGACGCGGCCAAGCTGTCGACCGTTAGTACCGCTTTGCTGAACGGATTTCTCCGCGTGCACATGCGGCCTATCAACCCGGTGGTCTACCGGGGGTCTCTCGTCACAAGGACATGCAACACTGATCTTGAGGTGGGCTTCCCGCTTAGATGCTTTCAGCGGTTATCCCTGCCGTACGTAGCTACCCAGCTGTGCACCGAGCGGTGCAACTGGCACACCAGGGGTACGTCCATCCCAATCCTCTCGTACTAAGGATGTCTCCTCGCAGTGTTGCTGCGCCCACAGCAGATAGGGACCGACCTGGCTCACGCCGGTCTGAACCCAGCTCGCGTACCGCTTT
>CAZSVT010000180.1:0-5485 GCA_964610365.1 uncultured Isosphaeraceae bacterium
GCGGGCGCGGGGGGCTCGCCCCCGGCGGCGGGCGGGCTCCCCGACTTCCAGTGCCGACGGCTCAATCTCCGCTACCGCGACGAGAAGGGACGCACCGTCTTCGGCTACGCGCTCAACAACACGGTGATCGCCAGTCCGCGCATCCTCATCCCGCTTCTGGAGATCCACCAGCAGGCCGACGGAAGCGTGGTGATCCCGGCCCCGCTGCGTCCCTACATGGGCGGCGTCGAGCGCATCACCGCCCGGTAGCGACGGCGCCGCTCCTGAGGAGCACTCCGTCGGCCACGGATCGCGTCACCTCCGCCCGGCGACGCCCGCGCACGCGGAAGATCACGGCCCCGCGCCGACCGGTGCCCAGCACGGTCAGCTCGGCCCCCGGCGTGAGTCCCCGCGCCGACGCGAGCCGCAGGAACGACGCCGATTGACGGAGCAGCCGCGCCACGCGCGCCGAGGCTCCGGGCGCGAGCTGCGAGAGCAGGATCTCCCCGTGCCGGCGCGAGGCGGGCGGCGGCGCCGACCCCGTCGAGCGGCGCACGGCGCCGGCGCGGGGAATGGGATCGCCGTGCGGATCCACCGTGGGGTGACCCAGCAGCCGATCGAGCGCTTCGAGCACGCGATCCGAAAGCGAGTGCTCCAGGCGCTCCGCCTCGTCGTGCACCTCCGACCAGTCGAGGCCGAGCGTCCGAACCAGGAAGGTCTCCACGATGCGATGCCGCCGCTGCACGCTCTCGGCGAGCCGTTCGCCGCGCGGGGTGAGGGCCACGCCGCCGTAGCGCTCGTAGCGAAGGAGCCCGCGCTGGGCGAGCCGCTTCACCATGCTGGTGACCGTGCCGGGAGTGATGGAGAGGGCGTCGGCGAGATCGCCGAGACTCACCAATCCGCCGGCGGCTCGATCGCCCGCACGAACTCGGCGCGGCTCGCGGCGCGCGGCGTCCGTCTCCGCGCCCGCGTCGGCGCCGGAGCGCTGGGAGAGCGCCCGGATCGCCTTCAGGTAGTTCTCCACAACCTCCGACTCGCTTCCTGGTCGCGTCACGGTGCTGCTCAGAAGGACATCTGGAGTCGGAGCGTGGCCAGGAGCGCGGTCTCCTGGCTGCGATCACCGTTGGGCTGCCAGACCCATTGCACGTCCGGCTGCACGGAGACCGCGGGGGTGAGCTGGATCCTGTAGAAGAGTTCCACGCCCGCCTGCCACGAGCCGGGATTGGCGGCGACGCGCGGATCGTCGCTGAAGCGCGAGTAGTTGAACTGCACGCCCAGCTGGTCCTGCTCCCGCCCCGGGAGCACTCCGGTGCCGCTGGAACCGGCGATGAGCGACCAGGAGACGGGGTTGGATCGCTCCTGCCCGAAGCCCGCCTGGGCGAAGACATTGAGGAATCGCGAGGCGTCCGCACCGCCGGAGAGGTTCACGATCGTCTGGGAAGCGCCGACATAGAAGCCCTCGGAGCCGTCGGTCGTGTAGGCGGGACCGGGCTGCACGGTGAAGCCCACGGCGCCGGTCTGCCACCAGGCGCCGACGCCGGCGGCGCCCGGAAGCGTGCCTCCGAGCGACCAGGTCGCGTCGATCTCGGAGATGAAGAACCAGCTCCCCGGGTTGTCGAAGAAGCTCGAGGGTCCGCGCGTGCCGGTGTTGGGCCAGAAGCTCTGCGTGTCGGCGTCGAAGTAGTTCGTGCTGCCGTCCAGCCAGCCGAAGCGACCGGCGAGCCACGAGGCGGGGCGCACGATGAGATCGGCGCCGATGGCCTGGTGCGGATAGGTGGGCAGATACTGGATGAGCGTGCCGGGGTAGGTGGCGGCCGACGAGATGAACGCGCCGGCGCCCGGCACGATGGCGAAGGTGGAGTTCGCATCCTGCTTTCCGAAGCGGAGGGTCAGGAAGCGATCGAGGAAGTCCTGCTCGTACCAGACCTCGGCGAGCTGCGTGAGGGATCCGATGCCGGAGCTGATGGCATCCCAGCCCCAGTAGTCGTTGACCAGTCCGTAGGGGTTCGTGGACTGCCAGTAGGAGAGCATGGTGACGGTGAAGCGTCCCCCCTTCCATCCCAGCAGCGGCTCGGTGCGCACCCCCAGGTTCAGATCGAGAAGGCCCATGAAGACGAAGCCGGTCTTCGTGCCGCCGCGCGTGTTCCAGGCATTGTCGAGCGTCAGTTCCAGGGCCAGGTCGATGCCGTGATCGGCGAGCGACCTGCGGATGCCGCCGAGCTCGCCCAGCAGGCCGAAGCTCGCCGCCTCGTCCGTGCTCGTGCGGGACATCGTGTAGGGCGCGTCGGGCGAGAACTCGTCCTGCATGGCGGGACCGTGTCCGTCCGGGTCCGGAACCGGATCGGCCGGGGTCGCCTGCCCGACGGACTCGGGCGCCGCGGCCGGTGAAGCGGCCGGCGCCGGCGGCGCCGACTGGTCTCCCGAGGCCGGGAATGCGGCCGTCAGTGAGGCGGCGATCCCCGCCGCGGCGGTCCATCCGCGCCCTCGTTCGAGCATGAGGCCCAGCGTACCGGGAAAGTTTGATTCGTCAAACTTCCTGAGTTGCCGGGATGGGCGCCGTGGATAGACTCCCCCCATGCCCACGCTCGCGCTCCCCCGATCCGTCGCCCCGTTCGCCGGTGCGGCGGCGCTCCTCCTGGCGCTGGTCGCGGCGCAGGGAGTCGCCTCGCCGTCGCGCGTCGCCGCTCCGGGCGCCGGCATCGACCCGCCCGCGCCCGATGCACGCCCGCTGCCGGGATCCGTGGTGGCCACCACCGGCATGGTCGCCGATCTGGCCGTCTCCGTCATGCCGCCGGGCGCGAGCGTGGTGGCGCTCATGGGCTCGGGCGTGGACCCGCACCTCTACAAGCCCACGCGCGACGATGTGGCGCGGCTCATGGGAGCCGACCTGGTGGTCACCAACGGCCTGATGCTGGAGGGTCGGATGGGCGAGGTGCTGTCGAGCGCCTCGAAGGGTCGCCCGGTGATCCGCCTCGGGGATCTTCCCGGCGTGCAGCAGTCGGGGCTCGTGATCCGCCCCGAAGGGAGCGAAGGCCATCCCGATCCGCACATCTGGCTCGACCCCGCGCTCTGGTCGATGGCGGCGAAGAGCTTCGCGGAGGAGCTGGGCGCCCGCCACCCCGACAGCGCCGGGGACCTCCGCCGCCGCGCCCGCGACTACGCCGATCAGCTCGCCGAACTGTCCGTGTGGGCGCAGACGACGGTGGCCACCATTCCGCCCTCGCAGCGCATCCTCATCACCTCGCACGACGCCTTCCGGTACTTCGGTCGCGCCCTGGGCCTGCGCGTGGAGGGGATCCAGGGCATCTCCACCGACTCCGAGCCGGGCCTCCGCCGCATCGGCGAGCTCGTGGATCTCATCGTGACCAACCGGGTGCCGGCGGTCTTCGTCGAGTCGAGCGTTCCGTCGAAATCGATCGAAGCGCTCGTGGAGGGCGCGAAGGCGAAGGGGCACACCGTGGTGGTCGGCGGCGAGCTCTATTCCGACGCCCTCGGCGCCGCCGGGACCTGGGAGGGCACGGTCGCCGGGATGATCGACCACAATGTGACCACCATCGTGCGCGCCCTCGGCGGCACGGCGCCGGCGGGCGGATGGAAGGGACGGCTCTCCGGCGGGCACGGCTCCGGGAAGGGCGCGAAGGGTGCCGACGGTGGCGCGCGCTGACATGAGCACGGCGCCCCACCTGGGCAGCGAGCACTCCCCCCACGCGGCGCTCTCCATCCACGACCTCACGGTGGCCTACCGGGGGCGGCCCGTCCTCTGGGACATCGATCTCGACATTCCGCGCGGCGCGATCGTGGGGCTCGTCGGCCCCAACGGCGCCGGCAAGAGCACGCTCCTGCGCGCCGTGATGGAGATGGTCCCGCGTCTCTCGGGCGAAGTCCGCATCCTCGGCCGGTCGCTGCGGCAGGTGCGCCGGAGCGTGGCCTTCGTGCCGCAGCGCGAGAGCGTGGACTGGGACTTCCCCGTGCGCGTCATCGATGTGGCGGCGATGGGTCTCTACGGCCGCATCGGCTGGTTCCGACCGGTGCGCCGCCGCCACCTGGCGCAGGCCATGACGGCGCTCGAGCGCGTGGGCATGGCGGAGTTCGCGGAGCGGCAGATCAGCCAACTCTCCGGCGGACAGCAGCAGCGCACCTTCCTCGCCCGCGCCCTGGTGCAGGACGCGGAACTCTCGCTGCTCGACGAACCGCTCGCGGCGGTGGATGCGGCCACGGAGGAGGCCGTCGTGTCCATCCTGCGCGAACTCCGGGACCGCGGCCGCACCTCGGTGGTCGTCCACCACGACCTCCCCACGGCGCCGCTCTACTTCGATCGAATCATCCTGCTCAACCAGCGGGTGGTCGCCGAAGGTCCCACGGCGGAGGTGTTCACGCCGGAGCTCCTGCGGCGCACCTACGGCGGATCGCTGACGCTGCTCAGCGACGCGGCGACCGCCCTGGCGCGGGGAGGATCGCCGTGATCGCGCCCCTCGGCGACCACAATGTGCGCGTGGTGATGCTCGGTGCCGCGGCGCTGGGCGTCGCCTGCGGAGTGATCGGCACCTTCCTGACCCTTCGTCGACGGGCGCTGGTGGGCGATGCGATCAGCCACGCCGCCCTGCCCGGCATCGGCGCCGCGTTCCTGGTGGCCGTCGGGCTCGGATGGAACGCGAAGTCGCTGCCGCTCCTCCTGGCCGGCGGCGCGCTCGGCGGCGCGGCCGGCGCCGGGGCCATGCTCCTCCTGCGCCGCTTCTCGCCGCTGCGCGAGGACGCGATCGTGGCCAGCGTGCTGAGCGTCTTCTTCGGCGCGGGGATCGTCCTGCTGAGCGCCATCCAGGGGCTGACCGCGGGGCACGCCGCGGGCCTGGAGACCTTCGTTTACGGCCGTGCCGCCTCCATGGTGGAGTCCGACGCCGCGCTCCTGGCGGCCGTCGCCGCCGTGGTGGTGGGCGCGGTGGCGATCCTCTGGAAGGAGCTGCGGCTCCTCTGTTTCGACGAGCCCTTTGCCCGATCGCTCGGCCTCCGCGCGGCCGCGCTCGATGCGGCGCTCATGGCGCTGGTGACGCTGGTGACCGTGGCCGGGATGCAGGCGGTGGGCCTCATCCTGGTGGTGGCGCTCCAGGTGATTCCCGCGGCGGCGGCGCGATGCTGGAGTCATCGCCTGGGCGTCTGCACGCTGGCGGCGGCGCTGGTGGGCGCCGCGTCCGGCGCCGCGGGTGCGCTCCTGAGCGCCATGGCGCCCTCGTGGCCGTCGGGCGCGCTCATGGTGCTCGTGGCCGCGGCGATCCTTGCGTTCAGTCTCCTGGCGGGCGCTGAGCGGGGCGCCCTGCGGCGCTGGCTGGCGCACTGGCGCGCCGCGCGGCGCGTGGCCCGGGAGCATCTGCTCCGCGCGCGCGATGGTGGCCGCGTCCATACCCGAGCCCGTGTCGCAGACCGAGACCCGCAGATAGGCGCCGGAATCCAGCTCGCCCCGCCGCTCGGCGAGGAGGACCGAGCGCGACTCGATGGTGATCTCGCCGCCGGG
>CAZSVT010000181.1:0-5458 GCA_964610365.1 uncultured Isosphaeraceae bacterium
CCGTTGGAGCGGCGAGCATACGACCGAACGACGGCGCGGGTCAACGACGCCGACCGTTGATCGGTCGCGGCGGACCGGAGTACCATGTTCCCCTTCGACGGAGCCGGACCTGAGGGCGTTCCCGCGGCTCCCACGCCCCAATCGGAACCACGACATGACCCCAGCCACCGCCACCCGACCCTCCCTCGACTTCGGCCGCGCCACGATCCATCGCAACCCGGCGGTGGCGCACCTGGTGGAGGCGGCGCTGGCGCGCGGCGAGGGGATCCTCGCCAGCAATGGCGCCCTGGCCTGCGACACGGGGGAGCGGACGGGACGGAGCCCGAACGACAAGTACCTGGAGGACACGCCGGGCATCCGGGCGTCGATCGACTGGGGCGCGGTGAACAAGCCGATCTCGCCGGAGAACTTCGACGCCATCGAGCGCGCGGCGATGGAGCACCTCCGCGCCCAGAAGGACCTCTACCGCTTCGACGGCTACGCGGGCGCCGATCCGGCCTACCGCTGCAAGGTCACCGTCTACACGATGGAGGCGTGGCACTGCCTCTTCGCCAAGACGCTCTTCATCAACGCCGAGCCCGCCGACCTGGCCCAGTGGACCAGCGACTGGACCATCCTCAACGCCGGCTCGCTGAAGCTGGCGGATCCGGCGAAGTTCGGCGTGAAGAGCCCGATCGCCGTGGTGCAGAGCCTGGAGAAGAAGAAGGTCATCATCGTGGGCACGCGGTACGCCGGCGAGATGAAGAAGTCCATCTTCTACGCCATGAACTACGACCTGCCGGACATGGGCGTCTTCCCCATGCACTGCTCGGCGAACGTGGACAAGAAGGACCGCTCCAACGTGGCGATCTTCTTCGGCCTCTCCGGCACCGGCAAGACCACGCTCAGCGCCGATCCGAACCGCGCCCTCATCGGCGACGACGAGCACGGCTGGAGCGACAAGGGCGTCTTCAACATCGAGGGCGGCTGCTACGCCAAGTGCATCCGTCTCTCGAAGGAGGGCGAGCCGGAGATCTGGAACGCCATCCGCTTCGGGAGCGTGCTGGAGAACACGGTCATCGATCCCGTCACGCGCGTACCCGACTACGACAGCGCGAAGAAGACGGAGAACACGCGCGTCACCTACCCGCTGCGCCACATCGACGGCGCCGTCATCCCGTCCGTCGGCGGCCACCCGAAGAACGTGATCTTCCTCTCGGCGGACGCCTTCGGCGTGCTGCCGCCGGTGTCGAAGCTCTCGCCCGAGCAGGCGATGTACTACTTCCTGAACGGCTACACCTCGAAGCTCGCCGGCACCGAGGCGGGCGTCACCGAGCCGCAGCCGAACTTCAGCATCTGCTTCGGCGCCCCGTTCATGCCGCGTCCCCCGATGGTGTACGCGGAGCTCCTGGCGAAGCGCATCCGGGATCACAAGGCCGACGTGTGGCTCCTCAACACCGGCTGGACGGGCGGACCCTACGGCGTCGGCCATCGATTCAAGCTGGCGTGGACCCGCGCCATGATCACGGCGATGCTCGACGGATCGCTCGCCAAGGCGCCGTATCGGGAGCACCCCATCTTCGGTCTCCGGATGCCCACCGCCGTGCCCGGCGTGCCGGCGGAGGTCCTGGACCCGCGCCACACCTGGAAGGACGGGGCCGCCTACGACGCCAAGGCCCGCGAGCTGGCGGCCAAGTTCCGCGAGAACGACCGGAAGTTCTCCATCACCGACGCCGTCCGGGCGGCGGGCCCCCGTTCCTGACCGCCACCGCCAAACGATCGCGAAAAGATCGCCGGTCCGACTCAATCGCCCCCCCGGGGGAGCCGATGCCCTTGCCACGAGGTCGCGTTCCGTTGGCGCGACCGCCAGAGCGAATCGTGAGCAGGAGCAATGGGCATGCGACAGAACCCCTTCGGCACCGGCAAGGATGTCCTCACCACCGGTGAGGTCGCCAAGGTCTGCAACGTGGCGGCGCGCACCGTGAGCAAGTGGATCGACTCCGGTCGGCTCGAGGGCTACCGGATCCCCGGCAGCAAGGATCGCCGCGTCCCCGTGGCCAACCTCCTGGCCTTCATGAAGAAGCACAACATCCCGTTCGACGGCTCGATGAGCGGCAATCCCCGCGTGCTCGTGGTGGACGCCGACACCGAGACCGCCGGCACGCTGAAGGAAGTGCTCACCACGCAGACCCGCTTCGAGGTCCGCACCGCGGAGAGCGCCTTCACCGCCGGCATCGAGTGCGAGCGCTTCCGTCCCCATGTGGTGCTGGTGGACGAGTCGATCGGCGCCCGCGAGCTGGAGTCCTTCGCGGCGTTCGTGCGCAACGGCGACGATCTCGCCGGCACGCGGCTGGTGGCCACCGGCGCCCGCTTCGTGGAGGGCGACGAGGTCCGTCTCGGTCGACTCGGCTACGACCGGCTCCTGCGCAAGCCCTTCACCGCCCGCTCGGTGGTGGAGACGATCGAGCGCACCCACGCACTCACCACCTGATCGACGCCTTCCGGCGACGGCCGGCGCATCACCGCGACGCGCCGACCCGACGCGCCACGCCTCGGGACCTGCACGGTCCCGTGGCGCGGCGTGTCGGCGTTTCCGGGAGCCGCTACCATCCGCCCGATGCTCCTGGCGCTGGCCCAACTCGATCCGGTGGTGGGCGATGTGGCGGCCAACAGCGAAGCGGCGATCGCGGCCATCGCGGCGGCCAAGCGGGCCGGCGCCAGCCTGGTGGTCGGCTCGGAGTTGGGCCTCCTGGGCTACCCGCCGCGAGATCTCGTGCTGCGGGCGGGGGTGGCCGAGGCGTGCGTGCGCGCCGCCGAGCGCCTGGCCTCCGCCTTCCCGGAGATGACGCTCGTCCTGGGGCTGCCCCGGCCGGTCAGGGACGGCGCGCGACCCTGCGCCAACTCCGTGGCGCTCTGTCGCGGCGGACGGATCGAGGCCTTCTACGACAAGCGCCTCCTGCCCACCTACGACATCTTCGACGAGGAGCGGTACTTCACGCCCGGCCGCGCTCCGCTGGTCTTCGAGCACCAGGGTCGGCGCATCGGCATCCTGGTCTGCGAGGATCTCTGGCGCGCCGTCGACGCCCGCAGCGCCCGGCGCTACGACGAGGATCCGGCGGCCGAGACGGTGGCGGCGGGGGCGGAGCTGCTCGTCGTGCCCGGGGCGAGCCCGTTCGTGATCGGCAAGCACGAGCAGCAGCGCCGCATCGCCGTCGCCGCGTCGCAGCGGCTGGGCGTTCCGGTGGTGGTGGTGAACCAGGTCGGCGGCAACGACGATCTCGTCTTCGACGGCGGTTCGATGGTGGTCCACCCCCGCGCCGGCGTGGTGCGCGAACTGCCGCGGTTCCGCGAGGCCACGGAGGTTGCGGATCTCGCCGCGTCGCACGCCCCGCCGCGCCTCCACGATCCCGCTCCTTCGGAGGAGCTCTACCACGCGCTCGTGCTGGGACTCCGGGACTACCTGGCGAAGACCGGGCACTCCAGCGTCGTGCTCGGCCTGAGCGGCGGCGTGGACTCGGCCCTGGTGGCGACGCTGGCGTGCGCCGCGATCGGGGCGTCGAACGTCCACGGCCTGCTGATGCCCGGACCGTTCTCGTCGCGGGGCTCCATCGCCGACGCCATCGAACTGGCGGAGCGGCTGCGCCTGGGGAGCCGCGAGATCATCGGCATCAACGAGGCGTACGCCCTGCTGCGCGGCCGCTACGAGCAGATGCTGGGGCGCTTCGAGGGCGTGGCCGACGAGAACCTCCAGAGCCGCCTGCGCGGATTGACGCTCATGGCGTACTCCAACGGCAGCGGCGCGCTCGTGGTGACCACCGGAAACAAGAGCGAGTTCGCCACCGGCTACGCCACGCTCTACGGCGACATGTCGGGAGGCATCGCGCCGATCGGCGACCTGGTCAAGGGCCGCGTCTACGAACTGGCCCGATGGATCAACGGATCATGGGCGGCGCTGGGTTTCGGAGGGCCGCCGATTCCGGAGGCGTCGATCGCCAAGCCGCCGTCGGCCGAGCTGCGCCCGAACCAGACCGACCAGGACACGCTGCCGCCCTACGACCGGCTCGACCGCCTGGTGGAGCTGGTGGTGGAGGAGGAGCTCGACGCCGAGGAGATCGCGCGCCGGACCGGCGAGGACCTGGAGTTCGTC
This sequence comes from uncultured Isosphaeraceae bacterium, assembly GCA_964610365.1. GTDB lineage: Bacteria > Planctomycetota > Phycisphaerae > Phycisphaerales > SM1A02 > VGXK01. The sequence continues at coordinate 4,127 of CAZSVT010000181.1, forward strand.
CGCCGCTGGTGCGCCGTGATCGATCGCGAGCAGTACAAGCGCGACCAGGCGCCGGTGATCCTCAAGGTCACTTCGCGAGCGTTCGGGCGAGGGCGCCCCATGCCGATCGCGGCCCAGGTTCGAGCAGTTCCGCGGGCGGACCCGTGAAGCCGTTCGAGGGCGGCTGCCGGCTCGGCACCTGGACGAGGCGATCGTCCTCCACGCAGTAGGCGGTGAGCGCCCCGCCGTACGCGCAGCCCGTGTCGATGACCGCCACCATCGGGGCGCCGGTGGCGCTGCGCCGGATGAGCGGCGCGGGCAGCGGCTTGTGTCCCACCACGATGAGGCCCTCGCCGCCGTCGTAGCGCTCCCACCAGTGCGGCATGCCCTCGGCGGCCTTGATCTGGACCTTCACATGGTCGGGCGTCCCATCGAGTCCCAGCGCCGGATCGATGCCGCCGTGGACGATCGTCCAGCGGCCGCGCGGATCCCGCACCTGGATCCGGCTGCACGCCTCGGAGGTGAGGTCGGAGGCGGGACGCAGGAGGTCGCGGCGTTCCAGGAGGCGGATCGTCTGGGCCTCGGTGGGCGGGAGCGAATCCAGGTGCGCGCCCTGCTCGCGGCGGCGGAGGGCGTCGCGGAGACGCAGATCGTGGTTGCCGCAGACCAGGTCCACGCGCTGGCCGGCCCGCCGGCGCGCCAGGATCTGCTCGGCCACCAGGTCGGGCCGCGGGCCCTTGGTGAAGAGGTCGCCCACGAAGACCAGTCGGCCGTCGGGGTACCAGCGATCGCAGGACTCCAGCAACGAGCGCAGCTCGTCGCCGCATCCGTGGACATCGCCGATGGCAAGCGTGCTGGTTCGCACCACGACCATGATCCCATTCTTCGACCGTTTCGTGTCGAGGCGTCCAGCGGCCGGCGCTCGGATTTGGTGTGCCTCCGGCGGTAGCATCGGGCGGTGCCCATCCGACCGCTCCCTCCGGAACTGGTGAACCAGATCGCCGCCGGCGAGGTGGTGGAGCGCCCCGCGAGCGTGGTCAAGGAGCTCCTGGAGAACTCGATCGACGCCGGCGCCACGCGCATCTCGATCCGGATCGAGGGCGGAGGTCGAGACCTCATCGAGGTGGTGGACGACGGGGCGGGGATTCCCGCCGCCGAGCTGCCCCTGGCGGTGGCGGCCCATGCCACCAGCAAGCTCGCGTCGAGCGACGATCTCGCCCGCATCGCCACGATGGGCTTCCGCGGCGAGGCGCTGGCGAGCATCGGAAGCGTGGCGCGGCTGGAGATCGTCTCGAGGACGGCGCAGGCGGGGGAGGCGGCGCGCGGGGCGACGCTGTATGTGACGCTCGAGCC
>CAZSVT010000182.1:0-5408 GCA_964610365.1 uncultured Isosphaeraceae bacterium
CGGGCAGGCGTGATGGTGGAGCCCGATGACGATGCCGCCGCCGCGGCGCCGCGCGGCCGGCCTCCGATGGACTCGGCGAATCAGCTCAAGATGATCGCCATGGCCACCATCGCCTACACGGCGGACCGCGAGGATCGCCTTCCGTCGTCGCTGGACGACCTGCTTCAGGCCGAATACCTCACGCAGCGGCCGAAGAATGCACGGCGAACTCCGGGACTCACCGGCGAGTTCCAGTTCCAGCCGCCGGTCAAGCGTCTCTCGCAGGCGCAGAACCCGTCCCGCATGGCGCTGGCCTGGGAGGCGTATTCGCGCTGGCCCGAGGGCGGCATCGCGGTGGCCTTCCTCGACGGGCATGTGGCGATGATCGCCGACGAGGAGGAGTTCGAAAAGGTCCGGCCGCACTGATCGGGCGTCGCGGCCCCCACTGGACAGCGTCCGACGCCGATCCTTACGCTCGGCGTCCATGCGAACACCCTTCCGCCGCGGTGCGTCCGCCCACGGTCTCCTGGCGCTCCTGACCCTCGGGGCGCCGTCGCTCGTCTTCGCCCAGGCCGGCGCTGCGCCGGCCGATGCCCCGCCGCCCGCGGGAGCGACGGCCCCGGCGAGTGCGCCGTCGTCAGCGAGCGCCCCGGCACCCGCCGGCGCTCCGGCCGCTGCCGGCGCGCCGACAACGGCGATCGCCCCGGAGAAGGCCGGTCCGCCGTTCGTGCTGGATGTGGAGCAGGTGGTGCCGCTCGCGCCGGCGTCGTGGGATGTGCTGGAACTTCGACGGCTCGACTCGGAGGTGGTCAACGCCACCAGCGAAGCGGCGCGCAGTGCCGTGGCGGCGCAGCGCGACGCGCTCAAGGCGCGACTCGACGACGGCGCGTGCGTCCTCCTCGGCCGCAGCACGCTCGCGGGCGGCGCCGGTCGCAACGGCGCGAGCGCCGCGGGCACGGCGGTGCTGGTGCCCGAGGGACTTCGAGGTCGCGCCGTCGCCGTCGGTTCGAGCGTGCGCGTGACTCCGTCGGCCGCGCCGTGGCCGTCGATGGCCCTCTCGGAAGCGGCCCGCGCCTTCCCCGAGCTCCGGCTCTACGGCACGAGCGAGCGACCCGGATTCGTCGCCGCGGCGGTGGAGAGCCTGCCGGCGCCCGCGGAGAACGCCAAGGCGCCGGCGCCCTCGCCGCCGAGCGCCACCGCGTGGGGCCGCGCTTCGGCCCGATCCCTTCCGGCCAGCGCCGGGCTCATCGCCGATGCGCCGGTGGCGGGACGGCCGGTGGATCGCTGGGTTCCGATGTCGGTGACCATTCGCAACTCGTCGCAGACGGCGATGCCGCCGTGCGAAGTCTTCGTGGAGTTCCTCGGCGCCAACGGCGAGATCGTGCATCGCGAGTTCCGCTGGCTCACCGAGCGCGACAGCGTGGCGTCGGAGAATCGCCTGCCGGCGCTGGCGCCGGGCGCGTCCACCACCGTGCGCGTTCCCGTTCCGCCCGCGATCGCCACGCAGGCGACGGGCGCGAGGGTGCTGGTGGTGAAGCTGCTGGCGCCGAAGGCCACCTGAGCGGAGCCAACGCCTCGTGCGGGTCCGGATCTCGACGCTCCTGGCGGTCGTCGTCGCGGCGCTCGGCTACTTCGTCGACATCTTCGACCTGCTGCTCTTCGCGCTCGTGCGCCGGGCGTCGCTGCTGGAGGTGCTGGCGCCGCAGATCCGGGAGCTGGAGCGATCGCTCGCTCCGCAACTGGAGGCGCTGGCCGGCGACCCCGCGGCGCAGAAGCTCCTCCTCGACGGCAAGGTGGATCTCCTCCTGCGCGACTGGGGCGGATGGCTCGACAATGTGCTCCAGACCACGGGGCTTCTCGTCGGCGGCCTGGTGTGGGGCGTGCTCGGCGATCGGCGCGGCCGACTGGCCGTCCTCTTCGGATCCATCCTCTGCTACTCGGTGGCGAACCTGCTCAACGGCGCCATCACGGATGTCGATCCTGCCGGTCCGCTCGGCTTCCTGCACTCCATCGGTCTCGGCTCCGCCATCCGGCAGTACGAGGTGCTGCGCTTCGTGGCCGGCTTCGGCCTGGCGGGCGAACTCGGCGCGGGGGTGACGCTGGTGGCGGAACTCGTGTCGCGCGAGTACCGCGGGTACGCGACCACCGTGGTGGCCACCATCGGCATCCTGGGGGCGGTGGCCGGCTACGCGGTGACGCAGTGGACGCACTGGCGCACCGCGTTCGTGATCGGCGGCGTCCTGGGCCTGGGACTGCTCGCCCTGCGCGTGGGCGTGGTGGAGAGCGGACTCTTCCGCGCCGTGCAAGCGCGGCATGTCCATGGTCGCGGCGCCTTCTGGATGCTGGCGTGGCCGCCGGAGCGCGCGAAGCGATACCTGAGCGTGGTGCTGATCGCGGTGCCGATCTGGTTCGTGGTGGGCACGCTGGTCAAGTACGCGGATGTCCTCGGCGCCTCCATGGGGCTCGTCGGCACGCAGAAGCCCGCCCCCGGATTCGCGGTGATGTGCTGCTACGTGGGGCTGGCCCTCGGGGACCTGGGGAGCGGACTGGCGAGCCAGTTCCTGCGCTCGCGACGCCGGGCGATCGTGCTCTTCCACGCGATCACCGCCGTCGGGCTGGTGGGCTACTTCGTCGTTGCGCCGTCGTCGCTGACGCTCTTCTACTGGGTCGTGGGATTCCTCGGCTTCGGCAGCGGCTACTGGGCGGTCTTCGTCACGAGCGCGGCCGAGCAGTTCGGCACCAATCTCCGGGCCACCGCCGCCACCACCGCGCCGAACGTGGTGCGCTGGTCGGCCGCCGGCAGCTTCCTTCTCTGGACCACCATCGAAGGCTGGCTCGGCGCGCTCGGCGTCTCCAAGTCCAACGCCACATGGATGGCCGCGGCCATCGGCGGCGCCTTGGTGCTGGCGGTGGCGCTCGTCGCCGTCCGCGGCATCCGCGAGACCTTCGGCATCTCACTGGACTACGAGGAGAAGTAGCGGCGCGGTATCGTGGCGGCATGACGCGATGGCGACGCCTGTTGGCGGCGATCGGTCGGCGTGCGGCCCTCGTCGCGGCGGCCGCGGGCGTCGCCGCGGCTCCGCCGGCGGCGCCGACGGGCGCTCCGCCCGCAGGTCCCGCGCCGGCGCCGGCACCGACGCCGTCGGACCCGCCGCCCGTTGCGCCGACGATCCTGCGCGTCATCTCGTTCAACATCCGCTACGAGAACCGCAACGACGGCGCCAACGCCTGGAACGCCCGCCGTCACGCGGCGATCCGATTCCTCGCCGACTCGGAGGCCGACTTCATCGGGCTCCAGGAGGTGCTGCCTTCGCAGCGCAAGCACCTGGTGGAGGGGCTGCCCGGCTGGGGATCCATCGGTCGTTCGCGCGAGGCGAGCGCGGCGGAAGGGGAGTCCACGCCCATCTTCTACCGGCGCCAGCGATGGAGTCTCCTCGACGGGCGCAGCGGCACCTTCTGGTTGAGCGAAACGCCCACCGTGGCGGGGAGTCGCGACTGGAAGAGCGGCGATCCGCGCATCGCCACCTGGGGCGTCTTCCGCGATCGGTCGACCGGCCGCCTCGTCTTCGTCCTCAACACGCATCTCGATCACCAGAGCCAGGAGGCCCGCGAGCGCGGCGCGCAGGTCATCGCGCGCTTCGTCGCCCGCGAAGCGGAGGGGCTGCCGGTGGTCGTGATGGGTGATTTCAACGCCGGCCCCGTGAACCCGGCGCGGCGGCTGCTCATCGAGGGCTTCGATGGTTCGCCGCCGCTGCGCGACACCTACGCCCTGCACCGCAGCGACGACGAGCGCGCCGCCGGCACCTTCCACGGATTCAAGGGCGGCACCGAGGGACTTCGGATCGACGCCATCCTCGTCTCCGCGGCGCTGGGCGTGCAGGACGCGGACATCGTGCACACCGACGAGGGTTCGATCCACCTCTCCGATCACTACCCGGTCACGGCCACGCTGCGTCTCGAGTCGGCGCCGGGAGCGCCTCCGGGCGGCTCCGCGCCTCCGGGCGGCGCCGCGCCTCCGGGCGGCTCCGCGCCTCCGGGCGACGCCGCGCCGAAACCGGATCGTTCCCCCGGCACCCCGTCGCCCTCGAGCGCGCCGGGTCCCGAACGATGAACCACTCGAATCGAGCCACCACGGAGCCTCCACCCATGCGTCCGCCACCATCGATGCCGGGAGGCGCCTGGGCCGTCGGCGCTCTCGGCGCCCTCGCGATCCTCGCCGCGGCGCTCTTCGTGCACCAGCCGCAGGAGCCGCGCGGTTCCATGGACCTCCTCGACGCGCTCCTGCGCGAGCGCACGCCGCATCCTGCGGGATCCGTCGCGGGGGAGGCCCAGGCGCAGCGCGTGGCCACGATGCTGGCGGAGGCGATCGGTGCGCCGCGCGTGATCGATGCGGGTCCGATTCCCGCACCGGCGGCGGAGGGCGGGGCGGCCACTCCGGCCCCCGCGGGCGAGCGCGCCGCATCGCCCACGGCGCGTCCAGCCGCGCAGGCGCTGCCTGCATCGGGTCCCGTGGTGGCCATCCAGCGCGCCGTGACCGCGGGACGCTTCGGCGCGCCGGTGAAGGTGGCCAATGTCGTCGGTCGGATCCGCGGGCGGGAGCGCGGACCGGCCACGCTCCTCATGGCCCACCACGACTCCGTTCCCGCGGGACCCGGCGCCGGCGACGACGGCAGCGGCGTGGTGAGCGTGCTGGAGGCCGCTCGCGCCATGGCCCGGGAGGGCACGCGTCGCGATGTGATCATCCTGTTGAGCGACGGGGAGGAGGTCGGCCTGCTCGGCGCGATCGCCTTCGTGGCCGAGCATCCCTGGTTCGACGAGGTGGGCTCGGTGGTGAACATCGACTCGCGCGGCGCCGCGGGCCCGTGCCATGTCTACGAACTCGGCTTCGACCAGGCGGCGCTGCTGGAGATCATGCGTCGCTCGCTGCCGCGTCCCGAAGCGAGCTCGCTGGCGAACGAGATCTCCCGTCGGATGCCCAACAGCAGCGACTTCGTGATCTTCCGCCGCGTGGGGCTGCCGGGCTTCAATCTCGCCTTCGTCGGCGATGTGCATCGCTATCACGATCCCAGCGACACGCCGGAGAATCTCCATCCGGGCACGCTCGGCCACGCGCAGGAATCGGTGCTGGCACTGGCGCGTGGACTGGATCGCGCCGAACCGATCGCCGGCGGCGTGGCGCCGACCTTCGCCGAGTGGCGCTCGCGGCTCTCCATCGGTGATCCGCAGGCGATGCGCGAACTCCACAAGGCCGAGATCGGAACGAAGCCGGAGCCCTCGGCGCAGTCGTTCATCTTCCTCTGGCGCCGGTGGCTGATCGCCTGGGACGAGGCGCTCTCGCCGCTCTTCGCCGTCGGCACGATGTTCTCCGTCCTGCTCGGCCTGACGGTGGCATGGCGCCGCGGCCTGCTTGGGTGCGGGGCGCTGGCGGG
>CAZSVT010000183.1:0-5315 GCA_964610365.1 uncultured Isosphaeraceae bacterium
GACCCATCGGCGGCATGCCGTTCATCATCGCCACCAGCCGGCCGGCGTCGTCCACCACATCCTGCGGCTCCTGCTTCTGCACCTGCTCCAGGATGCGGCCGTTGAGCGCGACCACCTCCGCGGCGTACTGCGCCTGGAGCGCCTCGATGGCGGGCTTCCGATCCGGCGAGAGGTCCTCCAGCGCCAGCGCCGTCTCGAAGGCCCGTTCCGCCTGCGTGGGCCGGTAGACGCGGTCGTAGCCGGCCACCAGCGCGGCGCGATCCACCTTGGCGCGCAGATCCTCCGGCAGCGCCGCCACGATCTCCACGCGGTAGCGGTCGTTCACCTCGCGCACCACCTTGTGCAGCTCCGACGCGCGGCGCGCGGTCTCATCGGCCTCGCGCTGGTTGGAGCTCTGGGCGGCTCGGAGGAAGCGGATCTCGCTCTGGTCGAGGAAGGTGTCGCGGGCGACGAGCGCCGCGTCGAGTTCCATCTCGTACCGGGCCAGGATCGGCTCGAGCGCCGCCATCGTCTCCGGCGAGAGCTCGGCGTCGTCCAGAATCTGGAAGAGGTTCACCGACTCGCCCGAGAGCGTTCCCTGGGGCAGGCGCCGTTCGCGGCGCATGAATCGTTCGAAGGCCTCCCACTGCGCCTTCTGCCCTTCGACGAGCGTGGCGCGGAGCCCCGTGACGAGCTGCTCGCGAAGCTGCGTGCGCTCCACCTTCCACTTCTCCACGAGGTCGATCATCCGTCCCACCGCTTCCTTCGTCTCCTGGGCGGCGCCGGAGCGCTCTCGCTCCGCCTGGATCTCCTCCTGCACCTTGGCCATGCGCTCGCGGATCAGCCGGCCGCGGACCTCGGGGTCCACCTGGCCGCCCGACTCCGCCGCCAGCTGCTCCATGTCGGCGCGGAACGCGTCCATCGCCGCCTCGATGCGCTCGCGCGTGCCGCCGCCGAAGAAGCTCTGGGCCAGGGCCTGCGCCTCCTCCTGCAGCTTCTCCTGCGCCGCCTCCGACGCGGGCGCGAAGGCCTCCTCGTAGTCCGTGAGGAGCGTCTGCACCAGCACCGCCTGCGCCTCGTCCAGCTTGAGCTGTTCGCGGATGAGCGGCAGGTCGCGCCGCAGGTAGTCGGGCTTGAAGCTGTCCGTGAAGCGGCGCATCAACCCGGGACCGCGACCGCGCGGACCTCCGCCGAACTGGCCGCGCCGCTGGCCTTCGCCTGCGCCTTCGCGCTGGCCGTCCTGCTGCGGACGGCGCTCCTGCTGCTGGGCGAAGGCGGGAACGGCCCAGGCCACGGCGAGGCCGAGGGCGAACCAGCGAGCGAACGAACCGAGGGGACGGCGGCGGTGATTCATGGTGCTCTTCCTGCGATCGGCGTGTGCGGCGATTCCGGGATGCGGGGCGCGCGTCTCGGAGCGTAGTCGTCGGCCAGTTCAACGCTCCGGTGGTCCGAGTATTCCGGACTTCTCCATCTCTATGGATGGTCGCTCGCATCCCCCCCGGCCGTCCCGATAATCGACTCGGCTCGACCCGGCCGGCTTCGGCCCCTTCCCTCGATCGAACGGTGCTCCCACGGCGATCCGCGGCCGACATAGGAAGGACCTGAACGCCGTCGAGCCGCAACGCCTTCCGCCCCGTACCCTTCCAGCAACGATGACCACCCCCACACGATCCATCGCGCGCCTGCTCGTCATCGCCTCGGTCGCGGCCATCGCGCCGACGGCCGCCGCGGGCTGGGTTCCCGGCGCCAAGCTCACCACCTTCCCGTCGATCACGCTGGGTGAGCGATTCGGCTACTGCAATGCCACCAACGGCGAGTACCTGGCGGTGGGCGCTCCCGACGCCCGCAACGCCGGCCTGGTGACGGGCTCGGTCTACGTCTTCAAGCGCGTGGGCGACGCGTGGTCTCCGATGCAGAAGCTCAAGCCGCCGACCAGCGAAGGGAGCGTCTCCTTCGCGCAGTTCGGCTGCTCGGTGGCCATGAGTCGCGACACGCTGGTGATCGGTTCGTGGGGATTCCCGGGACCCGAGGGCGAAGGCTTCGCCGGCGCGGTGTTCGTCTACACGCGCGATGCGAAGGCCGACAACTGGGTGCTCAGCGCCCGCGTCGTCGCCAACGATGCGCAGCAGATCGACCAGTTCGGCTGGTCGGTGAGCGTGGACATGCCGGAGACCGGAGACGGCGTGCTGGCCGTGGGCAAGATCCTGGACGGCGCGGACAACAAGGGCGCGGCGTATGTCTTCCACGGTTCGGGCGCCACCTGGACGCAGGCCGCCAAGCTGGCGCCCGCCGACCTCGGCGCGAGCGATCAGTTCGGCAGCTCCATCTCGGTGCGCGGCGACACGCTGGTGGTGGGAACGCAGCGGCAGAACAACGGCGGCGCCAACGCCGGCGCCGCGTATGTCTTCACGCGCAGCGGAGATTCGTGGTCGCAGGCGGCGAAGCTGGTGCCCGCGGATGTGGCGGCGGGCGACGCCTTCGGCGCGAGCGTGTCCGTCGGCGACGGCGTCCTGGCGGTCGGATCGCCCGGCCGGGCCAGCGGCAGCGTGACCGGCGTGGGACTCGCCTACATCTTCGAAGGCTCGGGCGCCTCCTGGACGCCCACCGTGGTGCAGCAGCGCAATCCCTTCCAGAACGACGCCTTCGGCTACTCCGTGGCGGTGATCCGTCCCGACAAGCCGGGGCTCGATCCGATGGTCATCGTCGGCGCTCCCGGCTACGACTCCGGCCTGGTGAACAACGGCGCGGCGTTCGCCTTCCGCAAGGTGGCCGACGCGTGGGTCCTGGACGACACCGACCTCTTCGTGGCCACGGCGGCGACCAATGGCTCGCTCGGTCGATCGGTGAGCCTCTCGCCCGACGGCGTGCGCGCCGTGCTCTCCAGCGAGACGCCGGCAGGCTCCAGCGGCGCCGCGTACGGCTTGGACTTCCTGGCCGAGGGCGGCGGTGAGTCGCCGGGCTCCGGCGGCACACCGGGCGACGGCGGCGGCCAGATTCCCGGCGGCGGTGTTCCCCCCACGGGCGTCGATCCCGGTACCGGCGGCGGAGGCGGCGGCGGTGGAGGCGGCGGCACTCCGGATCCCGGAACCCCGGGAAGCCCCACGCCGCTCCCGGCGCTCGAGGCCTCCTTCGGCACGGTGCTCGGCAGCCTCATCATGGTCGATCCGCTCTCCCGCAAGGTGATGCTGATGCAGACCAACGGCGTCCATGAGAACGATGTCCCCAAGGTGGAGATCCTCACGGACTTCCCCGAGGGCTACGAGCTGGTGGCGGCCCCCGATCTCAACGGCGACGGCTCCGGCGACCTGCTCTTCCGCGAGGCGAGTCGCGGCGTGCTGCACGGATGGCTGCGGGACGGGCTTGGCATCACCGCCAGGAACGAGCTCGGCGAAGTGCCCGACGGCCTCGACTACACCGCCTTCGGCGACTTCAACGGCGACGGCATCGACGACCTGCTCCTGCGCGATCCCACCACGGGCGACCTGGAGCTCTGGATCATGAACAACGCCGGCACCGTCTTCTCGCTGATCTCCGTCGACGCGAACGACAACAACTGGATGCCGCTCCAGGTGGACATCGACGGCGACGGCCACCCGAACCTGATGATGCGTCAGCCGGTCTCCGGCGAGCTGGTGCAGCTCTCGGTGAACCTCGACGGCGACGTGACGGTGGTGAAGTGGCCGGACGCGAACTCCGACTACATCCTGTGCGCCGGCGCCGACGTCGACGGCGACGGATCGGTCGACCTGCTCTGGAAGAACGAGTCGCAGGGCCAGTACGAGGTGTGGCTCCTCGATGCGAACCGCCTGGAGCTGAAGCGCTTCCGCTTCATCCTGGACGCCGACACCTGGAGCATCGAGAAGATGCACGACTTCGACGGCAACGGGAAGGCCGACTTCCTGATGAGCCGCAATCGCACCGGCCGGCTGGTGGTGGTCTACATGGACTTCGAGAACGGACCGAAGATCATGAAGAGCCGCCGCTTCACCACCATCGACGCGGACGTGGAGATCATCGACTTCGCCAACCGCTGAGCCGGGCCCGGACCCGGCCCGACGGCTCGGCGCGACCGCTCCCGGCAACGGAGCGCGTCGGCCGTTATCCTCGATCCCCGATCCATGGCCCGGACGAAGGGATCCATCCACGAGGACCTCTCGCGCCACGACGGCCCCGTCGGCGCGAGCCACCGCGCCTTCGGCCTGCAGATCGGCGCCGTGGGCGCGGCGATTGCACTGGTGCTGCTCTGTCTCCACCGCTGGAAGCGCGACCACTGGGTCTCCGAGAGCGGCTGGGGACCGTGGCCGTGGTGGCTGCTGGCCTTCTGCGTGCTGATGATGGTGCTGGCGATCGTGGCGCCGCCGCTGCTCGCCCCGCTCAATCGACTCTGGACGCTCATCGCCGTGGCGCTGCACGCGATCGTGAGCCCGGTGGTGATGTTCCTCCTCTGGGCGGTGGTGATGACCCCCACCGGCTGGATCATGAGGCTCCTCGGCAAGGACCTGCTGCGCATGAAGCTGGACCCCGCCGCCCGCAGCTACTGGATCGTCCGGGCCCCGCCGGGTCCGGAGCCGTCGTCCATGAGGAACCAGTTCTAGCGCGAACACCGCGAGGCGCCCCCATGGGATTCATCAAGGAACTCTTCGCCTTCATGTCGGCCCGCAAGAAGTTCTGGCTCATGCCGATCTTCCTGATGCTCATCGTGGTGGGCGGACTGCTCATCGCCGCCAAGACGATCCCGGCGCTCCAGGCCATCTACGTGCTCTTCTGAGCACCCCGCTCCCAGCCGTGCGCATCCTCGGAATCTCCGCCTACTACCACGACTCGGCCGCCGCGATCGTCGTGGATGGACGGATCGTGGCCGCCGCGCAGGAGGAGCGCTTCACGCGGAAGAAGCACGACGCCGGCTTCCCGCGGAACGCCGTGCACTCCTGCCTGGCCGAGGCCGGTGCCACGCTGCGCGACGTCGACTTCGTGGTCTTCTACGACAAGCCGTTCATCAAGTTCGAACGGCTGGTGGAGACCTACCTCGCCTGGGCGCCGCGCGGATTCCTCAGCTTCCGCACGGCCATGCCGCTCTGGCTCAAGGAGAAGCTCTTCCAGAAGTCGGTGCTGGAGAAGGCCCTTCGCGCCGAGGATCCGGAGTTCGACGCGTCGAAGCTCCTCTTCACCGAGCATCACCTGAGCCACGCGGCGAGCGCGTTCTACCCGTCGCCGTTCGACGAGGCGGTGGTGCTCACGCTGGACGGCGTGGGCGAATGGACGACCACGAGCGTGGGGCTGGGCAAGGGGAAGTCGCTCCTCATGCATCGCGAGCTCCACTTCCCGCACTCGCTGGG
>CAZSVT010000184.1:0-3312 GCA_964610365.1 uncultured Isosphaeraceae bacterium
CCGGCGAGGACGCCTTCCGATGGGTGACGATGAGGTCGCCCGGCTCCAGCCCCCGAAGCTCCGCGACGGTCATGGTGGTGGTGGCCAGGACCGCGTCCACGGTCACCGTGGCGCCGGAGAGCGATCGCACCAGGCGCTGCTCGGCATCGGGAGTGGTGCGGGCGCGGCCGGCGGCCAGCCAGCTCTGGCTGTTCAGCCGGTCCATGAGCGGCTCGATCGAGTTGTACGGGAGGCAGAGACGCATCGGCCCGTTGCAGTTCCCCAGCCGCACATCGAAGGTGATGGCCACCACCACCTCGTTCGGCGGCACCACCTGCACCAGCTGCGGGTTGCTCTCCATCTCGCCCATCAGGAACTCCATGGGATGGAGCCCCTGCCATGCCTCGCGCAGGGCCCCCACGGCGCGCTCCAGGAGCTTCTGGACCAGTCGAGTCTCGATGGGCGTCATGGGACGCTGCGGCACGAAGATCTCGCGGTTCGTGCCGCCGAGGAGCCGATCGATCACCGGGTAGATGACCGTCGGCGTGAGCTCCAGGAGGAAGTGCCCTTCCAGCGGCCGGCAATGCAGCAGGTTGAGACTGGTGGGATTCGGCAGGCGGGCGATGAACTCCGCGTAGCTGATCTGCTCGCACTGCTGCACGGAGATCTCCACGATCGTCCGCAGCAGTCCCGAGAGCCCGGCGCCGAAACTCCTCGCGAAGGCCTCGTGGAGCGTCTCGAGGGCGCGCATCTGCTCCTTGCCGATGCGCTCGGGGCGCTTGAAGTCGTAGGGGCGGATCTCCACCGTCTCCTGGCCGCGGCGCCGTCGAGTGAACATCTGCGCCGCGCCGGCGGTGTCCACATCGCCGCGCGCCACGGCGGCGCGGAGCGCGTCGTGATCGGCGGCGTCCAGCGGCGCGCCCGTCGGTTCGGCCCGACGGTCCGAGGCATCGGCGGCGCCGGAGTCGGCGATGGTCGGCTTCGGTGCGGTCACTGCCCCTCGATATCGGTCGGCCCGCCCGCGTCGGGCCAGCGATTCCGGGCGCCGCGGTGTGGTTTGCCCGTGACGATCGCCCTGCGCCGGACTGCACCCGGCCCGCGCCTTGCCCGTAGGCTTGCAGGCATGCCGTCTCGCGATCGACGACCGCTCCTCGCCGCCCGCTTCCCCATCGCGGCCATCCTGGCGCTGGCGGCCGGACTGGCGGTGGGCTCCACCGAACGGGTTGCCGGCGCCCAGGGCGCGGGGGCGCCGCGCGGGCCGGCGAACCAGGCGGCGCCCGGTTTTCCGGGCATTCCGGGAGCTTCCGGCGGCGTCGCGATGCCGAGCCCCGCCGGCCCGGGCCCCGACGCGGACGCGTCGATGGTGAGCGTCACGGTCGTTCCCGCCCGGACGAAGGTGATGCCGGGCGACCGGATCCCGGCGGCCGTCGTCTTCGAGCTGAAGTCGCCCTGGCACATCTGGACCTCCGAGTCGCAGGCGGCGTCGCTCCCCTCGTCGATCGCCCGCTTCGAAGGCGCGCAGTACACGAAGGTGGTCGTCGACCGCACCAGCGAGACGCTCACCATCGCCGTCGGCGCCATCCAGTGGCCGTCGTTCCATGCGATCACCGCCGACATCGGCGACGGCCCCAGCAAGTACGCCGTCTATGAAGGACGCGCGGTGGCGTACCTGCCGCTCATCGTGGCCGCGAACGCCACCGCCGGCGCCGCGAACGCGGAGCTCTCCATCTCCTTCCAGGCGTGCAACGAATCCACCTGCATGATGCCCGAGACGGTGACCCGCAAGATCCGCCTCGAGGTGATGACTCCGGAGGAAGCGGCGGCCGCCGGCGGCGCCGGCGCGGGACGGGGCGCGGGTCTGGGCGAAGCCGACGCGGCCCTCTTCGGCGGCTTCGATCCCGGCGTCTTCGCCAGGATCGATTCGGGCGCCCTGCCGGTGTCGGGCGCCACCGGAGGAGGCGGTGGCGGCAGCGCTCCCTCCACGGACAGCCTGCGCTTCCAGCTGTTCGAACTGGAGTTCACCATCGACACGCGCGGCTGGGGGCGCGTGCTCATCCTGCTCATCGCGGTCGCCGGCGGCCTGCTCCTCAACCTCACGCCGTGCGTGCTTCCGGTGATCCCGCTGAAGGTGATGGGCCTGACGCAGATGGCCGGCGATCGCTCGCGGAGCATCCTGCTGGGATGCGCGATGGGCGCCGGCGTGACCGCCTTCTGGCTGGCGCTGGGCGTCCTCATGGCGTCGATCCGGGGCGTGGACGCCATCAGCATCCTCTTCCAGAACGCCTGGGTGACGCTGGCCATCGGGGCGCTCATCGCCCTGATGGCGGTGTCGATGAGCGGCTTCTTCTCCTTCTCGCTGCCGTCGTTCGTCTACGCCTTCGAACCCAAGCACGAATCGGTGGGCGGGAGCTTCCTGGTGGGCGTGATGACCGCGGTGCTGAGCACGCCGTGCACGGGACCGTTCATGGGCGCCAGCCTGGGATGGGCGCGGGCCGTCGACTCGCCGGCCATGCTGCTCCTCATCTTCCTCTCCATCGGCCTGGGCATGGCGTCGCCGTACATCGTCCTCTCCGCCTTCCCGGCACTGGTGAAGCGCGTGCCGAAGGCCGGACCCGCGAGCGAGGTGGTGAAGCAGGTGATGGGGCTCCTGCTGCTGGCGGCCGCGTTCTACTTCATCGGCACCGGCGTGGCCGGCCTGCTGCACTGGCGCGGCTACGAGTACTGGTGGGTGGTGGTGGCGCCGGCCATCGTGGCGGGCGCCTGGCTCATGTGGCGCACCATGCGCATCTCGCGGCGCACCTCCAATCGACTCGTCTTCGGATCCATCGGCGCCCTCATCGTGGCCATCTCCGCCGGGCTCGGGCATGTGATGGCCGGCCAGGTGGATCCGCTGAAGTGGCCCATCTACTCCGCGCAGGCCGAGCAGCAGGCGCTGGCCTCGGGCAAGGTGGTGGTGATCAAGTTCACCGCCCATTGGTGCCTCTCCTGCAAGGCCCTGGAGAAGACCGTGCTCGCGTCCACGCGCGTGGCCGATCGGCTGTCGCGCCCGGATGTGCAGGTGCTCTCGGTGGACATCACCGGGGGCGAGGAGGATCAGACCTCCCGTCTCAAGGCCGCCGGCAGCGTGACCATTCCACTGCTGGTGGTGATGGCGCCCGACGGCCGGGAGGTCTGGCGCAGCGATGCCTACAAGGCGCAGCAGGTGATCGACGCGGTGGACAAGGCGGCGTCGATGGGCGCTCGCGCGGGCGCCGCCGCGGGATCCACCCGCGCGGCGAACGAACTCACGGCCCAGGCGGACGGCGCGGCGGGTCGGTGACCGGGGTCGATGCG
>CAZSVT010000184.1:3322-5215 GCA_964610365.1 uncultured Isosphaeraceae bacterium
GGGGGGCGGTCCCGGGGGTCTTGGCGCGGCCCGCGCCGCCGCGGGACAGGCGCGAGAGCCGCTCGCGCTCGCCCTCGGGCAGCCGGCGAAGCGGATCCAGGGCGTAACTGGCGTCCACCTCCAGCGCTCGCGCCGCGGCCTTCGCGGCGCCGGCGCCGTCGCCGAGCATGGCGCGGAGTTCCGCGAGTCGGACCCAGCCCTGGATCGACCGCGGATCGCGGCGCAGGAACTCCTCGCTCGACTCCAGGAGCGCCGCGCGCTCGGCGTCATCGAGCCCGGAGGCGCCGAGCGCGAGGACTCGGAGCTGATGGGCGTCGGCGCGCAGCTTCGCCGTGCGGGCGCAGGGACGCTCGGCGAAGGCCCGGTCGGCCGCCGCCACGGCATGCACCAGGAGCGGTTCCCGCGCCGCGGGCACGCGCTGCTGCTGGACCGCGAGGATCCACTGGTCCACCGCCGCCTGCCAGACGAGATCGTTCGACGGCTCCACCTCGGCGGCCTTCTCCAGGGCCTCGGCGGCGGCGGCGCGAGGCAGTTCGGTGCCGTCGGCGACGGCGCGCTCGATGGAGAGCGCCGCCCGCTCCACCGCGCGCTCCTGCACGCCGGCGCGCACTCCCGTGAGACCGAGCCACAGGGCGCCGAGCGCGGCCGCCGCGGCCAGCACCAGCCGCAGCACGCCCGGTCGGCCGCGCATCGAGGGCGGCGCCGCGGTGGCCGCCGCGCCGAGCAGGAGCCAGCACCACCACGCGCTTCCGGGAAGCCAGAAGTCCATGTCGAGCTGGCCGTGGATGAGCATGGCCAGCGCCGCGAGCGCCATCCCCGCGCCGACCCGTCGGGCGCGACCGGCCTCCATGACGGTGGCCGCGCACCAGGCGGTCACCACGGCGGCGAGCGTAGCGCCCACGCGGAGCATGAGCACCGGAGGCGAGAGATCGGAGGGCGCCAGCAGCATCGCGGCGATCGACGCGGCGCCCGCGCTCCACGCGGCGGTCGACGCCAGCGGCGGCGCCACTTCGCCGCGTTCCTGCGCCACCGCGCCGCGGAGGCCGCGCCACACCAGGACGAGCGAGAGGAGGATCAGCCCCAGTCCGCAGAGGCCGAAGGCGGCGAGCCAGTCGAACCACGCGGAGTGCGCGCTCATCACCTCCTCGGGCGAGAACCACGGGCGCGACACGAGGTACGCATCCTGGAATCCGCCGGCCCCGACGCCCGGCCATGCGTGGTGCACCAGGATCCGCATCGCGCCGATCAGGTAGTGCCAGCGGAAGAGGAGGCTGCGCTCCTGGAGCCCCGTCTCGCCCAGCACCATGCCGCGCACGACGATCGCCACGAACCCGGCGAACACGAAGGAGGTCAGCAGCCACGCCGTGACGCGCGGCGCCCGGCCGCGACCGATGAGGAGCGCCAGCGCCGCGACGCCGGCGAGCACGAGCGCCCCGATCGCTCCCTTGCTTCCGTTGACCACGACGACCGCGATCGACGCGATGGCGAGCAGCGCGGCGAGGAGCGATGACGCATGCATCGCCCGACGCGCGCTGGCGGCGCCGCGGCCCGCCATGGCCAGCGCCGCGAAGGCCACCGCCGCCGCCACGAGCACGCCGGAATAGACATTCGCCAGCCCGAACCATCCGCTCGCCTCCGGCTGGCGCAGGCGCCGCTCATAGGCCAGGGCCATCGCCGAGTCGGGCGACCAGCCGCGCGCCGCCAGGAACGACGCCTTGTTCGCCTCGTAGTGCGCCACCATCGCGGGATGCTCCATCAGGAGCTGGCTCGCTCCGCGCACGAGCAGCGCGGCCACGGTGCCGAGCAGCACGGCACCGACCACCACCCGCGCCTTCGCGCCGCGCCCGGAGACGACCGCCGCCGCGAAGGCCGCCGCGATCCACGACGCGCCGC
>CAZSVT010000185.1:0-5181 GCA_964610365.1 uncultured Isosphaeraceae bacterium
CCGGGGCGCCCGCCGCCCCGGCCCCCCCCCCCGCGGGGCCGGCCCCCACCGCGCCCGCGCCCGCCGGCCCGGGGGCGCCGGCCCCGCCGGCGCCCGCCGCGGGCGCCGTGCCCGAGGGCCGGACCTCCACGGCCACCAGCGATCCCGCGCTCATCGAAGTGGCGGGACTCTCCATGCCCAAGCCCGCGGCGTGGAGCTGGCAGCGGCCGACGATGCAGTTCCGGACGCTCCAGTACTCGGTGCCCGCCAAGGGCGGCGCCACGCCGGCCGCGGAACTCATCTTCAGCGTCTTTCCCAAGGGCGGCGCGGGTCCGATCGACGCCAACCTCGACCGCTGGGCCGGCCAGTTCAGGGCCGAGGACGGCGGGCCGGCGCCGACGAAGTCCCGCAGCAGCGGCGAGGTGAACGGCCTGAAGGTGACGCGGATCGAACTGCTCGGCGCCTACATGGGCATGGGCGCCGCGGCGCCGAGGCCCGCAACAGCGCAGCTGGGCGCGATCATCGAGTCGCCCAGCGCCGATCTCTTCATCCGGCTGCTCGGTCCCCAGGCCACGGTGGAGGAGGCGCGGGCCGACTTCGAGAAGATGATCGCCGGCATCGGTCCGCAGAAGCCCGGATGACGCCCGCGGCGCCGGTCACTTCTTCTTCGCGGCCGCGAAGCGATTGTTGACCTCGTTCCAGTTCACCACGTCCCACCAGGCGCCGAGGTAGTCGGCGCGGCGGTTCTGGTACTTGAGGTAGTAGGCGTGCTCCCAGACGTCCACGCCCAGGATGGGCGTGGCCACGACATCGGCGACGCCCACCATGAGGGGATTGTCCTGGTTCGGGGTGCTGGTGATGGCCAGCGCGCCGTCGGGCTTCACCACCAGCCACGCCCAGCCTGAGCCGAAGCGCTTCATGCCCGCGTCGGCGAGCTGCTGCTTGAACGCGTCCATCGATCCGAAGGCCTTGGTGATGGCCGCCGAGAGCTCGGCGCTCGGGGCGCCGCCGGTGCCCTTGGGCGCCATGATCAGCCAGAACATCGAGTGATTGAAGTGACCGCCGCCGTTGTTGCGCACGGCGCCGCGAACGGACTCGGGGACCTTCGTGATCTCGGCGCAGATCTGATCGATGCTCTTCGCCGCCCAGTCCGGATGACCTTCGAGGGCCTTGTTGAGGTTGTCCACGTAGGCCTTGTGGTGCTTGGTGCGGTGGATGTTCATCGTCTGCGCGTCGATCGAGGGCTCGAGCGCGTTCTCGGGATATCGAAGCTCGGGAAGCGTGAAGGGCATCGGGGGGTTCTCCGGATTCGGGCGGGAAGCAGGAACGCGAGGGGCCGTGCTCCCCGCCTGCGTCGCGGCGAGGGCGCGGGCACCCGCGGCTCCCGCGGCGATGGCCGCCGCACCGAGCACGAAGGTCCTGCGGGGAAGGGCGGGCTGGTCCATCGGTCGGCGAGGATACCGGCGGCGTACGCTTCGGGTCCATGTCCACGCTTCTCCGCATGGCCGATGCCAACGCCAACCGTGCTGCGGAGGCCCTGCGGACGCTCGAGGACCTCGATCGCTTCCGCGCGGCGGGCGGATCGGTGGCGCCCGAGCTGCGGGGGATCCGTCACGAACTCCGCGCCGTCGTCGCGGTGCTTGACCCCGCGGCGCGAACGGCGGCGAGGGATGCGGCGGGGGATCCGGGCGCGCCGGACCATCGGGCGTCGATGCCCTCGGCGATCGGAGCGGACGCGCCGCGCCGCGGCGCCGTCGACATCGCCGCCGCGGCGGGCTCGCGCCTCGGCGAAGCGCTGCGGGCGCTGGAGGAGTCGCTGCGCGTGCTGCGGCCCGACCTGGCGCCGGCGATCGAGCGGCTCCGCTTCCGCGGCTACGACGCCTCCGCCGCGGTGCTGCGTTCGCTCGGCACGGGCCGCGCCCGCCAGTGGCGGCTCTGCCTCCTCCTGACCGAGGAACAGTGCCGGCGCCCGTGGCGCGAGGTGCTCCGCGCCGCGCTCGAGGCCGGCGTCGATTGCCTCCAGGTGCGGGAGAAGGGGATGGACGGCGCGGCGCTCCTGGAGCGCACGCGCGCGGTGCTGGAGGCGGCGCGGCCCCGCGGCGCCAGCGTCTTCGTCAATGATCGGGCCGACGTGGCCCTCGCCGCCGGCGCCGACGGCGTGCACCTGGGCCGTGACGACCTGCCGATCCGCGCCGCCCGCGCGCTGGGCGGCGGTCTCCTGGTCGGCGCCAGCACGCATGATCTCGACGAGGCCCGCGCCGCGATCGCGGAAGGGGCCGACGTCTGCGGCGTCGGCGCCATGTACGCCACCGCCACCAAGCCGCAGCGCCGGCCGAGCGGTCCCGGCTTCCTTCGCGCCTTCGTCGCCGCATTCCCGGCCGTGCCGCACCTGGCCATCGGCGGCGTGACGCCGGAGCGGATGCCCGAGCTGGTGGCCGCCGGGGCCCGGGGCGTGGCGGTGGGCAGCGCCGTGTGCGCCGCGGATGATCCGGGGGCGGTGGCCGCGTCGATCCTCGAGGCCATCGCCGCCGCGCCGCCGCTCGCCTGCGGGTCGGCGCCGTGAGCATCCGCCAACTGGAACTCGTCCTCCTCGGCACCGGGACGAGCGCCGGCGTCCCGGTGATCGGCTGCACCTGCGAGGTCTGTCGATCGGACGATCCGCGCGACCGCCGCCTGCGCTCCGGCGCCCTGCTGCGCTTCCTCGACCCGGCGGGGGTGCGCCGCCTCGTCCTCATCGATTGCCCGCCCGACCACCGCGAGCAGGCGCTGCGCGAGGGCATCGACCGCTGCGACGGCATCCTCTTCACCCACCACCACGTCGACCACACCTTCGGACTCGACGACGTGCGGCGCTACAACGCCCTCATGCAGCGGGCGATCGATCTCTACGCGGACGATCGGACGCTCCAGCACCTGGAGCGCGTCTACCGCCACATCTTCCGCGCCTCGGAGAACATCAACGACTCCTTCGTGGCCACGCTCACGCCGCGCCGGATCGAGGCGGGGCGTCCGTTCGAGGTGCACGGCCTGCGCGTCACGCCGATCGAGCTCCTCCACGGACGCGTGCCGGTGCTGGGATTCCGCTTCGACGACCCGTCCGCGGACGGAGGCGCCGCCGACCCGCTCCCGCTGGCCTACTGCACGGATGTGAACTCCATCCCTCCCGCCGCGTGGGCCTCGCTCGAGGGCGTCCGCACGCTGGTGCTGGACATGCTCCGGTTCCGGCACCATCCCACCCACTTCACCGTCGACGAGGCGATCGCCGTCGCCACCCGCGTCGGGGCCGCGCGGACCTGGTTCGTGCACATGACCCATGACATCCGCCACGCCGACCTGGACGGGCGGCTCCCGCCGGGCATGCGGCTGGGCTACGACGGGATGCGGATCGCCGCCTCGGCGCCGGCCGACCTTCCGCTATCATCCTCGCCCTCCCCATGGCCCAGCTGAGGCAGATCAAGAAGCGCATGATCGCGGTCCGCACCATCCAGCGGATCACGAAGACCATGCAGATGATCGCGACCGCCAAGTTCACCGCCGCCATGGCGCGGGCGAAGGCGAGTCGGCCGTATGTGAACAAGATCCGGGAGATGGTCACCGAGGTTGCGGCCGCCGCCGCCGAGGTCAATCACCCGCTGATGCAGGCGCCGCGAACCCCGTCGGGGAAGGACCTGCTCCTGGTCATCGCCAGTGATCGCGGTCTCTGCGGCGCCTACAACGGCCATGTCCTTCGCAAGGCCATGGCGCAGGTCCGCGAGATCGGCGCCGCTCGTCGCACGGTGCACCTGGAGACGAGCGGCAAGAAGGCCGTCGCGTTCTTCCGCTTCGCGAAGATCCCGGTGGCCGCGCGGCACGCCTTCGGCGATCGGCCGAAGTTCGCCGAGGTGGAGAAGCTCGCCGAGCGCCTCATGGAGGACTTCACCTCCGGCAAGGTGGACTCCGTGCGCGTGGTGAGCATGAAGTTCATCTCCAACAGCCGCCAGGTGCCGGAAGTGATGCAGCTCCTGCCGATGACGCTGCCGGGCGCGCCGTCGGCGGGCGCGGGGTCAGCATCCGGCGGCCGCGCGGCGTCGTCCTCCGGATCCAGCGATGCGCTCTACGAGTTCAGCCCCTCCAGCGGCGAACTCCTGGACGATCTCCTTCCGCGCTGCCTGAAGGTCTCGCTCTTCCAGGCGTTCATGGACGCCATCGTGAGCGAGAACGTGATGCGCATGGTGGCCATGAAGGCGGCCACGGACAACGCCGGCGGTCTCGGCCGCACCCTGCGACGCAGCTACAACCGCGCTCGCCAGGCGCGCATCACCACGGAACTCACGGAGATCGTCTCCGGCGCCGCCGCCCTGGAGTGATCGGCGGGGGTCCCCGGGCCGCTCACTTCTTCGGTCGGCCGTAGACGGGCTTGGGAATCGCCTGCGGCGCGTCGTTCGCCGGGTCCGTGCTCTCCGCCGGCATCCCGTACTCCACGCCGAACCCGCCCTTGTCCCAGGCTCGCAGGCCGCCGGTCAGGGTGTAGACGTCCCAGTGGCCGAACTCGAGGAGGCGCTTGCTCATGGAGCGGGCCACCACGTCGTCGTAGTCGCTGTCGTAGACCACCAGGATGTCGTAGTCGCGAAGCTGCTCCGCGGCGCCCTCGCGAACCTCGGCGAACGGGATCATCACTGCGCCGGGGATGTGACCGGCGGCGAAGTCGGCGGGTGTGCGGGGATCGACGAACGCCACGGACTTCGTCTTCGACAGGGAGAATCCCTTGGGCGTGCCGAGGTCCTGCGCTTCGGTGGGAGTGACCCAGACGATGTCGCGATCGCTCGTGGCCGGATCGCACCCGGGCAGCACCGCGAGCCACGCGGCGGCAAGCACCATCAGCATCGGCCAGGAGGTTCGAGTCATGTCCGAGCATCTTGGCCGCGATGGGCGTCGACGGCAACTCGGAGGCGACGGCGGCCTCCGTCCGGTGCAGCCCGGAGGCCGTCACCGCAGTACAACAACGGCATGCATCGGTTCGCGACTGTCTTCCGGCCTCCGTTGGGTGTCGTCCGCTCCGTGGTCGCGATGGCGCTGGGCGCCGGCGTCGCCGCCACCGCCGCGGCCTCGCAGGCGCCGTCCGCGCCTCCGGGGACGCCTCCGGTGATTCCCGGCGGCATTCCCGCGGCGCGGGCCTCCGAGCGTGACGCGCCTGCGAAGGTGGAAGTGGCCGGGCGCTGGCGC
>CAZSVT010000186.1:0-5158 GCA_964610365.1 uncultured Isosphaeraceae bacterium
TCGACTTCAAGAAGCCGGGCAACATCCGGCGCGTCGTCTCGGGCGAGCGGGTCGGCACGCTCGTCGCCGCCACCTGATCCACCGCGCACCGACCGCGCCTCCCCTCCGCGAGATCGTCATGGACATCGACACCGTGCTGCTGGAATGCGAAGACCGGATGAACAAGTCCGTGGAGCACTTCGCCAAGGAGCTCCGAGGCATGCGCACCGGCCGCGCCAGCACGGCGCTGCTGGAGTACGTGAAGGTGGACTACTACGGCTCCAGCACCGACCTGCGCGAGCTCGCCGCCATCAGCGTGGCGGAGGCCACGCAGCTGGTGGTGAAGCCCTTCGATCCCGGGTCCAAGCAGGAGATCGTCAAGGCCATCGAGAAGGCCGGGCTCGGCCTGAATCCCATGGTGGAGGGTTCGATCCTCCGCATCAGCGTGCCGCCGCCCAGCTCCGAACGGCGCAAGCAGCTCGGTGCCCAGGTCCGCAAGCTGGCCGAGGACACGAAGGTCGCCATCCGCAACGAGCGGCGCGACGCGAACAAGCACATCGAGCAGATGCTCCACGACAAGAAGGCCGGCGTCACCGAGGACGCCGCCAAGTCCGCCAAGGAGGAGATCGACAAGCTCACGCAGGACCACACCCACAAGGTCGACGACATGGCGACGAAGAAGATCGCCGAAGTCGAGGAGGTCTGAGCGTGACAGGGGCCGTGGGGCTGGCGCTGGCGCTCGTGGCGGCGCTGCAGGCCGCCCAGGCCCCCGACGATCTCCCGGAGGTCCGGGTCGAGGGCGACGACACGCGCCTCACCCGCTCGTGCCGGCTGATCCTCCCCGACGCGCCGATCTTCGATCTCACCGAGGACGGCGTCATCCACGTGGTGGGCGACGACCTCGTGATCGATCTCGGCGGCGGAACGCTGCTGGGCCGGCCGGCGGAGACTCCGCCGTGGGAGCGCGGGGGCATGGGGATCGTGGTGCAGGGCCGCAATGTCACCATCCGCAACGGGGCGGTGCGCGGCTTCCGCGTGGGAATCCTGGCCACGGGCGCGGACGGGTTCACCGCGGAGGATCTCGACCTCTCCGGCAACTGGGGCGCGAAACTTCTGAGCACGAGCGCGGCCGAAGACGGCGCCGACTGGCTCTGGCCGCATGCCAACGACCGGCAGGAGTGGCGCACGCGCTACGGCGCGGCGCTCTGCATCGAGCGATCGAAGGGCGTGACCGTTCGGCGCGTGAAGGCGGTCGGCCGTGGGGCGCAGAACGGGATCATCCTCGATCGCGTCGACGACTCGAAGGTCTACGACTCCGATGGCTCGTTCCTGAGCGGCTGGGGCCTGGCCATGTGGCGCTCGAGCCGGAATGTCATCACGAGGAACGCCTTCGACTTCTGCGTGCGCGGCTACAGCCACGGCGTCTACAACCGCGGCCAGGATTCGGCGGGGATCCTCATGTTCGAGCAGTGCTGCGACAACCTGATCGCCTTCAACTCCGTGACGCACGGGGGCGACGGCCTCTTCATCTTCGCCGGGAACGAGGCGCTGGGGCCGGAACTCCCGGAGGGCACGGGGCCGGACGATCCGCGCGTCGTCGCGTCGAAGGGTCGCGGCTGCAACCGGAATGTCATCCTGGACAACGACTTCTCGCATGCCGTCGCGCATGGGGTCGAAGTCACCTTCTCGTTCGACAACCAGATCGGTCGGAACCAGTTCAGGGAGTGCGGGATCACCGGCATCTGGGGCGGCTATTCGCGCGGTACGGAGATCGTGATGAACGCCTTCGAGCGCCATGGCGTGCATCCCGGGAATCCGGGGGAAGAAGCCGCGATCAGCGCCGAGCACGCCTCCGACCTCTTCATCTTCGCATCGATTTTCCGCAACCAGGGCGTGGCCATCAAGCTCTGGTGGGACGAGGATCCGGGCCTGCTCCGCAAGGCATGGGCACTCGCGAACGGTGCGGAGTGCCACGGCAGCGTGATCCATGGGAACCAGTTCATCGACTGCGGAACGGCGATCGACCTCGAACGATGCGACGGAGTGAAGGTCGGCCGGAACACGTTCGACTCCACCGCACGAACGATCGAGGTGCGTCACACGAACGCGCCGGCGGAGGATCGCCCGCAGCTCGACGCGAACGGCCAACGCCTGCCGACGGACTCGGAACAGCGCTACGCGCTCTGCTGCCAGCGCAATGCCAAGCAGTTCGCCCGCGTGCTCGGTGAGCGTTCACCCTGCGGTGCCCGCGCTTCGCTCGGCGGCCGCGAGGCGATCATCATCACGCCGTCGGGTCCCTACGACTGGGCGGGCCCCCTGCTGCAACTGGAGTCCTCCGCGGCAGGCGTCGATCGATGGCGCGTGCTCGGGCCGGCGGCGGTGCGCGGAACCAAGGTCCAGGGCAGGGTCAGCCTGGAACTGGCCGCGCGCGAGGCGAGCGACCGCATCGGCGTCGTCGGCACGCCGGGATGGGTGGCTCCCTACCGCCTGGTGGTGCAGCTCGAAGGCGGCGCCGCTCCGCTCGAAGGCCGCGGCACCGTCGTCGACGCTTCGTGGACCGCCTGCTTCTTTCCCTGGACGAAGGATCCGCGCCAGGATCTCGAGGGATGGAGACTCGAATCCGCGAAGGGCGTCACGGCCGTGATTCCCGCCATGGACCTGCACTATGGCGGCGAGGGCCCGTCGCAGGTGGTCGCCGTCGACGGCGTGCGTGCGGCGCGGCTGCCGAAGGATCGCTTCGGCATGATCGCGCGGACGAAGCTGGGGTTCCCGCCGGGCCGCTGGCGCCTCCGCGTGACCAGCGACGACGGCGTGCGCCTCCGCGCCGACGGATTCACGCTCATCGAGCGATGGGACTGGCACGGCCCGACCGAGGATGTCGCCAAGATCCAGACCGCCGAGGCGCGGACCATCGACCTGGAACTGGAGCACTTCGAGCTCGACGGCCACGCCCAGCTCACCTTCGCCGTGGAGCCGATCGCGGAGCCGCCGGTCCCGAATCCGGCACCCGCGGCGCCGCCCGCCGTACCCTCGGCACCCGGGGCGCCCGCGGCGCCCGTCTCCGCCCCTTCCCCGGAGCCCGCCGGCCGCTGACGCGACACCCACGATGCGCTGCCCCGCCTGCAACGAAGACGACGACAAGGTGATCGACAGCCGCTCCGTGGACGGCGGCGACGCCATCCGTCGTCGGCGCGAGTGCCTGCGCTGCGGTCGGCGCTTCACCACCTACGAACGGCTCGAGTCGCAGACGCGGCTCATGGTGATCAAGAAGGACGGATCGCGGACGCCCTTCGACGCCGGCAAGATCCTCGCCGGCCTCCGCGCCGCCTGCGGCAAGCGGCCGATTCCCGAGGCGGAGAAGGAAGGCCTGGTGCACGCCGTCGATCGCGAGGTCCATCGAGAATTCGACCGCGAGGTGCCCAGCGGGGAGATCGGGCGGCGCGTCGCGGCGCGGCTGCGGGACCTCGATCCGATCGCCTACATCCGCTTCGCCAGCGAACATCTGGGCTTCACTTCGCTGGACGACATGCAGCGGGAGCTCTCCGATCTCTCGTCACGCCCGCGGGCGCTGCCCAACCAGGTGCCGCTCTTCGACGATCGATCGAAGTGACCGCCCTGCGTTTCCCGGAACGGTGCTCCGGGACCGGGGGTGCGCCGACGGTCGCCCGCGGCGATCCCGTACGATCGGCCCCGTGCGGACGATGCCCGACCAGTTGCCATCGGCGGCGAGATCGCGGCGACGGTTCGGCTGGCTTCCGCTCGCCACGGTCATCATGCTGGGCATCCTCGCCGGCCTCGGCGCGTTCACCTTCGGCTACGGCCGCGGCGCGGCGTACCTCTCGAACGATCCCGCCGCATGCGCCAACTGCCACGTGATGCAGGCGGCCTTCGATTCCTGGCAGCACTCGGGCCATCACCATGTGGCCACCTGCAACGACTGCCACCTCGCGCCGCACCCGCTGGGGAAGTGGCTGGTGAAGGCCGACAACGGCTTCTTCCACTCGCTCGCCTTCACCACCGGGAACTTCCACGAGCCCATCCGCATCAAGGAGCGGAACCGCCGCGTCACGCAGGACGCGTGCATCCACTGCCACCACGACTTCGTCCACGAGATGCTTCCCGTCGAACGCGGCGGCGGCATGCTCGACTGCGTCCATTGCCATCGGGATGTGGGACATGCACAACGCTGAACGCCGTCTTCGTCGGACCCGCACCGCGCGCCGAGGCCGAGCCCTGCTGATCGTCCTGGTCTTCCTCGTGGCGTGTCTCGCCACGGCGGCCGTCACCTGGACGCTCGTGACCATGTTCGAGCGGCGGCAGGAGGCGCGCCAGCCCTACCTGCGGCTGGTGGAGCTGAGCGAGATCAACACCGACCCGGCGCCCTGGGGCGTGAACTGGCCCAACCAGTTCGAGCAGTACAAGGCCACCGCGGGCGACCGCTTCCACGGCGGTTCGTCGGCGCTGCCGGAGAGCAAGCTCGAGGCGCACCCCTGGCTCAAGCGACTCTACGACGGCTACGCCTTCAGCATCGACTACCGCACGGCGCGCGGCCACGCCTACATGCTCTACGACCAGGTGGTCACCGAGCGCGTCAACCAGAAGCCGCAGTCGGGCGCGTGCCTCCACTGCCACGGCTCGACGACGGTGCTCTACCGCTTCGTCGGCCGCTCCGACCAGGGGCGCCCCACGGATCCCGCGGCCCTGGGCGCCGAGTTCGACATGCCGGCGGTGCGGCGCGGATTCGAAGTGCTCAGCCGCAAGCCGTACCACGAGGTCCTGGAGATGCTCACGGAGATGCCCGACGGCACCGCGCCGGGCGCCGGAGCGCCCACCTTCGAGACACCGCCGGTGGGAGGCTTCAAGGGCTCGAAGGCGCCCGAGGGCCATTTCGAGATGAGCGAGGCCCATCCCGTGAGCTGCATCGACTGCCACGATCCGAAGACGATGGGGCTTCGCATCACGCGCCCCGGCTTCATGCAGGGCATCGCGGCACTCGCTGCGTCGGACGCGCCATTCCCGCAGTTCCCCAGCATCGGCGCCTGGCGGACGGGCGACCGCACTCAGCCCTATGACCCCACCGCGCTCGCCTCGCGCCACGAGATGCGCACCTTCGTCTGCGCCCAGTGCCATGTGGAGTACTACTGCGCGTCGAAGGATGTGCTGACCTTCCCGTGGGGCA
>CAZSVT010000187.1:0-5080 GCA_964610365.1 uncultured Isosphaeraceae bacterium
CGGCGCGCGAGTTCGGCGTGCTCGGGGGAACTCTCCGGAGAGATCATCCACGCCACGTGGCCCGCGATGCTCATCGCTCCCATGCGCGAGAGGCCGAAGAACCCATGTCGGAACCAGTTGACGCCGGCCGCGGTGCCGAGGATCAGCACCACGGGCAGGACGGAGGCGAACAGCAGCGATGCCCGGGCGAACGGGCCGGGCCGCGCGCCGTCCCGCGGATCGACGGCCCCATCGTGCCGATGCCACCACCACGGCAGGAGAAGGACGGGCAGGAGCCCGATCCCCGCGGGTCGGACCAGGACCGCCAGCGCCAGCGCGACGCCGGCGCCCGCCGCGAAGAGGGCGCTGCGGCGGACCGCGGCGAAGCCCAGCAGCGCGGCCGCGAAGCACGCGACGGCGGTGAACGGTCCGTCGGCCATCACCGTGAAGCTCGTCTCCATCGAGCGCGTGGCGGTGCCCATGAGCGCCAGCGCGATGGCGCCGACGCCCCAGCATGGCGCGAACACCGCGGGACGGCCGGCGCGGGCGCCGTCCGGGTCACGAGGGCCGGCGGCAGGCAGCACGCGGCCCAGCACCACCGCCGTGGCCGCCGACAGCGCGATGTAGGAGAGGATGAGGAGATTGACCTGCACCGTCACCAGCGGTCGGAGGTCGCCGGCCACCGCGGCCACGGCCCGGAGCAGCAGCGGGTAGCCGATGGTGCGGATGGTGGAGGCGTCCAGGTAGGAACTCGAATCCGCCTGCACGCCGGCGAAGGAGGGGGCGAAGGAGCGGATCGCCGCGTTCCACGCCACCAGCAGCGCCAGCGCGGTCAACGCGAATGCGATCGGCGGCAGGAGCCGCATCAGGCGCCCGCGCGGCGCTCCCCACGCCACGGCGCCCACCGCGACCGCCGCGAGGGCCAGCCCCATCGCCGTCGACTCCATCCACCGCGCCGCGCGCGGCGTGACGGAGACGGCGTAGCGGCGACCGTTGCGGCTGGGATCGCTGCCGTCGCTGGAACTGAAGAGCAGGTGACCGTGCCAGTGCGAGAACCGGCCGGCCCCCTGCTCGCGGATGGGCTGATGCGCCGAGTGGGACGGCCCCAGCGCCGTCCCGTCCTCCAGCAGCACCAGGTCGCTGCCGCTCCCCGTGGAGAGCGTGTCGCCGCGGGCCTCGAGCCACGGAGGGAGCGACGGATGCAGATCCGCCACGAAGGCGCGGCCGATCTCGGGACGCATCACCGCCGGCTCGAGTTGGAACTCGATCCGATCCCTCGGTTGGAACTCGATGGCCAGGCACGCGCCGAAGAGCCCCAGCGCTCCGACCCAGAGGAGCGCCACGATCACCACGAGGACGGGCTGCAGCGACCGCAGCGCGGTGCTCGCTCGGTCGCGGTCGGCGTCGATGGGCGAGCGGCGCCGGTCGGTCATCGTTGGCGGTATCGTACCGGCCGGGGCGCGCGATCACCTTGGCACGCACCGGTTCAACCCTCTTCAGCGTCTCGCTGATCCTGGGCATCGTCCTGATGATCGGGCCGTGGCTCGGCATCGCGCTCGTGGGCGGCGGACGCAGCGAGGTCCGCTTCCAGCTCGATCCGGCGCAGATCCGCTCCGACGAGGGCGCCGCGTGGATCGCGCCCGTGCGGACCCGGTTCGCGCTGTCGTTCCCGCTCTCGGCCCTCTACGAGTTCCCCACCGATCACGGCAGCAACACCCTGAGCTCGCTGCGTCTCTTCGAGGACGACCGGGAGCTCGGGCCGCCGCGCGCCGTGCACGCGGACATCCGAAACCTGGGCGCCGGCCGCTTCTCCCACTGGGGCCGCGACCTGCGCTTCAGCGCCTCGGACAACTCCGACCCCCGCTCCAACGGCCGCGCCTACGCGGTGCGCACGCCGGTGGTGCTGTCGCGCTCCGTCATCATGGTGTCGATGCTGCTGACGGTGATCGGCGCGGGCCTGGTGGCCGCCAGCCCCGCCGTGCGCCGTCCCTTCGGCGTCTGGGCCGCGCGCTGGATCGCGCCCACGGGTCCGCCGCCCGATGCCACGCCCTGGTCCTCCGTGCCGCTCCCGCGCGGGGCGCGGGCGCTGCTCGTGGCGTCGTGGATCGCCTGCGCCGCCGTGGCCGTCCTCATCCGCGCCGGCGATCGCGATCCCTACCTGCTGAGCACCGTCCCCACCGCCGGCTATTCCGATCACCGCAACGCCCTCATCGGCTACGCGCAGATCACCGATGGAGCGCCGCGGCACGCCGAGAACAGCCAGACCTGGGATCACCTGGCGATGTTCAACGGCGCCATCATCGCCGCGGACATGTACGCGAATCGCCCGCTCTACCCGTTCCTGATGAGCTGCCTGGCGTGGGCGCTGGGCGCCACCGGCGCGGCGCTGGCGGTGAACCTCGTGGGATGGGCGATCGGCGCCTGGGCCGCCACGCGCGTCGGCGCCGAACTCACGCGCACGCCCGCGGCGGGCGTCGTGGCCGGACTCCTGGCCTGCGTCGGTCCCGGATGGTGGTTCCACCTCGGCGACTATTCGGCGCACCTGCTGAGCTTCACGATGAGCTCGGTGGCGACGCTGGCGATCCTGCGCAGCCGCGTCTGGGCGGTGCGCCAACCGGCGGAGGTGCACGCCGCCATCGGCGCCGTGCTGGTGCTGGCCAACCTCGCCTACAACACCGGGCTCTTCTTCACCGCCGCCTACGCGCTGCTGGCGATCCGTCGCAATCGCTGGTGGCATGTGCTCCTGGCCTGCCTCGCCGGCGTGCTGGTGCAGCGCCTCTGGCCGCCGCTCCTGAACCTGCTGTCGGTGGGGAACTTCGACTACTACGCGGTGGAACGGCAGCTCTTCCGCAACGCCCTGCACGACTGGCCGGCGCTGCTGCGCGACGGTCGGCTCTTCCCGATCATCGTCGACCGGATCCTGGACACGCTCGTCGCGTTCCTGCCGGCGCTGCCGCTCATCGTGCTCGGAGCGATCGCACCGCTGCTGCGCGGCGTGCGCCGCGCCGAGGGCGAGGCCCGCGGCGCACCGGAGACGGGCGCCATGGTGCTCATGGCGCTCTCGCTCCTCTTCCCGCTGGCGGCGGTCATCGTCTACAGCCCCACCGCCACGGCGCGCGGGTACCTGGTCTTCGGCGCCTCCGCCGCGGTGTGGGCCGTGGCGGGGCTCCTCTTCGTGCGCCTGCGTCCGGGCGCGTGGCGCGGCGTGGGCGCCGGGCTCCTCCTGCTGGGGCTCGCCACGCAACTGCTCCTCGACACGCGGCACGCCGTCGGCGACGCCCGCGCCACGAAGCTCTTCATGTGGGGAATGCCGCAGTGGACGGCGGAGGAACTGGCCCGTCTGCGGGAAGCGCGACCCACGGAGGTGCGCGGGCTCCAGGGGGAACCGGCGCCGAGCCTGACGGGCGGCGACGCGTCGCTCGTGGAGTGCGGCGGCGCCGAGGTGGGCGAGGCCGTCCCCACGCTCCGTGCCTTCAAGAACGGCAACCAGTTCGGACAGATGATCGTGGTGCGCGCGGTGCTGGCGCTGCCGCTGGTGGCGGCCCTGCACCTGG
This sequence comes from uncultured Isosphaeraceae bacterium, assembly GCA_964610365.1. Classification (GTDB taxonomy): domain Bacteria; phylum Planctomycetota; class Phycisphaerae; order Phycisphaerales; family SM1A02; genus VGXK01. The sequence continues at coordinate 3,534 of CAZSVT010000187.1, forward strand.
TGCGCCTCGGCGGTCTCTGGAGACCGGGGCGCCGGGTCGAGCGCGCGCCGCCAAACTGGCCGAGACGCCTGGCGCTGGCTTCGGCGCTCCTGGCGGCGCTCCTCTTCGTGCCGCCGTTCGCGGCGCGGCTGCAGCGCGGCGGCCACGTGATGCACCGCGCGTCCATGCACGATCGTCCGCTGCCGCGGGAGGTGAAGGAGGTGGTGCAGACGGTGACGGTCGACCCGCGCGCGGTGGCGATGCTGGAGCAGGCGCTCCTCGGCGCGGGCGCGGAGGCCGATGGTGCCGGCGCCGCGGCCGGGAACGACGCGCCGACGCCCTTCACCGCCGATGTCTTCACGGGGTTCGGATGGAACCAGGACGAGGGCCAGGGCGTGCGCGTGGAGATCCGCGCCGGCGGCGAACTCCTGTCGAGCTTCGACACGGAGGGACTGGGGCGCAAGCGCCGGCCGATCGACCTGGCGGCGCTCGTGGCGGCGCTGCGCCGCAACCCGGTGCTCGAGGTGCGCGCCACGCGCGAGGGGGGGATCTCCTCCGTCGCCGCATGGCAGCACGCCGCGGCACCGGGCCGGACGCTCTCGCTCGACGGCGCGGCGATGGAGGCGACGCGCGAGTGGCCGATGCCCATCCTGGAGATCCGCGTCATCCACGCAACGCACGAGTACGATCCGGTGCTCCTCCTCTACTGACGCGGCGCGCGGCGCTCCGTGCGCCGGGGCCGCACCGCCCCACGACGACATGACGACGGCCTCCCATCGAGATCCCATGCACGCCGCCGAGGCGACGCCGCGGCGCAAGCCGTCGCGCGCGGCGCTCATCATCGGCTCGCTGGTGGCGGGCACGCTGGTGGCCATCGTGCTGCTGGCGCTGGCGGAGATCGCGATGCGCTTCTTCCGTGCGCCGCCGAAGCCAGGCAGCCTGGTGCTGGCGGAGGAACTCGGCTGGGATCGCTTCCCCGCCACCGATCCGCCCATTCCCGCCACCGCCGCCTCCGACGCGCCGCCGCTGCGCGTCCTGGCCATCGGCGACAGCTTCACCCACAACACCGCGTGGACGCGGCTGCTGGTGGAGGAGCTCAACCGTCGCGGCATCGCCGCCACCGGGTGGGAGGCAGGCGTCTCGGGATTCGGCCAGATCCAGGAGGCGATGAAGCTGGAGCGCCTCCTCCCGGAGCTGAAGCCCGATGTGGTGGTGCTCCTCTTCTACGGCTGGAACGATCCGCGCGACAACTTCCCGGCGCCGGGCATCGTCTACAACACGGACATGCTGGGGCGGCCGTACCTGCGGCCGGACGGGAGCGTGGAGACGCCGTCCTCGCTGGGCATGACGATCCGGGATTCGGAGCTCTTCCGGGCTCTCCTGGAGAAGTGGTGCTTCAAGAAGACGCTCGACCGCACGCGCCGCGCCATGCGCGACGCCGGCGGGCCCGACGCCCTCGCGTCGCAGGATCGACGGCTCACGGCGATCTACTCCGACCCGAAGACCTGGATGCCGCTCTACATGCCCTCCGCGCAGCAGTCCCCGTATGTCTCCGGCGCGTGGCGGGG
>CAZSVT010000188.1:0-5073 GCA_964610365.1 uncultured Isosphaeraceae bacterium
GCCCCTTCTCGAGACGAGTCTGGATCTCCTTGACGATGCCGAGCACGCGGCGGCCGGGCGACACCGCCGCGCCGACCACCTTCTTCGCCGGGCTCAGCAGGATGGCGATGACCTGGGCCACCGCCTCCTCGCGCGTGGGCATCTTCGAGAGCTTCTCGACGCCGGCGGGGCCTTCATAGAGGACGCCCTCCAGCACCGCGCCCTTGAAGAGGCACTTCTCGCGGTTCTTGTCATGGTCCTTGGCCCACTTCACCACCTCGCGGGCGACATCCACCACGCTCGGCCCGCGTCCGTAGACGAGGGCGGTGGGGCCGGTGAAGACGTCGGTGAGCGGCTCCAGGCGGCCGCCGGCCAGGGCCCGGCGCGCCAGCGAGTTCTTCACCACGGTGACGCGCACGTCCTTGCCGCGCAGGTGCGAGCGCATCCGATTGGTGGTCAGGGCGTCCAGGCCGCGCAGCTCCACCGCCACGGCGCCTTCGACGCCGTCGAAGCGCTGCCGGTACTCGCGAACGATCATTTCCTTGACGGTCTTGCTCATGGTGTTCGCTCCGCGGTCAGACCGCGACCTGCACTCCGGGGCTCATCGACGCCGAGACGACGCACTTCTTGACGTAGGTGCCCTTCGACGCCGCCGGCTTGACCTTGTGGATGGTGGCGATGAAGTGGTTGAGGTTCTCCAGGAGATCCTCGTCCTTGAAGCTCATCTTCCCGATCACGCACGCGACGTTGCCGCCGTCGTCGTTGCGGTACTCCTGCTTGCCGGCGGAGTACTCACGGACCGCGGCCACCACGTCGGGGGCCACCGTGCCGGCCTTGGGCGAGGGCATGAGACCCTTGGGGCCCAGCACCTTTCCGAGCTTCGACACCACGCGCATCATGTCGGGGCTGGCGACCGCCACCTGGAAGTCGAGCCACCCGCCCTCGATGCGGGAGACGAGCTCCTCGCCGCCGGCCTCCACGGCGCCCGCGGCCTTCGCCGCGGCCACCTTGTCGGGGCCGCAGAAGCAGATGACCTTGGCGCTGCGGCCGATGCCCTTGGGCATGGCGATCGATCCCCGCAGCGACTGATCGGCGGCCTTCGGATCGATGCCGAGGTTGACGACCACATTCACGGTCTGGTCGAACTTGGGGCTCTTGAAGGCGCGGAGCGCCTTGATGGCCGCCGCCGGATCGAGCGCCGACGAGGGGCCGTGCTCGAGGTTGAAGCGGTGCCGCTTGCCGCCGGGGAGGCGGACCTTCTTCTTCGTGGTCGCGGGAGTGATGGACATCCGTCAGCCCTCCACCGTGACGCCCATCGAGCGGGCGGAACCTTCGATCATGCGCATCGCCGCCTCCACCGAGGTGGTGTTGAGGTCCTTGATCTTCTCCTCGGCGATCTTGCGGATCTGGGCCTTGGTGATCTTGCCGACCTTCTCCGTGTTCGGCGTCCCCGAGCCCTTCTCGAGCTTGATCGCCTCCTTGATGAGCGCCGAGGCGGGCGAGCTCTTGATCTCGATGTCGAACGTGCGGTCGGCGAAGACCGTCACCACGCAGCCCACGAGGCGGCCGTTGAACTGCCGCGTGCGCTCGTTGAACTGGGTGATGAACTGTCCCGGGTTGACGCCGTTGGCGCCGAGGACGGGACCGATGGGCGGCGCAGGCGTCGCCTTGCCCCCCGGCGCCATCAGCTTGAAGACTTTGGTGACCTTCTTGGCCATTCTGGTGAACCTCCCGCCGCGGGAGCGGCCCGGACCGGCCTGGTCCGAAGCCACGCGGCAGTGCGTGCGGTCTGGAATGTCGAGCCGGGCAGGTTAGCAGGGGCCCGTCAGTTGGTCCAGTAGGCCAGGATCTCGCCCAGATCCGAGGCCGAGACCCAGCCGTCCTGGTCGATGTCGGCGAGCGGATTGCCCGAGCCCCAGTTGCCCAGCACGATCCCCAGGTCGGCGCCGTTCACCCGGCCGTCGGAATCGAGGTCCGCGGGCACGGGAACGACCAGGACGACCACCTGGCCCAGGCCCACCGCATCGCCGCCGGCGGAGATGGAGTACGCGAAGGCGTCCGCGCCGACCACCTTCTTCGGGGCCTTGTAGATGAGTTCGCCGGGCGAGGACCCCGCGCTGATCACGCCTCCCAGCGGCGTGGATTCCGCGAATCCGGCCAGGGTCACCTCGCCGCAGTTGCTCGCCTGATCGTTCTCGAGCACCGGGAGCGTGATCGTGGCGCCCGTCTGCACCTGGAACCAGTCCGCCGTCGCCACCGGGATGGCCGACGGATCGGCGTAGTCGCACGAGACCGACTCGAGATGGGCGAGCATGTCGCTGACGCTGACCTCGGCGAAGGAGAGCACCATGTTCGCCATCCCGCCCGGACAGAGGTAGCAGTAGCTCATGATCGTGCCGCCCCAGGCGCCGTCGCAGGAACCGCCGCCGCAGTCGTCGGGCGAGTCGACTCCGTGCTGGTGCGTGTGGAGGGCGCCGAGCGTGTGGGCGATCTCGTGGGTGACGACGAGCACATCCCAGTTCTGCGGATCGTGATCCTGCAGCGGGTAGGGGAAGAACCCGTTGAGATTCGAGCTGAGGCTGTACGGCTTCGCGCCGCAGACGGACGCCGTCCACGCGCTTCCGCCGCCGAGCTGTCGACCCGAGAGGAAGTGCGCCGTGTCGCGCGGCACGCCGGTCATCTGGGCGTTCCAGTGATTCTTGAACTGCACGAGCTGCTGGTAGGGCGTGGCGGCGTCCCAGGGATCGGCGCTGGTGGCCCAGAGGCGCAGGTACGAGAGTCCCGTGCGGACATTCGGCCCGGACTCGAGCATCTCGCCGGCGGAGGCGAAGAGAAGGAGCGCGTAGTTGGCCGCCGCGATCGCGTCTCCCTGGAAGAGGGACAGGTACTCGAAGTCGGAATCGCACGCGACCCGGATCTGACGGCACGGCGAGACCGCATCGGCGAGACCGCCCTCCATGGACGGCTTGCCGCCGGCGCCGAGGGTGTGGGCGTCGCAGGTCCACTCGAACGCCTCGAGCATGGACGGGGGAACGAGGACCGGATCGAACGCGAGCGGAATCGCGTCGGCCCCGGGCGGACCCGAGGAGATCAGCCAGCGATCGGCGCCGTCTTCGAGCACTCCGAAGAGTCCCGCCGGACCGATCGAGAGGATGACCCGCGAGTCGGGCGACCCGAGCGCCGTGCCGACCAGGATCCGTCCGAAGGCGGTCACGGCGTCGTCGTCCTCGAAGCGGGCGGCGGCGAGCACGCCGGGCGCCGATTCCTTCACCACCTCGATGATCGGCCCCTCGCTTGGCGCGAGCGCCCGCACCAGGAGATCCCGCGTGACGCCGGGCCCCCAGGGGACTCCCTGGAGGATCACGCCCGACGTCGCGCGCGCCATCACGCCCGACAGCCGCTCCGAATCCACCTGGATCGCCACCGACCCCGGCGGCACGGATGCCACCGCCGCGTCGATGGAGATGGGGGAGGGAAGGACGGGAATCGACACGGACGGCGGCTCGGCGCCCGCCGCCGCGACGCCGATCGAGGCGAGCACGCTCGCCGCGGTGGCTGCGGTGATGGACGATCGTCCGCGATGGGGCATTCGGGTCAGCCGGTCCAGAGTCCGAGCAGCGTACCGAGGTCGGCGCCGTCGACGATTCCGTTTCCATCCAGATCGGCTTGCGGGCCCGAACTTCCCCACTGTCCCAGGAGCGTTCCGAGATCGTCGCCGTCCACCGCTCCGTCCAGGTTGAAGTCGGCGATGAGGATCGTTCCGCCTCGGCTGAGACTCGACGCGGCCACGGGCGCCTTGGACTGGCCGCCTCCCGCGATGGAGAGGATGCAGCCCGCGCCGCCGCCGGCCTCGAAGAACTCCACCCGAAGGGCGTGACGCCCAGCGGCCAGCGGCGCCGACCCGCTCAGTTCGACCATGCCGTGCAGGCCGTCGTTGTCGACCAGGAGCGAGCCGTCGATCCAGAGACGCGAGCCATCGTCGGAGTTGAGGAAGAAGGTGTACGAGGCGTTCGCGGGCACGGTGATCCATCCCGTCCAGACGGCGCCGACATCGTCGGAGCGCCCGCTGTTGGCGAAGACGCCGCCGGTGGAGGGGAAGTTGATCGCCGTGGTCGTGGTGTCGAGGTACGGACGGAGGTCGTCGAAGGAGGGCAGCCACTGCGGCGCCGAGAGCGCGTAGTAGGAGACGCCAAGTTCGGGCTGGTCGCCGCTTACGCTCGTGGCCGGCCAGTAGGCCAGCTTCTCCACGCGGACCGTGCCGGGTTCGCTCACCTGGTCGCTCGCATCACGCAGCGAGTAGGTGAACTCCGCCACGCCCGCGAATCCCGGCGCCGCCGCGAACTGCAGGAGATCGCGGCCGCCCGGTCCCGCGCCGGGAACCATCGTCACCGTCCCGCCGACCGCCGGCTGGGTGAACGAATCGATCACCACCGACTCGCAGTTCACGGGCAGGTCGTTGGCCAGGACATCGAGCGCCGAGGTCTCGTCCAGCACCGATGCGAAGTCCGGCACGGCCCACGGCGGCTGCGGATCGCCCAGGTAGGAGCAGTCGATCGACTCGAGGAGCCCGACCATCGAGTCGATGCACGCGGGAGCGAAGACCAGCAGCACGTTCGACAGGCCGCCCGAGCAGAGGTGGCAGTAGCTCATGATGGTGCCGGCGTTGGTGCAGATCTGCTCGTGCTGGCATCCGCCGAAGTACCCGGCGGGCGCGCACTCGTCCACCGGCGGGCAGAAGTTGTGCGTGTGCGGGGTGCCCATGTTGTGACCGAGCTCGTGCGAGGTCACCATGATGTCCCAGTTCTGCGAGACGTTGTCCAGCAGCGGGTAGGGGAACCAGCCGGCGAGATTGCCGCTGACGGAGAAGGCGTACTCGCCGCACATCGCGTTGAGCCACGCCACGCCGCCGCCGAGCGACCGCGCGCTGAGCAGCATCGCCGCGTCGCGCACCACCGCCTGCTCGTTGGCCAGCCAGTGGTCGCGGAACTGGTACAGCTGGTTGGCGGAGCCCGACGCGTTCCACGGATCGGGCGCGGTCCAGACGCGGATGTACGACGCCTGCACGCGCGTGTTGAGGTCGGCGGTGTAGATCTC
>CAZSVT010000189.1:0-4973 GCA_964610365.1 uncultured Isosphaeraceae bacterium
GCTGCTGGTGACGCCTGAGGGACCCGAGATCATCGGCGTGCAGAGCGCGATCGTCGGCGCCTTCGCGGCGTCGAACGAGCACGCGGCGCCGCCATCGGCGAGCGCGCGGTGGACGATGTCCATGCTGGGCGGCGCCGACGCGGTGGCGGCGCAGCCGTGGCGCGTGGGGCTCTTCGTGACCGTGTCGGCCCTCCTGGCCGGCGGACTCGCCTGGGTGAAGGGCTGGTGCGTGGCCCACGCCGCCCAGCGCAGCGTGCGGCGACTGCGCGAGGAGGTCTTCGCGCACCTGCAGCGCCTGCCGTCGAGCTTCTTCCGTCGCCACGAGAGCGGCGACCTCCTCCAGCGCTGCACGAGCGACGTGGACACGGTCCTCTCCTTCCTCTCCACGCAGGTCATCGAAGTGGTGCGCTCCAGCAGCCTGCTGCTGGCGGCGATCCCGCTCATGCTGGCCACCGACGGGTGGATGACGCTGGTGTCGCTGGTGCTGGTGGCGCCGGTCACCTGGTTCGGCATCGCCTTCTTCCACCGGGTTCGCCATCGCTTCCTGGAGAAGGATCAGGCCGAGGGCGCGCTCACCGCCCGGGCCCAGGAGAACCTCAACGGCGTGCGCGTGGTGCGGGCCTTCGATCGCGGCGACTTCGAGCTCGAGCGCTTCCGCACGGCGAACGCGCGGCATCGCGATCTCGACCGGCGGCTCTTCAGGATCTTCGCCACCTTCTGGTCCTTCAGCGACCTGATGTGCCTGGCCCAGCTCGGACTGGTGCTGGGCGTGGGGCTCTGGCGCTGCGCCCACGGATCACTGAGCGTGCCGGACCTGGCCTTTTTCCTGGTGGCGGTGAACCTCTGGCTCTGGCCCTTCCGCATGATGGGGCGCATCCTCGCGGATCTCGGCAAGGCCACCGTCTCCATCGATCGTCTCGATGAGATCCTGCGCGAGCCGGAGGAGGCGCCGCCGTCGGCGCCCATCCCGCCGCCGCCCGAACCCCTGCGCGGGGAGCTGCGCTTCGAGGGCGTGACCTTCCGCCACGAGGCGGGCGCGCCGCACGCGGTGGAGGAGGTCTCCTTCACCGCCGCGCCGGGCGAGACGGTGGCCCTCATGGGTCCCTCCGGCGCCGGCAAGAGCACGCTGGTGGATCTCCTGCTGCGCCTCGCCGATCCCGATCGCGGACGCATCCTGCTGGACGGCGCCGACATCGGCCGCCTCCCGCGCGACTGGGTCCGGCGCCAGGTGGCCAGCGTCCTCCAGCAGCCGTTCCTCTTCTCCCGCAGCATCCGCGACAACCTCTCCATCGCCGTGCCGCACGCCGACGAGGGTGCGATCGTGGCCGCCGCGAACGACGCGGCCCTCCACGAGACGATCGAGCGCTTCGAGAAGGGCTACGACACGGTGGTCGGTGAGCGCGGCATCACGCTCTCCGGCGGACAGCGGCAGCGCCTGGCGATCGCGCGGGCCATCCTGCGCGACGCCCCCGTCCTCATCCTGGACGACGCCCTCTCCGCCGTCGACAACGAGACGGAGCGCGAGATCGTCGCCGCCATCCGCTCCCGCCACGGTCGGCGCACCACGCTGGTCATCGCCCATCGCATCTCCACGCTGCGGATGGCCGACCGGGTGATCGTCCTGGAGCAAGGGCGCGTGGTGGACTCCGGCACGCCGGAGGAGCTGCGGCGCCGGCCCGGGCTCTTCCGCCGTCTCTGGGATGTGCACGCCGAGGTGGAGCGCGAAGCGGCGGCCGGCGCGGGAGGCGGACCGTGAGCGCCGGCGACGACCTGGACACCGTGCAGGACGAGGCCGACCGCATCGACTGGCGCCTCTGGGGCCGCTTCGCGCGTCGGGCGCTGCGCTTTCGCTCGGCGCTCGTGGCGATCATCGGCGGCGGCATCGGCATCGCCACGATCGAAGGCGTCCGACCGATGCTGAACGCGGCCCTCATCGACGAGGCGTCGACGCGCGGTCTCTCCGCGGCGCTGGGCTGGCTCGGCGCGGCATGGATCGCGCTGGCGATCCTCTTCGGCGCGGGCGTCTACCTCTTCATCGCGGCGGCGGGATCGCTGGCCAGCGGGCTGGCGTTCGAACTGCGGCAGGACGCCTTCGCCCGGCTCCAGCAGCTTCCCTTCGCCTACTTCGACCGGCGCCCGGTGGGCTGGCTCCTCTCGCGGCTCACCAGCGACTGCACGCGCGTGAGCTCGATCGCGCCGTGGGTGATCCTCGACCTCTTCTGGGCCAACGCCCTGATGGCGGCGTCGATCACCGCGATGCTCTTCATGCGTCCGGACCTGGCGCTCCTGGTGCTCACCACCGTCCCGTTCCTCCTGCTCACCAGCTTCCTCTTCACCAGGGCGATGGTCCGGACCTCGCGCCGGGCGCGCCGGCTCAACTCCGCCCTCACCGCCACGTTCAGCGAATCCATCGCCGGCATCCGCACCACCAAGTCGCTGGTCCGCGAGCGGCGCGCCGGCGAGGAATTCTCCGCCCTGGCCGGCGACATGCAGCGATGGAGCACGCGCAACGCCCTCCAGGGCGCCATCTACGCGCCCATCGTGGCCACCATCACCACCGTCGGCGTGGCGCTGGCGGTGAGCGTGGGCGGCGGCATGATCACCGTCGGCGGCCTCTCCGCGGGCGAGCTCGTCGCCTTCTGCCAGTACGCGCTCCTCTTCATGTACCCGGCGCAGGACCTGGCGCAGCGCTTCGCCGATCTCCTCTCGGCGCAGGCGGCGGCGGAGCGCGTGCAGGCGCTCATCGACACCGAGGCGGAGATCCGCGACTCGCCGCAGGTGGTGGCGCGCGTGGAGGCGCAGCGCCTGCATCCCGCGCCCGGCGTGGCCGACGACGGCGGGCCGCTCCAGCCCGGGCGCATCGAGTTCGAACGCGTGCGCTTCTGGTACCTCCCCGGCGAACCGGTGATCGACGATGTCTCGCTGGTGGTGGAACCGGGCAGCACCGTGGCCCTGGTGGGACCCACCGGCGGCGGCAAGACGACGCTCGTGAGCCTGCTCTGCCGCTTCTACGAACCGCGCGAGGGGCGCATCCTCCTCGGCGGCATCGACCAGCGCGAGCGGTCGCTCTCCTGGCTGCGCTCGCGGCTGGGCGTGGTGCAGCAGACGCCGTGGCTCTTCAACGACACCATCGCCGCCAATCTCCGCTTCGGCCGCCTCGACGCCACCATGGACGAGATCGTGCGGGCGGCGGCGCGCGTCGGCGCCGACCGCTTCATCGAATCGCTCCCTGGCGGCTACGACTTCACCGTCGGCGAGGGCGGGGAGAAGCTCTCCCAGGGCCAGCGGCAGCTGGTGGCCCTGGCCCGGACCATCCTGCGCGATCCGGCGATCTTCATCATGGACGAGGCGACGAGCTCCGTGGACGCGGAGACCGAGCGCACGATCCAGGCGGCCATCGACCAGGTGCTCCGGGGGCGCATCTCCTTCGTGGTCGCCCACCGGCTCTCCACCGTGCGGCGCGCCGACCGCATCCTCTTCATCGAGCAGGGCCGCATCATGGAGGACGGCCCCCACGAGGCGCTCATGTCCATCCGGGAGGGGCGCTATCGGCGCCTCTACCTCCGACAGTTCGAGGAGGATCGCGAGGCGAGCGTGCTGGCGGGATGACCGCCGCTTGCTCCGGGCCTCGAAAGCACGGAGAATGGTCGGCTCATGCCCGAACCTCGCACGGGTGCCCGTCCAGGCGGCCGAACGCTCATGCCGCCCGAGACGGCGGCCAAGCTGCTCTCCGTGTCGCGCCGGCTCGCCGAGAGCGGCGCCCTGGCGCGCATCCTCCGGCTGGTGATCGACGCCCTTCGCGATCTCCTGCGCGCCGAACGGGCCACCGTCTTCGAGTACGACGCCGCCAGCGACGAGCTCTTCACCGCCGTCGCCCATGGCATCGGCAGCGCCGACGAGGGCGCGTCGCCGCTGGACGGCGCCCCCGCCCCGCCGCCCACCATCCGGATCCCCGCCAGCAAGGGCATCGCCGGCGCCGCGGCCTCCAAGCGCGAGCCGGTGAACATCCCCGACGCCTACGCCGATCCGCGCTTCAACCGCGCCGTCGACCTGACCACCGGCTTCCGGACCCGCAACATCCTGGCGATGCCGCTGGTGGACCACGAGCGCAACCTGGTGGGCGTGGCCCAGGTGCTCAACAAGGAGCATGGCGCCTTCGACAGCGTGGACGAGGAGATCGCCGCCGGTCTCGCGGCCCACGCCGCGGTGGCCATCAAGCGCGGGCGACTCATGGAGGATCGACTGGCGCGCGATCGCATGGAGCGCGACCTGCTCGTGGCCCGCACCATCCAGCAGCAGACCTTCCCCAGCGACCTGCCCCATGTCGCCGGGATCGATGTCGCCGCGGCCAGCGTGCCCGCCGACCAGTGCGGCGGCGATGCGTACGACGTCCTCTCGCTGCTGGGTCCGAGCGTCTGCCCGCCCGACGGCTCGCCCGACGCGATGCTCCTGCTGCTGGCCGACGCCACCGGCCACGGCATCGGCGCCGCCCTCTCCAGCATGCAGACGCGCGGCATGGTGCGGGTGGGCGTGCGCCTGGGCCAGCCCGTCGATCGCATCGCCATCGAGACCAACAGCCAGCTCTGCGAGGATCTCCCCGGCGGTCGGTTCGTGACCGCGTGGATCGCCCGCATCGAGCCGTCCACCGGCGAACTCGAGAGCTTCTCCGCCGGCCAGGGACCGCTGCTGATCTATCGTCGCGACGAGGATCGCTTCGAGTCCCTGCCCACGGATGGTCCGCCCTTCGGCGTCTTCGCGTGGGACGAACCGGTGACGGTGACCCGCGCCACCGTCGCCACGGGGGACATCGTGCTGGCGCTCACCGACGGCTTCTTCGAGGCCGAGGCGCCGAGGTCGCCCGCCTGGAAGGCCGACTGCTGAAGGTACGTGCCGAGGCCGGCCGCGACGATGAGCACGTAGGTCTCCCACGAGGTGATGACGGGCACGATCCCCTCGTCGAGAAGCCCCATCAC
>CAZSVT010000190.1:0-4964 GCA_964610365.1 uncultured Isosphaeraceae bacterium
CTTCGGGCTCCTGAGGTAGGCATCCGCGCCGGCGCTGTAGAAGGTGAGGAACGGCTTCGGCGGGCCGTTGCCCGCGGCGCCGTCCTTCCCCCCGCCCTGCCCCGCGCCCAGGGTTCCGCCCTGCGCCGCCGAGGCGATCGCCACGACCGCCGAGAGCGCCGACAGCGAGATGGCCGCCGTGCCGCGACCCGTGCACCACCGCCCCGTCCGCCCGAATGCCTTCGTCATCGAACCCTCCTCTGCGTGGCGCCGTCGGCCGGATTGCCGTCGGTCGCGGACCATCGAGTGTACTGCGATTCACCGCGTCCTAGCGCGGACGCCGTACATTGGACCCATGCTGGCCTTCGTTGCAACCATGCTGACGAGCGTCGCCACGCCGCCGACTCCAGCCACGGGCTCCGCATCGCCGGCTCCGACCGCCGCATCCACCCCGACGCCTCGATCCTCCCCGGCCGCGCCGCCGGCGCCGGGCGCGCCCGCAGAGTTCGACCGTGTGGTGATGATCAGCGTCGATGGTCTCCACTCGGGCGTCCTGGCCGCGGAGCGGATCGGATCGCTGCCCGCCTTTGCGCGACTCATGCGCGGCCCTCACACGCTGGAGGCGCGGACCGATCCGGACGCCACGATCACCCTGCCCAACCATGTCTCGATGATCACCTCGCAGCCGCTCCTCGTTCACCGATGGGAGTGGAACGACGATCCGCCGGCGATCCGGCACGGCGGCACCATCCACGCCCGCGCCGGGCGCTACATCCCCTCGGTCTTCGATGTGGCCCACGACCGCGGACTCTCGACCGCGCTCTTCGCCGGCAAGACCAAGTTCTGGCTCTTCGAGCAGAGCTACGGCGATTCCGCGGGCGCGAAGGATGCCACGCCTCCCGACAACGGGCGGGCGAAGATCGATCTCGTCGTCTACGCGGAGCGCGGTGGCGACCTCGCCGCCCAGTGCGCTGCACGACTCCACGGCGCCGCGGCGAAGGGAGTTCGCACGCTCGACATGATCCACTTCGCGGAGCCCGATTCCGCCGGCCACGCCCACGAGTGGGATCTCGCGCCCGGCTCGAAGTACATGGCGTCGGTGATGCAGGTGGACCGCTGGCTCGGTGAGTTCCTCGCCGAACTCGACGGCGACGATCGGCTGCGCGGGCGCGTGGCGATCGTCCTCACCACCGATCACGGAGGCGGGAAACCCGAGAAGACCCACACCGACATCACCGCCCCCTGCAACTTCACCATTCCCTTCCTCGTCTGGCTTGGCGCGGACGCGGCGCCGTCCGATCTCTACGCGCTGAACCAGCCGACGCGTCGGCGACCGGGCGCCGACGAGCATCCGCCGGTGGACGCCGAGCCGCCCCCGATCCGCAACGGCGACCTGGGAAACACCGCCCTCCAGCTTCTCGGCCTTCCGGCCATTCCCGGCAGCCGATTCGGCGCGCGGCAGCACCTCCGATTCGTGCCGCCGGAGGCCGCACCCGCGGCAATCCCGCAGGCGCGTCATCGTTCGGCCGATGTTCCGGATTGGAAGGAGCAGGGCGGCCCATGGACGCTTCTCGAACGCGAAACGACGGTCCCGATGACGAACGCACGCCCGGCGCCGGGCTCGGCGCCGAAGCCGGATCCGGACCGCGTGAACAACGCCACACGCGGACGCTCGCCGCTGCAGGTTTCCTTGCCGTCGCGCTGACGGCGCCCGCGCTGGCCCAGGGCGATCTCTCGCCCGAGGATCTGCGCTTCTTCGAATCGAAGATCCGTCCGGTGCTCATCGAGCACTGCTACGGCTGCCACTCCAACAAGGTGGCTCGACCCAAGGCCGGCCTGCTGCTGGACACGCGCGACGCCATGCTGCGCGGCGGTCGCGGCGGCGCGGCGGTGGTTCCCGGAGATCCTGAATCGAGCCTGCTGATCCTGGCGCTGCGCTACACCGATGACGATCTCGCCATGCCGCCCAAGGGGGCGCTGCCGGACTCGGTGGTGGCCGACTTCGTGGAGTGGGTGCGACGCGGCGCACCGGACCCGCGATCGTCACCCACGGAGCGCGCGGATGGAGCGGAGCGGCGCGGAACGGGCGCGGTCCCGTCGAGCGGCGCCGCGGCGCCCGCCGATGGCGCCGGTGAAGGAGCCGGCGACGGCGCTGCTGACGGCGCCGCCGGCTACCGCTCGTGGACCGGCAAGGATCCCGCCACGCACTGGGCCTTCCAGAAGGTCACGGCACCGGCCGTGCCGGCGGTGAAGGACGCATCATGGCCGAAGTCGGACATCGACCGCTTCATCCTGGCGGGCCTGGAGGAGAAGAGCCTGAAGCCCGTGGGCGACGCGGACCGCCGGGCGCTCCTGCGGCGCCTGAGCTTCGATCTCATCGGGTTGCCTCCGTCGCCCGAGGCGCTCGACGCCTTCGAGAAGGATCAGCGCCCGGACGCCCTGGAGCGCGCGGTGGACGAACTGCTCGCCTCGCCGCGCTTCGGAGAGCGCTGGGGCCGGCACTGGCTGGATGTGGCGCGCTACGCGGAGAGCAGCGGCAAGGAAACCAACATCCTCTACCCGCACGCGTACCGCTACCGCGACTACGTGATCCGCGCCGTCAATGCCGATGTGCCGTTCGACCGCTTCATCACCGAGCAGATCGCCGGCGACCTCCTCCCCGCCGCCAACGACGACGAGCGGGCATGGAACCTCATCGCCACCGGGTACCTGGCGGTGGGAAGCAAGGGACACAACACGCGCGGTCGGCAGCAGTTCGCCATGGACCTGGCCGACGAGCAGATCGATTCGCTGACGCAGGGCGTGATGGCGCTCACCGTTTCCTGCGCCCGCTGCCACGACCACAAGTTCGATCCGATCCCGCAGCGCGACTACTACGCCATGGCCGGGATCTTCCTCTCCTGCGAGACGAACTTCGGCACCATCCGCGGTCAGGGGAATCAGCACGCCACCGAGCTCATCGTGCTCCCGGAGAGCGCGAACATCCCGGCCGGCGGGACCATGGGTCCGGTGCAGCGCGCCGCCATCCAGGCCGCGTACGACCGCTCCACGCGCGAGCGCACGCAGGTCGCCGACAGCACCGAGCTTCGGCAGAAGGCCCGCAGCGGCGACGAGCAGGCGCGCCAGCAGATCCAGAGGCTCCAGCGCTTCGACACCACCGCGCGCACCGCCAAGGAGGCCCTCGACCGCTTCGACGACCAGGGCCGGCCGACCACCATGAACCGAGTGGCGATGGGCGTGGTGGAAGGACGACCCACCGACGCCCGCATCCTCGAGCGCGGGGAGATCGATCGCGCCGGCGACCGGGTGAAGCGCGGCCCGGTGACGGCGATCCAGGCGCCGATGCCCGAGATCCGATCCGGCAGCGGCCGACTGGAACTGGCGTCGTGGATCACCTCGCCGGAAAACCCGCTTACGGCGCGGGTGATGGCCAACCGCGTCTGGCTGCACCTCTTCGGCAAGGGCCTGGTGCCCACGCCCGACAACTTCGGCATGGCGGGACTGCCGCCGTCGAACCCGGCGCTCCTGGATCACCTGGCCACGCGCTTCGTGCAGAGCGGCTGGAGCGTGAAGTCGCTCATCCGCGAGATCGTCCTCAGTCGCGCCTACCAGTTGTCCACCGAGGGACGCAAGGAGAACCTCGCCGTCGATCCGGACAACACCCTCGTGTGGCGCATGAACCGCAAGCGCTTGGAAGGCGAAGCCATCCGCGACTCCATGCTCGCGGTGTCGGAGCGGTTGCAGACGACGCCGCCCTCCGGCTCGCAGATCAACGCCCTCGAAGGCGACCTTCGCAACCCCGGCACGGCCGCGCTGCTCGAACAGCCCATGCCGCCGGTGCGCTCGGTCTACCTGCCGGTGGTGCGGGATCATGTCCCGGAGTCGCTCGAGCTCTTCGACTTCCCCGACTCGGCCTTCGTCTCCGGCGATCGCGACGAGACGAGCGTGCCCACGCAGGCCCTCTACCTGCTGAACGCCTCCGAGGTGGGCGAATGCGCCCGCTCGCTGGCGGAGCGGATCCTGAAGGTCAAGGGCGGCGACGCGGAACGGATCACCTTCGCGTTCCGACTGCTCTACGGCCGCAAGCCGACCTCCGGTGAACAGATGGCCGTCAAGGACTTCCTGAAGGAGTTCGCCTCGGCGCAGCGGACGGAGTCGAGCGGAAGTTCCGCCTCCGCCGGCCGCGGCGGATCGCCCGGCGCCGCGGCCCCGGGCCGACGAGGGCGTGGCAACGGCGCCGCCGCGGGGAGCGGCGCCCGACGCGGCCCCCTCGCCGATGCGGCGCGGCGCCAGGGCGCGGGTGGCGCGGGCGGCGCGAGCGCCGCGGGCGGCGCGGCCCTCCTCGGCACGGAGCCGATCGACGCCTGGACCGCGGCATGCCGCGCACTCCTCTCCAGCGCCGAGTTCCGAACGATCGACTGACTCACGGAGCACCTCCCATGGGCTGCTGCAACCATCGAATCACCGCCTTCTCGCGCCGCGAAGCGCTCAACCTGCTCGGCTGCGGCTTCGGCTCGCTGGCCCTGATGGGCCTCTTCGGCCGCCGCGCGCTCGCCCTGCCCTTCTCCACCGGCGCGGGCGCGGCCGGCGCGGAGGCCTCGCCGCTGGCGCCGAAGGCGCCGATGATGGCGGCGCGGGCGAAGCGCGTCATCTTCCTCTGCATGAGCGGCGGACCGTCCCATGTGGACACCTTCGACTACAAGCCCATGCTGGCGAAGAACGACGGCGCCGAGGTGAGCGGTCGTCGCGGCCTGCGCGGCGCGAAGCTGCTGGCGTCGCCGTGGTCCTTCAAGCCGTACGGCAAGAGCGGGCTGTACATCAGCGATCTATTCCCGTCGGTGGGCGCCCACGCGGACGAACTCTGCCTCCTCCGCGGCATGCGCACCGATGTGCCGGCCCACGCCCAGGCCTTCCTCAAGATGCACACGGGGAGCTTCCAGTTCGTGCGGCCGTCGGTCGGGGCGTGGACGCTCTACGGGCTCGGC
>CAZSVT010000191.1:0-4885 GCA_964610365.1 uncultured Isosphaeraceae bacterium
TGATCGAGAAGCATGCCGGCGGCATCCGCGGCGGCTGGGACAATCTGAAAGCGGTGATCCCGGGCGGTTCGTCGGTGCGGATGGTGCCGGCGGCGCAGATCATCGATTGTCCGATGGATTTCGACTCGCTCGCCAAGCTGAAATCGGGGCTCGGCACCGCGGCGGTGATCGTGGACGCCACCTGCGCGTCGACCGGCGCGGCCGCGGCCAGGGCGTCCATCGCGGCGATCGCGTGGAGCGACGGCGCAAGCGGCTCCACCGCGAAGGCGTCGTCGCGCGAGGGCTCCAGCGTGCCGTCGCACCAGACGATGCCGCACTCGGCGAGGAGCCGGTTGCCGGGGTGATCGTGGATGGTGGCGCCGGGATGGAGTTGGAGCCAGCCCCAGCCCAGCCCCGCGGTCAGCAGTCCGCCGCCGCGACGAACGAAGTCCGCCACCAGCGGCCGCTCCTCGTCGCCGATCCGGTGGGCGTCGACCACCAGCACTTCGACGCCGTCGAGGCGCCGCGTCCAGTCGCGGCGAGGCGCCGCGGTGCAGAGGAACTCCTCGCGCGTGCCAAGCCGCTCGGCCAGCGCCTCGTCGTCGACGACGAGCACGCGGACGCGGACGCGCTCCGCGGGCGTGCGAGCCTCGCCCGCCAGCCAGCGCAGCGCCGACTCCACGAATCGAGCCGTGCCCGGGTGCTTCATCGCCGCCGCGCCGATCATCCCGCCGTGGCCGAAGGCGATCACGCGCCCCCGGCCGAACGCGGCGCCGGCCACCACCGGGAGTCGGGTCTCGCGGTCCAGCCGACCCGCCACGAGCGCGAAGGCGTCGGGACCGATGAGCGCCAACGGGCCGGGCACTCCCGCGCTGGCGATCGAATCGACGCCGTCGAGGAGCTGCGGCGGCGCCATGCCGAGGGACGCGGCGGCGGCGGCGCCGCCGATGCCGAGCGATGCGGCGGCGATGCCGATGGCGAGGGACGCAGCGGCCGCTCGAACTCGGAGGCGGATCACCATGGGCCGCATCGTAGGGCGACGCGGCGCCGAGTAGAGTGACGCCATGCGGATCACGCTCTTCTCGGTGCGAGGCTTCGAGAGGCCCTTCCTCGAATCGGCCAACGAGCGCCATGGTCATGATCTGCGTCCGCTCGCCGTCCCGCTCGCGCCGGCCACCGCCGAGCTCGCGCGCGGGTCGCGGGCCGTCTCCATCTTCGTGAGCGACGACGCCTCCGCGCCCGTGCTGCGCACCCTCCACGAGGGCGGCACCCGGGTGCTCCTGCTCCGCTCGGCGGGCTTCAACCACGTGGATCTCGACGAGGCGGCGCGGCTGGGCCTCACCGTCCTCCGCGTGCCGGCCTACTCGCCGCACGCGGTGGCCGAGCACGCCGTCGGCCTCATGCTCGTGCTCAATCGCAAGTTCCATCGGGCCTTCAACCGCGTGCGCGAGCAGAACTTCTCCCTGGACGGCCTCATGGGCTTCGACATGCACGGCAAGTGCGCGGGCATCGTCGGCGCGGGGAGGATCGGCCTCTGCGTGGCGCGCATCCTCCAGGGGTTCGGCTGCCGCGTCCTCGCCTTCGATCCGGCCCCGAGCGAGGAGTGCCGGCGCAGCGGCGTGGAGCTCGTCGACTTCCCCTCGCTCCTGGCGCGGAGCCACATCCTCTCGCTGCACTGCCCGCTCACGCCGGAGACGCATCACCTCATCGACGAGGCGGCGCTGGCCGCGATGATGCCGGGGGTGATGCTGATCAACACCAGTCGCGGCGGCGTGATCGACACGCGGGCGCTCATCGGCGCCCTCAAGGCCGGGCGCGTCGGCTCGGTCGGCCTGGATGTCTACGAGGAGGAGGGCGATCTCTTCTTCCGCGACCTGAGCGATGCCGTGATCCGCGACGACCTCTTCGTGCGGCTGATGACCTTCCCCAACGTGCTCATCACCGCCCACCAGGGATTCCTCACGCGCGAGGCGGTGACCGCCATCGAGGAGACGACGCTCCGCAACGCCGGCGACTTCGAACGCGGCGTGCCCGACGAGGCGAACCGGGTGGACGCGAGCCTGGTGGTGCCCACCGGCGCCGCGGCGGGCGTGGACTCGCGGCGCCGCTAGAGTGCGTCCCCATGCCAGGACCCTTCGACGGCAAGGTGGCGATCGTGACCGGCGGCAGTTCCGGCATCGGTCGCGCCACGGCGCTGCGCTTCGCCCGCGACGGCGCCGCCGTGGTGGTGGCGGCACGGAGCGCCGACGGCTGCGCGGAGGTGGTGCGTCGGATCGAGGCGCTGGGCGGCCGGGCGCTCGCCGCGCCCGCCGATGTGCGCCGCGCCGAGGAGGTGGAGGCGATGGTCCGCCGCGCCGTGGAGACCTTCGGCGGCCTCGACTTCGCCTTCAACAACGCCGGTGCCGGCGGCGGCGCGCTCCTGCACGAACTGTCCGAGGAGGAGTGGGCGCGCCTCATCGACACGAACCTCACCGGCGTCTGGCGCTGCATGAAGTACGAGATCCCGGCGATGCTCGCGCGCGGCGGCGGCGTGATCGTGAACAACTCGTCGGCCGCAGGCCTCGCGGGTCACTCGC
Source organism: uncultured Isosphaeraceae bacterium (assembly GCA_964610365.1). Classification (GTDB taxonomy): domain Bacteria; phylum Planctomycetota; class Phycisphaerae; order Phycisphaerales; family SM1A02; genus VGXK01. The sequence goes on from CAZSVT010000191.1 coordinate 2,556, forward strand.
TGAGCCCCGCGTACTCCGCGGGCAAGCACGGGGTGATCGGGCTCACCCGGTCCGCGGCCCTGCAGTACATCCACCGCGGCCTGCGCGTGAACGCCGTCTGTCCGGGCGTCATCGGCACGCCGATGGTGGAGAAGGCGGGTGCCGGCGCTCCCGGCGGCATCCGCTGGTTCCTCGACCAGCAGCCCGGCGGCGCGGCGGGCACGCCCGAACAGGTGGCCGATGCGGTGGCCTGGCTCTGCTCCGACGGCGCGTCCTTCGTCACCGGCACGGCGCTGCGCGTGGACGGCGGGATGCTCTCGGGGCTCTGGTAGCCGCGGCGCGCATGGCCGCCGCGCGATCGACGCGTGGCCGATCGCGCGGCGCGGGCCAGAGCCCGGGCGTCGCCCTCCTTCCCCTCAGCGACGCCGCCGGCGCGTCGCTCCCGCGGCGGCCAGCAGCGCGAACGCCGCGGGCGCGGGAACGACGATGAGCTGATCCTGGCGCTGGCCGCTGGCGAGGCCCAGGAGCTGGACCGACGCCCCGTCGGCCTGGCCGATGGCGCCGAGCATGGACGAGAGGTGCCCCATCACGCCGTCGGAGAGGGCGTCGCCGTTGGTGCGGGTGGCGCTGAAGTGACCGGTCGTCACGTCGAGACCGAGGTCCGCGGCGCCGCCGTCGAAGTCGATCAGGACCTCCCAGATGGCCAGCTGGAACGCCGCGGCCAGCGCGTTGGATGTGCTCTCCAGGAGCTGGGATCCGGCTGCGAAGGCGTAGAGGTCGCGGAGCGCCGACGCCTTCTCCGTCCCCATCGGCGAACCGCTCGGCAGCACCTCCACCGGGACCACTTCGAAGGGGCTGGGCGTGGACGAGACATGCTGGCTGAGGTCCGTGCAGAAGGTCCGCCAGTGTCCGTCGAGGGAGGTGCCGCCGGAGATCACCTGCCGGATCTGTCCGGCGAAGGCGTCGCCGGTGAAGAGGTCGCTCGTGATCCGGACGTTCTGGCCGGCGCCCGTGCCCTCGTACGCCATCGTCACGATCTCGGCCGACGCGGCCTGGGTCAGCAGCGTCGCCGCGATGCCGAACATCGGGACGACACGAAGTGCGTGAATCATGCTCATCGACCGATCTCCTCGAATGCGATCCGATCGGGGCCGACGCGAACCACTCGCATGGCGCCCGATGCACCGCACCATGCGCCGCATCGGAGCGTGGGCGAGGGCGCATCGCGCCACGACGCGCCGATCCGGTCGTGCGCCGCGGGCCGTCCCGGTCGTGCGTGCGCACTCCGGACGCGCTGCCCCGATTGGGTCCGTGTTCGTTCTCCGCGGGCCATGCGGGCCGCACGGGCCCGCCGGAGCCTGTTTCACACCCGGCGGCGGCCGGGGCGTATGGGAATGCGACGGTGAACGAGATGCCGACGAACACGACTCCCATCGACTCCAGCCTCGAGACCCCCAACCGCCCCACCACACCGCTGCGCTTCGCCGTGATCGGCACCGTGGCGCTGGTGGCGGCGCTTTCCGGCGGCGCCCGCGCGGACATCATCATCGACGCCCCGAACGGCTACGCGGTGCGCAGCCAGGGATCCGTGAGTGTCGGCAAGGAGACCGACATCCTCGGATCGCTCGGTGCGGCGGGCAGCGCCAGCCTGGGCACCCACGTGACGGTGACCGGTGATCTCTCCACCGGCACGCCGTACGCGTGGACCAAGCCCCTGCTCGGTCCGCTGCCCTCGGCGGGCACGGACAACATCAGCGTGTCGAAGAACGGCACGCTCTCGCTCGACGCCGGCGCGTACGCCAAGTTCAACGCCGCGGCGGGCGCCACCGTGACGCTCGAGTCCGGCGACTACATCTTCAGCACCTTCGACCTGGGCAGCGCCGGCCGCGTCGTGGCCGACACCAGCGGCGGCGACGTCTACCTCTTCGTGAGCGGCAAGCTCAGCTCGGGCAGCAAGGCCAGCTTCGAGACCACCGGGCCCGGCAGCCTCTTCGTGGTCACCGGCGGCAGCGCCAGCTTCGGCTCGACCTCGAACATCACGGCCCTCCTCTACTCGCTCGGGTCGCAGTCCTTCGGCAAGGAGACGACGCTCAAGGGGCTCACCTGGTCGCAGGGTTCGATCTCGATCGGCCAGGACAGCCTCTTCCAGTACGCGTCGGTTCCGGCGCCGGCGGCCGCGGCGCTGCTGGCGCTCGCAGGCGCGACGGCCCGACGGCGCCGGGCGTGACCCGGCGGCGCCGCGGCGCCGAGCGGACCGCGGCGGCGCGACCACGCGCCGAGCCAACGAATCTTGACGGGGCGGCACGGGAGAAGCGGGGGGGCCCACACCGGGGGGGCGCGGGGGGTGGGGG
>CAZSVT010000192.1:0-4834 GCA_964610365.1 uncultured Isosphaeraceae bacterium
GATCCGCGCCGAGGCGATGGGCGACGGCCGCCCGCGCTGCTCCACCCATTCGCGCAGCGACCGACCGTGCACGAACTCGGTGACCAGGTAGACCTCGGCGTCGTCGGAGACGCCGCTGTCGACGAGTCCCACGATCGATTCGTGGCGAATGGCCCGCAGCAGCCGCGCCTCCTCGATCGCGTCGTCGAGCTGCGACTGGTCGCCGGCGCGGCCGAGGATCTTCACCACCACTTCCACGGGACCCCGGGCCCGGCTCAGCAGGTGGTCGACGGCCCGGAAGACGCGGGCGGGTCGTCGATTCCCCAGCGCTTCCACCAGTTCGTACCGACCGCGACCGTCGGGAAGGGCGCGGCCGAATCTCGAGGGAAGGTCCCGCTCCGTCGCCGGCTCCATCTCGTCCAGCGCGGCGCCGCTGGGACCGAACAGCATGGAGATGGTGGCCGTGGATTCCACGACGCGCCGCAGCTCCGGATGGCGCTGCGAGATCCGTTCCACGGCGGCGGCCAGCGAGTCGCCGCCGGCCACCAGGGCCCGCAGCGCGCCGTCCACCGCCGCATCGATCGACAATGCCCGGCGCGCCGGATCGGCGATCGCGGGCAGGTACCGCTCGAGCGTGACCGGAAGCCCCTGCACCAGGCGGTCGGCCACGTCGCGGTCGATCAGGTCCGCGAGCGCCTCGTCAGAGGCGTTCGGCGGCGCGTCGAAGGGATCCTCGCTCCGAGGTTCGTCGGTGGTGGCCGGGATGGGTCGCGGAGCCGGAGCCATGGCGGGTCGCCGATGGGAACGCGGAGGATCGTCGGCCTGGAAGGGCGCCGACGATCCACCATCAGAGACATTGTGTCCGGTGGGTCGCGCGGGGGCGAATCGCCCGATGAAACCCCGGTGGAGTTCGCTGCCGGGCGCCGTCCATTTTCGACGGTCGCCCGGCACCGAATCCCGCTCGACCCCGCCGCAGGTCCGTCTCCACACGGACATCCGGCCGAGTCTGCGACCTCGAGGGTCGCCCCGCGGAAGGGCTTCAGCGGGTTCGGTACCCGCCGCCGTGCCCAATCCCACCCCATTGACGCGCGAGGGTCGAAAGTGTCAGCAGGGAATTCGGGCTTATCCGGACACCCGGGGACACTCCCCGCCCTCCCGGGCTCTTTAGGATGCCGCGGAGAGGGCTCCGTGCACCGAATCGAAGTCATCGAGGGCCCCGACTCCGGCACCCGCTTCGACCTCCCGGACGGCGAGCCGCAGCTCATCGGTCGCTCCACCGAGGCGCTGCCATTCAACGATCGGGCGATTTCCCGGCGACACGCGGAGTTGACGCCCTCCGGCGGCGCCTGGTGGCTCCGGGACCTCCGATCCACGAACGGCTCGTTCGTCAACGGGGCCCCGGTCCTGGACCTGGTGCAGCTTCGTCCCGGGGATCGGATCCGCTGCGGCGACACCGTGATGCGGCTGGTCGCGGCGCCGGGTGAGTCGCGACTTCGGCCCGGCGGGCGCGGCGGACCCGCGACGGCCGCGTCCACGGGACCCGACGCCCTCCGGCTCGCGGCGATCGGCGAGACGATCACCACGCTCAGCCACAGCATCAAGAACATCCTGCAGGGGCTGCGCGGCGGCGCCGACGCGGTGGAGCTGGCCATTCAACAGGGCAACCTCGAGCGCGCCCGCGAGGGATGGCCGGTCCTGGCGCGCAACCTCGACCGCGTGCTCTCGCTCACGCTGAACATGCTGGCGTACGCGAAGGATCGCCCGCTGGACATCGATCTCGATCAGCCCAACGCCACCGTGCGCGAGGTGGCCGAACTCCTCGCCGCCGCCTGTCGACGAAAGCGGATCCGGCTCGAGCTCGATCTCGACCCCGACATGCCGCCGATTCCCATGGACGCAACCGCCGTCCACCAGGCCCTGGTGAATCTCGCCACCAACGCCGTGGAGGCCGTGCCCGACCGCATCGGCGTGGTGACGATCCGCAGTCGATTCGTGCCCGCATCAGCCGCACGACCGGACGATCCCGCATCCGGCGCCGATGCCGATCATCGGGCCGCCACCGGTGCGCGCTGCGAGATCTCGGTGCAGGACAACGGTCCCGGCGTTCCCCCCGAGCAGCGGCCCCACCTCTTCGCGCCCTTCGTGAGCACCAAGGGCCAGCGAGGCACGGGTCTCGGACTCGCGGTCACGCGCAAGCTGGCGCACCAGCACGGCGGCGAGGTGGTCCATGAGGCGCGTTCGGAAGGCGGAACGCGGATGACGCTCATCCTCCCCGCGCACTCGGCCGACTTCGATTCGGAGCGCACCCATGCGCCGCGCCCGCTGCCCGACGGCGATGTCGGCATTCGATTCGAGGAGTGACTATGATCCGCCGCCCCATGGACACGATCGAAGACCTCGCCGCGTTGCCGCCTCCGCTTCGCAACGCCATCACCTATCAGCGCACGCGCGAGATGACGATCGACGAGCTGCTCCTGGAGAACCGGGTGGTGTTCCTCATCGGGGACATCCACTACGCCTCGGCGGCCAAGGTGATGATGCAGATGCTGTACCTGGAGAACCAGAAGCGCGGCCAGGACATCAACTTCTACATCAACAGCCCGGGCGGCAACGTGGACGACACGCTGGCCATCTACGACACCATGCAGTACATCTCCAGCGAGGTGGCCACCTACTGCATCGGGCGGGCCTACTCCGGCGGCGCCCTGCTCCTGGCCTCCGGTCATCCCGGCAAGCGCCACATCCTGCCGCACGCGAAGGTGATGATCCATCAGCCCTGGGGCGGCGTGGGCGGACAGACCACCGACATCCAGATCCAGGCCGAGCAGATCATCAAGGACAAGCGGCAGCTCAACGAGATCCTCGCCCGGCACACGGGCCAGACCCTGGAGCGGATCGCCAAGGACGGCGAGCGCGACAAGTTCTTCACCGCGGAGGAGGCGAAGAGCTACGGACTGGTCGATGAGATCGCCTCCTTCCCCGAGAAGTCGCTGAAGAAGTGAGCGGCCCGGTCGCGGCCCGATCCACTCCCGAGCACGAACCATGACCCTCGTCCCCATCGTCATCGAGAAGACCGGCCGCGGCGAGCGCGCGTACGACATCTACTCGCGCCTCCTCACCGACCGCATCATCTTCATGGGCGGTCCGGTCACCGACCAGATGGCGAACCTGGTCATCGCCCAGCTCCTCTTCCTGGCGAACGAGGATCCGAAGGCGGAGATCAGCCTCTATGTGAACAGTCCCGGCGGCAGCGTGACCGCGGGGCTGGGCATCGTCGACACCATGAACTTCGTGCCGTGCGACGTGGCCACGTACATCATCGGTCAGGCGGCGAGCATGGGCTCGGTGATCGCCTGCTGCGGCGCGCGGGGCAAGCGCCACGCGCTGCCCAACGCCGAGAACCTGATGCACCAGCCGCTCATCGCCGGCGTCCTCGAGGGCCAGGCCACGGACCTGGAGATCGAGGCCAAGCACATCCTGCGGATGCGCGAGACGATCTACGAGCTCTACTCCAAGGCCACCGGGCAGACGCGCGAGCGCATCGCCGAGGATTGCGAGCGGAACAAGTGGCTCACCTCCAAGGAGATGGCGGAGTACGGGCTCATCGACCGCGTGCTCGACCGCCTGCCGGTGACGCCGCCGCGTCCGGAGTGACCCGCTGCGCATGTCGACGGGCGGGCCCCATCGGCTCCCCCGCTTTCGGAACGCTCGGTTGGTTCAACCGCCGACGGTTCCTCAGTGGAAGGTCGCGCCAGCGGCACGGGGAGAAGAACGGTTCATCCGCACGCTCCTCCGTCGGGGAAGCCGATGGTGGCCCGCCCTTGGATGGGCGGCACACCCAAACGGGGTGAGTTCAGCTTCACCGAACCTCACCCCACCTACTCACCGACGCCGCCGCCGGGAGCGGGACAGCGAGTCGCGGAATTTCTCGGCAAAATTCGCCTCCGACCTTCGACGCCGGGCGGCGATGGCCGCGATGGCGACCATCGGCCAGACCGCGGGACCGGGGACCGGCTGCGGAGGAACGGGCGATCCGAAGACCCAGCCGTCGAAGCTTCCGTCGAAGAGTTGACGGGCGGAAGCTCCAACGAGTGCAAACTCCCAGCCGCTCCCGTCGTCCAGCCAGTAGTGCCAGTAGTTCTCGACGACCGGCCAGAGATCTCCGGTGCCGTACTCGTAGTCGGCGAGGACGCCGAGGCCGGCCACGAAGGGACCGAAACCGAAGTCCTCGGTGACCAGCGTGAACTCGGGGAGCTGGGCTTCGAATGCCAGGAGGGCGTCGAAACCGGTCACCGCGCCGTCGTAGTGGAAGCGAAGCAGGTAGCCGTTGCCGTTCGAGAAGTCGATCTGCACCGTGGAGGTGCTTCCGCCGAGGCCGACATCGAACTCGGTGACGATGGCCGCCGGAGCGGAGGCCGAGGGGAGGAGGAGCGCGGCGGCCACGATGCCGCCGGCGCACGGGTGCGGGAGCCTGGACATGAGAACAGACCTTCCTGCCGGCGAGATCGCGAGGCGCCGGCGACTCGCGGCCCCGAGCGGGGCCGGATGGTGTCGCCCGGCGGATGGGAGAACGGACTTCGAGCGCCCGGCAATGCCGCGGCGCACCGGTCGTCCGCCCATGGCGCGAGGGCGACGGACTGGAGAGCCTGCGGGTCGGTCGACCCGGCTTGCTGCCTCGGCCCCGGGGGGGGTGAGGCAACCTACGGTGACGCGTTCGCAGCGGACTTTGACCGCTTTCCTCCGACGCGCAGGCACCCATCACGCGATGGGCGGCCGGAGCCTACCGCGGGGACTACTTGGCCGCGGCCTTGGCGGAGGAGGTGAGCCCGGCGTGGATCTCGTCGAGCCGCTCGGC
>CAZSVT010000193.1:0-4812 GCA_964610365.1 uncultured Isosphaeraceae bacterium
GCGCTCCCCCCTGTGGGGCGCCCCCCTCCACCCCCCCGGCGGCGCCACGATGCATCCGCGGTGCGGATCGCTACTCGCCGTGCCAGCGGCGCCGTGACTTCTTCTCGCCCTCGCGCTTCTTCGACTGGAGCCGGCGCTCCTTGCTGCCCCGCGTGGGCTTCGTCCGGCGGCGCACCTTGGGCGGCGTGGCCGCCTGCAGCACCACCGCGCGGAGCCGACGCAGCGCCGCGTCGCGGTTGTCGATCTGCGAGCGCGACTCGTCCGCCTGGATGACCAGGTCCGAGTCCTGGGCGAGCCAGGACGAGGCGATCGACCGGAGCCGCGCGCGGGCGGCGTCGTCGAGGCCGCCGAGATCGTCGAGGTGCACGCGGAGCGTGGCCTTGGTGCTCGTCTTGTTCACGTGCTGACCGCCCGGACCGCTGGAGCGGCTGAAGGACCACTGCAGCCGCGAGGGCAGGATCCAGGCGCCGCGACCGAGTTCGATCGCTCCGGGAGGCGGCGGGATCCGCGGCGCAGGGTTCATCCGGCGGTACGGTACCCTTCGCGCATGCGAAGCGTTCCGTGCATGGTGACGGTCCTGGTCGGCGCGATGGCGGGCGCCGCCGGCGCAGGCGGGCAGGAGGGCGTCGGCGGGCCGAGCGCCGCGAACCGACCGAGCGCGGCGAGCGCGGAGGTCGCAGCGAACGGACCGGGCGCCGCGCGGACGCCGGAGCCGGCCGTCGTACCCGGCGAACGGCCGTGGGACCAGTTCCATGTGGATCTCACCGCGGGGCTCTGGCTGCCGCGCGTCACGGGCTGGGTGCTCACCGACGACAGCAGCATCAAGTACGACCTCCCGGATGATCTCGGCCTCTCGTCCATGGAGCCGTCGTTCGCCGGCGACATCGACCTGCGCTGGAGGGCGTGGCACCTGCGCGTGGGCGGAAGCCAGTTCTCCACCAGCGGCGGGAACGCGTCCACCTACGGCAACGCGCTGGGTGGCGTCGTCGTGGCGCCCGGCGATCCCACCGCGTCGAGCCTCACCATGTGGAACGTCGGCGCCGACCTCGGCGTCGATCTCTGGCGGCCGTTCGCAGACCAGCCGTTTCCGCTGGGCGACACGACCACCTGGGCGCTCGAGCACAACACGCGGCCGGGCGGAGGGTACTGGGGCGATCTGCGGCTCGGGGCCTTCGCCGGAGCGCGCGTCATCGGCACCGATCTGGATTTCGCCGACCTGCGCACCGCGCAGAGCACCTCGATCGACGAGACCTGGACGGCGGTGTACGTCGGCGGTCGCGTCAGCGTCGACGTGTGGCTGCGCGACCTCTTCCCGATCCTGGAGCGCCTGAGCGCCGACGTGAACGGAGCGTTCGGTGCGCTCTATCCCGGATCGGGCTCCATGTTCAGCGTGCAGGCGGGGCTGACCCTCTATCCCTGCGACCAGTTCGGCGTGCAGATCGGCTACCGGCTGCTCAAGATCGACGGCGACGGCGGCGGACAGCAGTTGAACGCCAACTTCGCGGGTCTCTTCGTGGGAGGCGTCGTCCACTTCTGATCGGCGCCGGCCGCGGGTAGTCGTCCCGCGGCGCCGGCGCACGGAGCGAGTCCCACGATGTCGAAGGAGCACTCCAAGGGCGCACGACACCGGGCGGAGCCCGTCACCCACGCGGCGCCGCGCTCGCTGCTTCCGGGAAGCCGCGCGAAGCTGACGCGGGCCAGGATCCGCCACTTCCTCTTCACCGTGGCGCCCGACCGGCTGATGCGCGGAGCGCTCAAGCGACGCCACCTCGAGCGTCCCGTGGAGCTGCGCGAGCTCACGCTCCACGTCCCGTCGTGGCCCGAACGCTGGGAGGGAGTGCGCATCGCCCACCTCAGCGACTTCCACCTCGGCGAGCTCATGCCCATCGATCGCGCGCTCTCCCTGGTGGAGCGCGTGGCGAAGGCCCGGCCGGATCTCCTGGCGTGCACCGGCGATGTCGTGGATCTCGACTGGCACGGCGCCGAGCCGCTGCTGGCGGCGATGGGGAGCGTGGCGGCCCCCCTCGGGCGCTACCTGGTGCTCGGCAATCACGACCTGCTGGACGACCCGGAGGCGCTGGCCCGCGCCGCGCGGCGGCAGGGGCTGCGCGTGCTCCATGACGCGGTGGAGCATGTGACCGGCGCGGCGGGCGCGGCGAGCGGAACGGCCGCCGCGAGCGCCCCGATGCGCGTCGGCGGCATCGACTGGGGACGGACGAAGCGCGAGCTGACCCGGCGCGTCGAGTCGCTGCCGGAGCGGCCCGACCTGCTGCTCGCCCACAATCCGAAGGCCTTCCCCGCCGCGGCGAGAATGGGCGTTCCGCTCATGCTGGCCGGCCACACGCACGGGGGCCAGGTGGGACTTCCCGATCGCACCGTGTCCGCATCGCGCCGTTCCACGGCCGGGGTCCGCCACGACGACGCCGCCCATCACCGCGCCGCGCCGGCGCTCGCGCGCATGCGCGCCCTGCGGCGAGGCCTCTACGCCCACGGCGAGAGCCGACTCTTCGTGAGCGTCGGCGCCGGCGCATGGTTCCCCGCGCGCGTCAACTGTCCGGCGGAGATGCTGATCCTGACGGTGCGTCGCTAGGGCGATCGATCACCAGGATCTCCGAGAGCGGCTTGCGCCGGATCACGGGCACCACGCAGTCGTCGGCGGCGTGGCCGATCGGGATCAGCAGGAAGGGGCGCTCGAACGCGGGTCGCCGCAGGATCTCGCCGAGGAAACGCATCGGGCTCGGCGTGTGCGTGAGCGTGGCCAGCCCCGCGTGGTGGGCCGCGGCGAGCAGCAGCCCCACGGCGATGCCCACCGATTCGTTCGCGTAGTACACCTGGTCCGACGGGTTGTCCGGATCGTCGTCCTTCATGAGCTTGAAGACCACGATGAGCCACGGCGCGGTCTCGAGGAAGGGCTTGTGCTCGTCGGTGCCGAAGCGGCGGAGGTCCGCGAGCCACTCGGCGTTGGCGCGGCGCGAGTAGAACGCCCGTTCCTCCTCCTCCGCGGCGAGGCGGATCTCGCGCTTGAGTGCCGGATCCTGCACGGCCACGAATCTCCACGGCTGCTTGTTGGCGCCGCTCGGCGCCGTGCCGGCGGCGGCGATGATCTGCTCGATCGTGCCGCGCGAGACGGGCCGGTCGCTGAACATGCGCACCGTGCGGCGCCGCGACATGATCTCGTGGAAGCGACGGGCGCCCTCCTCGGGAGGGACGCCGGGGTCGAAGCGCCGAAGCGGGGCGAAGCCGGGCGGGATTGGGTGGTCCGGCGGCGGCGGTGGCGCGGGCGAGGCGGTCATCGGGGATCTCCTGCGGGTCCGCCCGCGGAGGCGTCGAGTGCCTCGCGAGCGCATCGCCGCAGCAGCTCCCAGAGCGCGCGGACATGCCGCTCCTCCACCGCCGGCGATCCGATCGACACGCGCAGCGTGAACCGTCCGTCGAGCTTCGTATGGGTGAGGAATGCACGGCCGCTCCCGTTGACGCGGTGCATGATCGACTCGTTGAGGGCGTTCGCGCGATCGAGGTCGGCGGCGCCGGTCGCGCCCGGCGCAGCGGTCCCCCGGTGTCGGAGGCAGACCAGCGAGAGCGGCGCGGGCGCCATGAGCTCCCACGCCGGATCGGCGGCGACCCACGAGCGGAGGCCCTGCGCCAGGCGCACATGCTCGCGGATGAGAGCGCGGAGTCCCTCCACGCCGAAGTGCCGGATGACGAACCAGAGCTTCAACGAGCGGAAGCGCCGACCCAGCGGGATCTGCCAGTCCCGATAGTCGACGACCGCTCCGCTCTCGGTGGCGCGGTTGCGCAGGTACTCGGGAAGGACGCTGAGCGAGCGCACGAGCACCGCCCGATCCGCGACCCACAGCACCGAACAGTCGAAGTTGACGCCCATCCACTTGTGCGGATTGAACGACCAGCTGTCGGCGTGCTCGGCGCCGTCCACGATCCAGCGGAACTCGGGGCAGATCGCGGCGCTGCCGGCGTGCGCCGCGTCGACGTGGAGCCAGAGTCCATGCGAGCGGCAGACTTCGGCGAGGCGCGTGATCGGATCGACCGCATGCGTCGAAGTCGTTCCAACAGTGGCGCAGACGAAGAACGGCTGCCTGCCCGCCGCCAGATCCTGCCGCACGGCGGCGTCGAGCGCGGCGGGATCCATCGCGCGATTCGAATCGACGGCGATCGCGCGGAGCGACGCGGCGCCCAGGCCGGCGATGCGCAGATCCTTGACGAGCGAGCTGTGCGTTTCCGTGCTTCCGTACGCTACGAGCTGCTTCGGCCAGGCGCTGACGCCATCACGATCGACGGCGAAACCGGTCGCTCGCTCCCGCGCCGCCACGATGGCGCAGAGCAGGGCGCTCGACGCGGTGTCCTGGATCACGCCGCCGCCGGCACCGCCGTCGTTGCGGAACCTCGCCGGCAGTCCCATCATCTCCACGAGCCAGTCGAGCACGAGTTCCTCGAGCTCCGTGCACGCGGGGCTGGTGGACCAGAGCATGCCCTGCACGCCGAGCCCGGCGCTCAGCAGGTCGCCGAGGATCCCGGGGGCGCTGGCGTTCGCGGGGAAGTAGCCGAAGAAGTTCGGGCTCTGCCAGTGCGTCACGCCCGGCAGGATCACGCGCTCCACGTCCGCGAGCACGCGCTCGAACGGTTCGCCGTGCTCCGGCGCGTGCTCGGGCAGCCCGGCCCGAATCGCGCCCGGTTCCGCGGCGCTCAGCACCCGCAGGGATTCCACGCGCCGCATGTACCCCGCGATCCAGTCGATCAGCGCGCGGGCGTCGGCCACGAATGCATCGATTCCCTCGTTCGTCATCGGATGGCGAC
>CAZSVT010000194.1:0-4756 GCA_964610365.1 uncultured Isosphaeraceae bacterium
GCCGAGCAGGCGTCCGACGCGAGCGGGCTGCCGGGGCCGACGCGCGGACCTGCGCGCACGCGGCCGCGAGTCGGGCGACCGGGGCCGACGCGTCGCTGGGGAACCATCCCGATGCGTCCCGCCGATATGCTGCCCGCATGCCGTTGACGGAGTGGTCTGAGGAGATCCTGCTGGCGGAGCTCGGCGAGGAGCCCGGGTTCTCCGAGGAGATGGGCAACCTCATGGCGAGACTGGATCGCGACGCCGGCTCCCACGTGGTGCTGGACCTGCGCAACGTGGGCACGCTCAACTCGTCGAACCTGGCCCAGCTCCTGCGCCTCCGCAAGAAGGTGCTCTCCAAGGGCAAGCGCCTCCGGCTGAGCGGCGTGCCCGACACGGTGTGGAGCGTGCTGATCGTCACCGGGCTCGACAAGGTCTTCGACTTCAGCGAGGACCTCTCCGCGGCGCTCGCGTCGGTGCAGATGGGCCTCTAGGCGATGCGTCGACTCCGTCGTTCCCGCTTCGAGCCGCGCATCGAGCTGACGCCGCTCATCGACATCATGGTCTTCCTGATGACCTTCTTCATCTACTCGCTGGTGCTGATGGTCCGCGTGGACATCCTGCCGATGGAGCTGAAGAGCTTCACCTCCAGCGAGGCGGCCACGCCGGCGCCGGCCGTCACGGTGAGCATGGATCTCGAGGGCAACCTCTACTTCAACCGCGAGACGATCGCGCTGGAGGACATCGCGCCGCGGCTCGTCTCGGAACGCGCCGCGGATCCGCGCACCGTCTTCTACCTGGCGGTGGCGGAGGGGAAGACCGACGTGGATCGCGCGCCGCTCCTGCAGGACATCCTGAGCCGGATCCACGCGGTGGGCGTGCCGGTGAGTCTCGTGGGTCGCCCGCGGCCTCGATGAGCCGCTGATCCACGCGACAGTGCTGAGGGCTGCCGGGCCCGGCTACGATGATGCCGTCGTGGCCACGCGCGACACGATCCCGCTCTCCATCTGCATCGCCGGATCGATCGTGATCCATGCGACGCTGATCCTGCCGACCATCGGGAACGCCCTGATGGGCGCCGCCGTCAATTCGGCCGTGTCCCTGCCCGAGCCGGAGCCGGTGGCGCCGCCGCCCAAGCCGGACGCGCCGCCCCATCCGCCGCCGGACATTCCGCTGCCGCCGGAGTTCCAGCGCCCGCTGGAGGCCGATCGCGTCACGCTGGGCATCGACGACGGCACGGACAAGCCGACCGTCACCTGGATCGGCTACGACGAGTACGTGCAGCACATGGCGCGCCTCTCCGACGTGGAGCAGGCGGCGATGCGCATGACGCCCGAGGGCGGCGGTGAGCCCGCGGCCGCGCCGCCCGGCGCCATGAGCACGGCGGCGCCGGAGGCGGCCGCGCCGTCGCCCAGCGCGCCGGCGGCGGTGGCGCAGCCGGAGCGCGCGGCCGACAAGGGTCAGCTCGCTTCGCAACCGCCGAAGGCCGACCCCACGACCACGCCTCCGAACGCCCCGCCCGAACCCACGCGCGTGCTCCAGGTGGATCCGTCCGCGCCGCCGGCGCCGGTGGAGCCGCCGCCCGCCGTACCGCCCACTCCGGAGAAGCCGCCCGATCCGGCCACGCCCCCGGCTCCGCCGCCGCCGGCGCCCGCGCCGGGGCTCGCCCTGCCCCGGCCCGCGGATCCGCCTCGATCACCCGACGGCAATCCGCTCCCCGCCGATGTCCCCAAGGATGAGCCGCCCAAGCCGGATCCGATCGTGCGCCCCGCGGAGAGCGCCGGCAAGAGCGAGGATCCTCCCAAGGAGGAGCCGAAGCGCGAGGATGACGCCCCGGCGCCGAAGACGCCACCCGCGCCGGCGCCCGATCCCAACGTGGAGATCGCGCCCAAGTCGTCGGACTCCAAGCCGCCCGCGTCGCAGCCGGAGCCCAAGCCCAACCCGGTGCCGGAGGATCTCGATCGCGTTCCTCCGCACGATGAACCCGATCGCAACGCTCCGCCGGCGCCGCCGCCGGCGCCGGGCGCCGCGCCGCAGCCGCAGGATCAGCCCGGCGCGCCGAACAAGCCCGCCGCCGCGCCCGGACCGCCGTCCACCGGCGAGTTGACCGACCAGGAGGCGGATCCCACCTCCACGGTCGATGTGCCGATGGATCAGTGGCGCAACGGCAAGCCGCTGGCGGCGAAGGGCCTTCGAATCCTCACGCGCCGACCGGAGATGCTCCCGGAGTACATCGCCGTCCAGACGAGCGCGGCGCGCAACCCGGTCTTCGAGCTCTCCTTTGACAACCAGGGCGTGGTGCGCAAGGTGCTGATGCTCGAGACCTCCGGATCGCAGCAGCTGGACGACCGGCTCATCGACTGCCTCTACCGATGGCGCGCCCGGGGCGAGCGCCTGGAGAAGGTCAAGCCCGGCGACCGGCTCAAGTTCACCATGCGCATGCTGGTGCGCTGACCGCCGGCGCCGCGGGCGCGGCGCTCAGACCTCGCCTCGGTACTCGGGGAAGAGGTCGCCGTCGGGCCACGGATTCACCGACCGGAGCGCGGGCACGATGCGATCGCGCAGCACCGATACCGGCGAGGGCTGACCGTGCGCGGAACTGGTGTTCACGAGCGCCACCCAGTTCACGCCGTTGGCCAGGTGCTGCACCCAGGTGGAGATGCCGGGCAGGCCGCCGTCCTTGCCGTACTCGAAGCCGGCGGGCGGTGGAGCCGTCACGGCGCCGCGCGGAGGGAGCACTTCGTCCCAGCCCATGCCGAACGCGGTCCCGTTGGGGCGCCGCGGAAGACCCGGCGGACCGGCGAGCATGGCGCTCACCATCGCCGGCGGCAGGAAGGTGGCGCCGGTGCGCGAGCCGTCGATGGCGGTCATCAGCCACGCCATCTCCACGGCATTCGCCTCCCAGCCTCCGGCGGCGATGCGCGGCACCGTGACGCCGCCCGGGTATTCGTGCTCGCCTCCCGGCGCGTAGCGATGCGCCTCGCCGGGCCGGTACTGCGGCGGCGGAAGATCGGTCTGCATCCGCGCCAGCCCGAGCGGACCGAGCACCACCTCGCGCGCCGCATCGGCGTACGGTCGCCCGGTGACCTTGGAGAGCACGGCGCCGAGGAGGATGTAGCCGAAGTTCGAATACGCGGTGCGCGTGCCGGGGTCGAAGTCGAGGCGGAGTCCGTGCCCGTAGCGCAGCACGTCCTCCAGGGTGGGCGCGCGCTCGATGTGCAGCGCCCGCTTGATGCGCTCGATCTGGTCGGCCGGCTCGCCGCTGACGCTGCGATCCCAGCCGCCGCTGTGATGGAGGAGCATCTGGATCGTGATGCGCGCCGAGCGCGGATCCACGCGCTCCCCTTCCGGCGGCGGCGCCTGGACGAAGGACCACGCGGGCGCATCGAGCGAGAGTCGGCCCTGGCCCACCAGCCAGAGGATGGCCTGCGCCGTCACCACCTTGCTCACGCTCGCCAGGTCCATCGGCGTCACGGGGCGCATGGGGCGCGACGGCTCCAGCGCCGCCATGCCGAAGCCGCGGGCGTACTTGAGCGCGCCGCCCGCGGTGATGGCCAGCGAGAGTCCCACCCACCCGTGCTGCTCTCGGAGCTGCCCGGCCAGGTCGGTGACGGCGTCGAGGCCGGGGAGCGATCGACCGGTGTCGCCGTCGGCGGCGCCGGGGCCGGGCGCGCCGCCCGGACCGGGGGGCGATGCGGCGCCGCTCGGCGCCTGCAGCGTCCCTGGAGCGCTCGACGCCTCGGAGGCCCGCGACCACGCCGCCGGCGCGAGCGCCAGCGACGCCCCCGCCGCGCCCATCGCACCCAGCGCCTCCCGGCGCGACACCTTCGCACGATCGTGCTCGCTCATGGTGCTCTCCTCGGCGCCGCTCGGAGCGCCGTCACGCCAGTCGTCGTCGCCACGCCTCGAGCGTGGCGTGCTCGGTGAGATCGAAGTGCAGCGGGGTCACGGTGACGCAGCGCTCCAGGAGCGCCTCCACGTCGCTCTCCTCCGCCGTGTGGACGAACTCCATCCCGTTGCCGCTGGGCCAGTAGTAGGCGCGGCCCTCGGGACTCACGCGCCGTTCGTAGCCGTCCACCGCCGCCGAGGTGTTCATCGACACCACGCGGAGCGGCGGCATCGGCGCGTCGGCGCGCTCGGTGATGGGGATGTTGATGTTCACCACGCGGTGCGGCTCCAGCGTGTGCTGGAGCACGCGATCGATGGCGGCGCGGGCGATTTCGGCGGCCCGTCCCAGGTGCGTCTGCGGCCGGTCGCCGATGTAGAGGCTCACGGCGATCGCCGGCACGCCGAGGAACGCCGCCTCGATGGCCGCCGCCACGGTGCCCGAGTAGATGACGTTGATGCCCACATTCGCGCCGAAGTTCATGCCGCTGATGACGAGATCGGGGCGCGACCCGGCGCCGAAGCGCGCGGGCCAGAGACTCTTGAGCGTCAGCTTCACGCAGTCGGCGGGCGTGCCCTCCACGGCAAGACCCTCGATGCCGGGGAGCTTCATCTCGCGCGTCATGAGCGGGCGGTGGAAGGTGATGCCGTGGCTCTCCGCGCTCTGCGCGGTGGCCGGCGCCACCACCGTCACCTCGCCGAGCGAACGGATGGTGCCGTAGAGCGCCTCGATGCCGGGAGCGAGGATGCCGTCGTCGTTGGTGAGCAGGATGCGCATGGGGTCAGCGTGGCTCCAGGATGTACTCGCGGCCGCCCCATCGCACCGGGCGCCGGCGGTCCAGGTCGCGCGCCCCGCCCCAGAGGGCCCGGGCGACATGCCACGAGCCGAGCG
>CAZSVT010000195.1:0-4740 GCA_964610365.1 uncultured Isosphaeraceae bacterium
CCGCCGCCGATGCCACCCCCGCTCCCCCCCCCCCCCCGCGCCCGGCGGGGGCCGCCGGACCGGCGGCCCCCATCCTCGAGCCGGCGCCGCGCGCCGTCGAATTCGATCGACCCTCGCCCGAAGCCATCGCGGAGCGCGCGTACCTCATCTACGAACGGCGGTGCCGCATCGGCGCCTCGGGGGACTCCACCACCGACTGGCTCGAGGCGGAAGCGGAACTCGTGCGCGAGCGCTCCCGAGCCGAACTCCTGCTCTCGGACGACGGGGAGTGACCTGATCCCCGGGGGCGCCGACGCCCCGGAGGCCGCGGCGCCTCGCTGCATCCGCGCTTCGACCCGCCCTCGCCGGGCGGCGCGCCGCCGCTTCGCACTTGCGGCGCCGCGCGCCGGCGGCGAGAGTGTGGCGGTGGCCGACTCCTCGCCGCGGGTCCACACGCCCTTCCACTTCGACTTCCGCCGCTCGACCGGCGCCACGATCCTCTTCATGCTGGGCGTGGCGCTCACCTTCGCGCCGCTCCTCCTCCTCACGGTGACCACGGCGCGCCCGCCCGGGCCGCCGGCGGTGGCCTTCTGGTTCACCGTCTCCGGAGGATGCGCGGTGCTCTGGGCCCTGGCCGGCACCACGGACCGGCGGCTCTTCTTCGCGGCCATCCCGGCGCAGGCGCTCGCCTCCATGGCCATCCCCGCCACCTGGCTGGGTCCCTTCACCCTCGGCGCCAGTTCCACCAACGGACTCGGCGTCCTCTCCGTGCTCTGCATCGGCGCCGGCTACGCGTGCTTCGTGATCTTCATCGTGGTGCACGGGCGGCGCGCCGTGGCGATGTCGGTGGAGATGTCGCTGGCGGCGCGGATCCACCGGCACCTGGTGCCGGAGATCGACCTCGCCTCCGACCACTTCCGGGTGGCGGCGCGCTCGGAGGCCAGCGGCGTCATGGGCGGCGACGTGGTGCACGCCGCGCTCCTGCCCGATGGCTCGATCGAGGCCATCGTGGCCGATGTCTCCGGCCACGGCGTCCGCGCCGGCGTGGTGATGGCCATGGTGCGCGCCACGCTCGAGTCGCACCGGGCGCGACGCGGCGCCGAGCGGGGCGGCGAGCTGGTGGAGTCCATGGCCTCCGAACTGAACCGCGTGCTCACCGCGCTGACCGAGCCGGACATGTTCGTCACGGCGGCCATCGTGCACGTCGACCGCGACGGCGCCTTCGAAGCGCTGGTGGCCGCGCATCCCCCGCTCCTCCTTCGACGCGACGGCCCCGGCGCGCCCGGCGGCCCCGGCGCGGCGGGAGTCACCGAGACGCTCGGCGGCGCCGGCATGCCCCTGGGCGTGATGGAGGAACTCGACGCCTCTCGATCGAGCGGCCACCTCGGACCCGGGGACGAACTCGTGCTGTACTCCGACGGACTCACGGAGACCCGGGTGGCGTCCGGCAGGGCCGAAGGCGGCGACGCGGGCGCGCGGGGGCGGGCCGCGGCCTCCATGCTGGGCGTCGACGGGCTGGAGCGCTTCGTCGCGGGGATGCCGGCGGAGCCAACCCGCGCCGTGGACGGCGTGCTCCGGCAGGTGGCGCAGGCGTCGATCTCCGCCGAGCCCGAGGACGATCGATCGATCCTGGTGATCCGGCGCGTCGGGGGGCGCGCACCGGCGCCGGGCGGCGATCGCTGAGTCCCGGTCGCGGGATTCAGAAGGCCACGCGCAGTCGCAGCGTGAGCACCGCCACCGCGTCGGAGTTCGACGGGCTGTTGCTCGGGTCGATGATGAGCTGGCCGCCCACGCTGAACTGGCTGAAGCGCGACAGCTGGAAGCGCTGGAAGACCTCGAAGACCGTCTCGTCGCGCCAACCCGGGCGCGAGGGTTCGCCCCAGGAGGCGGCGATGCCGGTGAGGTTGTCCTGTCCGAGGAAGTCCTGGAGGCCGAGGCCGATCTGCACCGCGTTCTCCACGTTGGTGAGCGTTCCCTCGGAGTTGCCGTAGCGCGCGAACGCGAGCAGCGAGTCGCCGAACTCCTGGTTGAGGATCACCGAGATTCCCTGGTCGCTCGGCAGTCCCTGCTCGGGGCGGGAGTCCATCCGCCACAGCATGAGCTGGTAGCGGCCGGCGCCGACCCCCTCGAAGAACGGCGTCAGTCCGAACTCGCAGGTGTAGAAGAAATCGCCCTGGTCGAGCGTGTCGACGCCGAAGGTGGTGGTGCGGCCGTAGGCGTTGGCCAGTCCGCCGCTCACGTAGAAGAGGTCCGTCGGCGCCAGGCTCAGGCCGGCCGTCGGACCGTGCCCGGGCGACGCGACCACCGGGTTCGCCGAGAACCAGCGGTTCGAGAAGGAGTTGTTGAGGTTCTGGAGGCGATGGGCGCCGACGAAGTCGGTGAGATCGGCGCGGCCCACGAGGAATCGCAGCCGGTTGTCGAAGAGGCGCTGGAGCCAGTAGCCGTCGCGCACCACCCAGCCGCGATCGTTGAAACCGTTGGTGGTGGGCTGCAGCGTTCCGAGCTCGGGCCCCACCCTGGACGCCGGCTGGTCCGCCTGGCGGAAACGATCCTCGCCGGTGAAGACGAACGTGCCGGTGTCCGGCGTTCCGCGCCCGAGCAGCGTCCACGCGGCCATGAGGTCGAGATCGCCGGAGAAGCCGTTCACGCCACCGCTGGCCGTCTGGAAGACCGTGGTGTACGCCACCGCCACGCGCAGGCCCGTCTCCTGGTAGAGCGAGTTCAACGGACCGGTGATCGACAGGAAGAGCGGATCGGTGAAGGAGAGAAGGAAGGGCTTCCGCTCGGGCGCCTCGATCTCGTCGAGCTCCTTGATGGTGCTGGTGGTCGACTCGCCGGGCGAGAAGCCATCGTCGTAGATGCTCAGCGTGCGCGGGATGTAGACATCGTCGGTCCAGAGATCACCGTAGATGTTCGGTGCCTTCGGCGCACCGCCGGATGATGGCGGCGGCGCCGTGGACGATGCCGCCGCGGGCGGCGCCGGAGGCGCCGACGGTGGCGCCGGAGGCGCGGGCGGCGCCGCCTGCGCCGAGGCGCCGACGGCGATGGCCAGCGACGCGGCGCTCGCACCCGATGCGGCGAAGGCGCGCCGCGTTCGCACGCGCGCGGCGCCGCGGCGAAGCCCGGTCATCGCGCCTCCGAGGAGCCCGGTCACCGCGCGGCCCTTCCGCCGCCGGACCTGGCGGCGTCGTCACCGGGGATCTCCTCGCCCGCCCGGTAGTTGGGCAGCCACGCGCAGGGGACGATGGCCAGCACCGCCAGCGCGGAGAGGACGAGGAAGCCGATCTTGAGCGTCCGGAGGCGCGCCTCGGTGTTCACGCGCACCGCCTCTTCCACCTCGGCCTTCGTGGCGTCGGTCTGTTCCAGGCGGGCGCCGAGGCGGTCGTCGCTGACGAAGTTGATGTTGTCCAGGTCGATCTGCTGGAGGAGCGCCGAGGAGAGCCGGGGATTGTCCGTCACCTTCCCCAGCACGGTGGCGCCGAGGATGCCCACGAGGAGCGTGCCCATCACCGCGGTGCCCACGGCGGCGGCCAGGTTCTGCGTGACGCCGCGGAGGGAGCCGACATCGCCGGCCAGTTCCTTCGGCGAGGCGGTCACCAGCACGTTGAACAGCAGGGTCACGAGCGCCCCCTGCCCCAGTCCCACCGTGATCAGGCCGATGATCACCGGGAAGACGCTCCAGTCGTTGCGCGCCACCATGGAGAGCCAGAAGGTGCCGACGGCCACGAGCGCGAAGCCCGCGGAGGCGATCTGCCGCGGCGTCCAGCGCCGGTAGAGGCGCACGATCAGGATCGCCGTGAAGAAGACCGTGAGCATGAACGGCATCATGGCGATGGAGGTGGCCATGCTCGATCGCCCCTGCACGATCTGCACATAGAGCGGCACCGAGAAGTTGATGGCCGCCTCGATGGCCACCACGATGAAGAGCGTGATCACCGCGGCCCACTCGCGCCCGGAGCGCACCACTTCCACGGCGAGCAACGGCGTCTTCCCCTTCTCCGCCCGCCCGCGCGACCAGGCGAAGAACCCGGTGACGATGGCGATGCCCACCACGATGAGGAGCGGCGCCG
Source organism: uncultured Isosphaeraceae bacterium (assembly GCA_964610365.1). Lineage (GTDB taxonomy): Bacteria > Planctomycetota > Phycisphaerae > Phycisphaerales > SM1A02 > VGXK01. The sequence continues at coordinate 4,050 of CAZSVT010000195.1, forward strand.
GAGAGACGCCCACCAGGTCGAAGGGCGCCGCCGGCCGCGCCAGGAAGAGTCCCCAGCCGCGCAGGTTGTTGAATCCGAAGGTGACGCAGATGATGCCGATGGCCGCCAGCACCACGCCGACGGCGTCGATCTTCACCTCCGGCTTCGGCGTCGACGGCTTGAGCTTGAAGCTCAGCAGCAGGATGGCGGCGGCATGGACGATGAGCAGTCCGAATCCGAGCCGCCAGTTGATGGAGGCGAGGTAGCCCACGCTCACGAAGGCGAGCACACCGGCGATGGCCCGCGCCGAGCCGAGCCAGCCCACCGCCTCCGCCTGCTGCTTCCCGCGGTAGTGATTGGCGATGAGGGCGACCAGCGTCGGCACGAGGGCCGCGCCCGCCAGTCCCGCCATGCCCTGCGCCGCCAGCATCACCACCGCCGTCGGCGCCAGCACCATGGTGATCATCGCGGCGAGGAAGAGCCCCACCGAGACCTGGAAGAAGATCTTCGAACCGTAGCGCTGCCCGAGCTTCGCGCCCAGCATGACGAAGCCGGAGACGCCGAGCGAGTACATCACCACGGCGGTGCCGATCGTGGTCGGGGCCGTGTTGAACGACTCCACCATGCCGCCCATCGACACCGGGATCGCCGCCACGTTGAACGACATGAGCATCTGGCCCATGGCGATCACGATCATGGGGACCCATGAGTC
>CAZSVT010000196.1:0-4715 GCA_964610365.1 uncultured Isosphaeraceae bacterium
CGACCTCGGCAGGTGGAAGTTGGTCAGCAGCGCATCCACCCGGCGAAGGGCGGTTCCGGGAAGGATCATGAGGGTCGTCTCGCCCGCCAGATCCTCGGTCCCGGGTTCGGGGAGCACCTCGGGCAGGGACTCGAGCACGCGCACGCTGGTGGTGCCCACGGCGACGAGTCGACCGTCCCCCCGACGCCGATCCTCGTCCGCCAGGCGCAGCTCCTCCACCACCGGCGCCCCCACCCGGAACCACTCGGAGTGCATGCGGTGCTGCTCCACGAACGGCGTCTCGATCGGCTTGAAGGTGCCGGCGCCCACCTGGAGCGTCACCTCCAGGCGCCGGACGCCGCGCGACTCGATCGCCCGGAGCAGCTCCGGCGTGAAGTGCAGTCCCGCGGTCGGGGCCGCCACCGACGGCCGGTCGTCGCCCTCGGCGAAGACCGTCTGGTAGTGGCGTCGATCATCGTCGTCCTCCGCTGCCTGGTGCAGGCGCTCCCTCGCCTTGAGGATGTACGGCGGAAGCGGAGTCCAGCCGAAGCGCTCGATCAGTTCCGCCATCGGGGCGTCCCCCTCGAACTCCACCACCACGCCCTCCTCCCGGCGTCCCAGGACCCGGAGGACCGCGCTGCGGGATGGATCCGACGCCGCGGCGGGCGGCTGGTCGGCGGCGCGCTGATGATCGACCGCGGACGGCCGCTCGGCGGCGCCGACCGGGTGCGGCGGCGGCAGGAGCTCCAGGCGATCGCCCGCGCGGAAGCGGCGGGCATGACGGATCAGCGCCTGCCAGCGACGAGCTTCGAGCGCCGTCTCCAGGAGCCCCTCCGTGCGGCGCCCGTCGCCGATCCGCCGCAGCAGGAGCCGCGCGGGCATCACGCGCGTCCGATTGAGCACCAGCCGATCGCCGGCGCGCAGGTACTCGGGCAGATCGCGGATGCGTCGATGCTCCACCCGTTCGTCGCCCCGGTGCACCACCATCATCCGGGCGGCGTCGCGCGGCTCCGCGGGCTGCGTGGCCACGGCGCCGGGGTCGAGCGGATAGTCGAGTTCGCCGCTGGGAAGCAAGGGGGGGCGATCTTAGAGCCTGCCTCGGAACCCGCGCTGCCATCGTCCGGCCGCCGCGTCGCCCGCATGGTCGGCGCCATCGATCCCGTCGGCGCCATCCGCACCATCGTCACGGACGGCGCCGCCCGCACCGATCCGAGCGGTTTCACGCGACTTCGCTCGATTCGGCTTCAGCGATCGGCAGACTCCAGCCGATGGCGGTGCCGCTCGTCGTTCCCGTGGGCGCCCTGTACACCGCGCCATGTGCGCGGCGCCATCATGTCGTCCGTCGATGTCCGGCGACGGCCGCACCACCGCCGCTCCGTCCGCCGTCGATCGTGATTCCGGTCCCGGTTCGGGCGCCTGACCGCGCGGACCGGATGCTCTACGAACGCGCCGTCGCCGAGGTCGAGCGCCTGCGAAGCGCGCTCGGCGCGTCCGACATGGCGCTGCAGGCCGCCCGCAGCGACGCGGCGCGATGGCGCCTCGCGGCATCGACGCCGCATCCGGAAGGCCGCGGACCCGTCGACGGCGCATCGCCCGCGGACGGAGCGTCGCGGCCGGTGCCCGCCACGATGCAGCCGCGCCGTCACGGCGGCGCCGACGATGCCGGGGCGGCGCCCGGCGCGGGCGGCGCCGTCGGCGTGCGCACGATCGTGCTGCGTGAACCTCGATCGCTCGTCGATCTCTTCGGCTGACCCGCGGCGCGGGAACGCGGCCGCCGGCGCTTCGCGGCGCCGACCCGCTCGTCCCCGCGGATCAGCCGCCGCGCACGGTCCGCACGAACCAGCGGTACGCCACCATCGACGCTCGCGCCGCCAGGCCGTAGCGCCCCGGATGACGCCGCAGGAACCGCGGAAGCTGCCGCACCATGCCGCGATACCGGAGGTCATGCCAGGGCATGCGGCCGCCGCCCTCGAGGAAGATCGTCCCGTCGAAGCCGCAGAAGAGGTGCGTCACCTCCGAGCAGTCCTCGCGCAGGGCCCGCAGCGAGTTGTCCTCGATCCCGAAGCGCGGGAAGTAGCGATCGAGCACGAAGAAGGCGTTGTGGGCGGTGCACGCCACGAGCGAGTAGCCCTTGCTCGTCGCCAGCTTCGTGATGGCCAGGAGGCTCGCCCCGTGGGTGACCGCCGGATCCGCGGGCTGGGCGAAGTCCACCTCCGTGGGGATGGTGGGATTGAACTCGATGCAGACGAGCTTGGGCGCATGGTCGCGCACCGCGGCCCACGCGTGGATGTCGTTGCCGTCGATGTCGATCGAGAGGAAGTCGAAGTTCGCCGGAATAGGCGTCCCGCGCAGGATCGAGTCGAGGCCGTCGGCGGCGGTGAAGCCCACCATCCGCTGCACGCCGATCAGCTTCGGATTGGAGGCGATGCGCCGGGAGAGCGTGCGGAATCGCGCCGGGTCCGGCTCGATGAGCACCGCGCGGTACCCCGCGGCGTCGACCAGGTGCTTGGTGTTGCTGAGGTGCTCGCCGTCCCAGGCGCCGAATTCCACGCACCAGCCGTCGCGATCCCCGATCACCTCGAGGGCCTTGGCGATGACGCCGTCCTCACCCGTCTGCGAATGCACGTCGGAGGCGAAGTCGAGCAGTCTCATGGCGCGTCCGCGGCCCGAGGATACTGCGCGCCGCCGTCGACCACGCGAGGCTCCGATCGGAGGCGCGACGGCTCCGCACCGCGCGGGCGCCCGCGGCGCCACGCCTCCATCGGCATCGGTCGACCGCCGGGCGACTGGACCTCCAGCAGTTCGATCATTCCGCGACCGCACCGAACGCGCCCGAGGGCATCGACCGTTCCGACGGGCTCCGCGGCGCTTCCGGCCGCGGGCGAGGCACGCGCCTCCGCCGGCGACGCGCCGTCTCCGGCCGGCACGGTCCTGGCGCGCAGCAGCCGGATCGGCGCGCCGTCGATGGTCGCGTCGCAACCGGGCCACGGCGCCAATCCATTGATCCGCGCCGCCACGCGCGTCGCGTCCATGGCGAGGTCCACCCACGCGTCGCCGCGCGAGAGCTTCCGGGCCCGCGTGGCGAGCGACTCATCCTGCGGGGCCCCGCGGAGCGTCCCGCGTCGATGGGCCTCCAGCACGCCCGTCACCAGGTCCGGCCCGAGGAGGGAGAGGCGATCGTGCAGCTCGCCCGCCGTCTCCGAATCGCCGGGCGCCGTCGACGCCGTGGCGTAGACCTCGCCCGCGTCCATCCGATCGGCCAGGGCGATGACGCTCACGCCGACCTCGCGGTCCCCTTCCATCACCGCGCGCTGGATCGGCGCCGCGCCGCGCCAGCGCGGCAGGATCGATCCGTGCAGGTTGATGGCGAATCGATCCCGCAGGAGCGACGCCGGCAGCTTCTGGCCGAAGGCGATGACCACGAGTTCGTCGGCGGCGGCGCGGATCCGCTCCGCGTCGGGCGCGGCGCCGACATCGGCGCTCTCCAGGATCGGCAATCCCAGCGAGCGCGCCGCCGCGGCCACCGGCGTGGGCTGCACCTCGCGACCGCGTCCCGCCGGTCGCGCCGGCTGCGACACCACCAGCGACACCTCGCCGCGGCGCGCCAACCGTTCCAGCGTGGGCACGCCGAAGGCCCCCGATCCCAGGAAGGCCACTCGGCCGGCGCCAGCCGCCGCACCCGTGCCGCCGGTCGGATCCGCGCTCGTCAACGCTCACGCTCCCGCGCTGCGCTCGAGGTCGCGCAGGGGCTTGCGGGCCCGCAGGCGATCCACCGGGGCCATCCGGTCGATGATCAGCACGCCGTCCAGGTGATCCATCTCGTGCTGCCAGACGCGGGCGAGCATGCCGTCGTGGGTGCGACGGTGCCGCACGCCTTCGAGATCGCTCCAGGAGAGCGTGACGCGCGACGGACGCCGGATGTCGCCGCGGATGTCGGGAAGGCTGAGGCAGCCCTCGTTCGCCAGGTCGGTCTCGGAGCCGGACTCCTCGATCACGGGATTCGCGTAGATCCCCAGCGGTTCCTGCTCGTCGGCCCTCGCTTCGGTGACGAACAGGCGGAGACTCTCCCCCACCTGCGGCGCCGCCAGGCCCGCGCCCTCCTCCTCGCGCATGATCCGGACCATGTCGTCCACCAGCGCGCGCAGCGCCGCATCGAAGGCCCGGACCTCCTCCGCGCGGCGACGGAGCACCGCCGCCGGAAAGAGGACGATGCGACGGGACTCCGCGGCCATGCCGCGTCGATGCTACGCGACCGGCGGACCACGCGAGGCCGCGTTGACCGGGCCGCGCGGCCGCCATACCTTGCCTTCCCCGGCGTTGCGGCGGATCCGGTCGAACCGCAGCCGCGCATCCATCGTCGAGGTCCCGAAGGAGTCCGCGTGTTCTTCAAGTTCAAGAAGGGCGACGCCAGCAAGGACGCCGCGGCATTCCAGCCGCAGCCGGCCAAGGCGCAGAAGTTCCTGGAGCACGCGGAGACCACCGCCACCTCGTCGAACTATGACTACGCGCTCTTCCTCTTCGCCCAGGGGATCCGGCTCGACCCGTCCAACATGGTCGCCCACCAGCACATGTACGAGACGGCGGTGCGCTACATCCAGAACGGCGGCCGCTCCGCCAGCGGCAAGGAACTCCGGCAGCTCGACGACGGGACGCCGGTCGGTCGCTTCGCCGCCGCCGAATTCGCGTGGATGAAGGATCTCAACGCGCTTCCGCCGGCGCTGCGCATGCTGGAGCGG
>CAZSVT010000197.1:0-4687 GCA_964610365.1 uncultured Isosphaeraceae bacterium
CCAAGCCATGAAGCGGCAAGCGCGTACGCGCCCGCGACGAGGTCGTCCACCAGGATGCCCAGGCCGCCGCCGAGACGCTGCAGACCGTGCGCCGGCGGCGGCTTCACGATGTCGAAGGCGCGGAAGAGCAGGAACGCCGCGACGAGGAGCAGCGCCTGCTTCGTGGTCAGCCAACCGACGAGCGCCGCGCCGTCCATCCAGGACCACGGCAGCCAGAGGAGCGCCACGCACTGCCCGGCCACTTCGTCGATGACCACGCTCGAGGGATCCTTGCCGCCCAGTTCCGCCTCCGCGGCGGCGCCATGGATGAGGCAGAGGAGCGAGGCCGCCGCGGCGCCGAGCGCCATGACGAGCGCCACGCTCCATGCCGGCGCTCCGCCCGCCAGCAGCGCCCCCGCCGCGATCACGGGCGGCAGCGATCCCCAGGTTCCCGGCGCGGGGCGGAGCCGTCCGAGGCCGAGCGCCGTGACCGCGAGTCGGCCCGGCGTCGTGAGCCGATCACTCACCGGCCCGACCCCTCGGCCTTCACCCGGGTCAGGAGACGGCTCCCGCGGATAAGGTACGGCAGGGCGGAGAGCGCGGTGAGGATCACCGTGCCCCAGACGAGCGCGTCGCGAAGACGGCCCCACGCCGATCCCGGGGCCCCGAGTTCGTTCACCGCCACCATGAGCGCGGTGGGCGCCGTGACGCACTGGATGAACATCTTGAGTTTCCCCCAGCGATCGGCGCCGAAGGCGATGCCCTCGGCTTCCAGCACGCCGCGCACGCTGGTCACGATGAGCTCGCGCGAGAGGATCACCACCACCATCCACGGCGCGATCGCCGAGACGAGCCGACCCGGCGGCGCGGCGGAGAAGGGCGGCGCGGCGAGGAAGATGAACGCGCCGAGGACGAGCACCTTGTCCACCACGGGATCCATCACCCGTCCGAAGACGCTCACCACCTTCCAGCGCCGCGCGAGGTAGCCGTCGACCACATCGGTGGCCGCGGCGAAGATGAACATCCAGACGGCGGCGTTGCCCCAGAGGATGATCGACGGCTCGCTGCCGAGTCCCAGCGCCAGCGCCGTGAAGAATCCCGCGGCCACGACCAGGCGGAGCATCGTGATCGCGTTGGGGATCCACGCCCGGGCCCTGGGGTGCATGGCCGGATCCTAACGATCCGCGCCGCGCCGCCGCGACGCGTCGCGGCCTCGGTTGCGGCCCATGCGCCCCCCCATTACCCTTCCCGCTCCCGATCGCCAGGAGGGCGGTCGGTTCGCGCCGAGCCGCTTCCATCCGATGCCACAGGCCCCCTCGTTCGCGTCGCTCACGCTGTATGTCGCGGGAGTCCTGTGCGTGCTGGGACTCTTCGGTCTCATGCGCCCGTCGCGACTGAGTTTCCGCTCGGGGGCGACGATCGTGGGGCTGGCGGGCGTGGGATTGCTGATGGCCCTGGCGGTGAAATCGGGCGGCGGTCCGAAGGGTCCGCCCGCGCCGGCACCGCTCTGCATCGCCTTCGCCACCATCGCCGTGGCCGGCGCCGTCCGCATGGTGACGCATCCGCGACCGGTCTTCGCGGCGCTCTACTTCATCCTGGTGGTGGTCTCCTCCGCCGCGCTCTTCCTGCTCATGCAGGCGGAGTTCATGGCCTTCGCGCTGATCATCGTCTACGCCGGCGCCATCCTCATCACCTACATGTTCGTGCTGATGCTCGCCCAGCAGGGTCCGGAGGAGGCGGTGGGCCGCATCTCCCGGGACGATTACGACCGCGTGCCCCGCGAACCCGCGGTGGCGGTGGTCGTGGGCTTCTTCATGCTCATGGTGCTCGCCCAGACCTTCCTCGGTCCGAAGGGGCCGGTGCCCCCCGGCGCGTCGCAGGCGCGCCTGGAGGAGGAGAAGCGATGGGCGGTGATGGAGCGCGCTCCGCGCCTGGTGCTGGAGTCGGTGCGGACGGACGACCCGTCGGCCGTGGCGGTGGAGGCCTGGCCCGACGGCCGCTACCTGCAGCGCGGCGACGACGGCACGCGGACGGCCCTGGTGCGCGGTCCCGGCGCGGGCCCCGCGCGGCCCGTGCCCGTGCGCGACCTCTCGGTGCTCACGAACACCCGCGGCGTCGGCTTCTCACTGGTGGCCGACTTCCCGGTGAGCCTGGAGCTGGCCGGCGTGATCCTGCTCATGGCGATGTTCGGCGCCGTGGTGCTGGCGCGCAAGCAGATCGAACTCGGCGAGGACGAGCGGCGCGAGGCCGCGGGTCTGCGCCGGCTCTCGCCCGACGATCCCGCCGGCGCCGACGCGGCGGGCGGGCCCTGGACGGGGGACCGGACATGATCCCGCTGCTGGCGTCGATCGAGCCGATGGCGGGCGGACCGCTCCGCGTGCTGCTCGTGACGAGCGCCCTCCTCTTCTCCATCGGGCTCGTGGGCTTCCTCTCGCGCCGCAACATGATCCTGATGTTCCTCTGCACGGAGCTCATGTTCCAGGCGGCGGCGCTGGCGTTCGTGGCCTTCGGGCGCATGCACATGGATCTCTCCGGGCAGACCTTCGTGATCTTCGTCCTGACGGTGGCCGCCGCGGAGGCGGCGCTGGCGCTGGGACTGGTGGTGCTCCTCTACCGGCGCCGCGAGACGCTCAACAGCGAAGCGTGGTCGGAGCTGCACGAATGAGCCCCACCGTGGCCCATGACATCCCCGCGGCGCTGACGGCTCCCGAGCTCTCCTGGGCGGGCTGGATCATCTGGCTGCCGCTCCTCTCCGCGGTCGTCTGCGGCCTCTGCGCCGCGTTCCGCGTGCGGAACAAGCTCCCGGCGCTGGTGACCACCCTCTCCTTCGCCGGCGCGTTCGGCGTGGTGGTGTGGCTCTACCGCACCATCGATCCCGCGCAGCCGGTGGTGATCCCGCTGCTGCACTGGATGGACTTCGCCTGGGGCGAGGGCAACTGGCACTCCTTCGGCGCCCACTTCTCGCTCTACGTGGACGAACTGACGCTCCTGTGGATGCTCTTCGTCACGGGGCTGGCCACGCTCATTGCGCTCTACGCCAGCGAGTACATGGAGTCCGACGTCGGCAAGGGGTACGCGCGCTTCTTCTTCGGCGTGAGCCTCTTCATCGTGGCGATGGCGTCGCTGGTGATGAGCGACAACCTCGTCATGCTCTACCTGGGCTGGGAGGGCGTCGGTCTCGCCAGCTACCTGCTCATCGGCTACTACTACACGCGCCCCAGCGCCGTGGCCGCCGCGAAGAAGGCGTTCATCATGAACCGCGTGGGCGATCTCGGTCTGGCGATCGGGATCTTCCTCATCTGGGCGAACTACGGCACCGTCCAGTACGACGGCCTCTTCAAGGCGATCGAGAGCGCCGGCACCGCGCAGGGCGGCTGGGACGCCTCGCTCATTCCCTTCTGCCTCATGCTCGGCGCCTTCGGCAAGAGCGCCCAGATCCCGCTCTATGTCTGGTTGCCCGACGCCATGGAAGGCCCGACCCCGGTGTCGGCGCTCATCCACGCGGCGACGATGGTCACCGCCGGCGTCTACCTGATCGCCCGGATGTTCCCGCTCTTCCTGCTGCACCCCGACGCCCTCTCCACGGTGGCGTGGGTCGGCGGCCTCACGGCCCTGCTCTCGGCCACCATCGGGATGGCGCAGTACGACATCAAGCGGATCTTCGCCTACAGCACGGTCAGCCAGCTCGGCTACATGTTCCTGGGGCTGGGCGTGGGGAGCACCTTCGGCGCCTGCTACCACACCTTCACGCACGCCTTCTTCAAGGCCCTGCTCTTCCTCGCCTCCGGCGCGGTCATGCACGGCTTCGCGGGGCAGCTCGATCTGCGCCGCCTCTCCGGTCTCCGCCGCGTGCCGGGCTTCGCGATCGTCTCCTGGACGATGCTGGTGGGATGCCTCTGGCTCGCGGCCTTCCCCTTCAGCGCCGGCTTCTTCTCCAAGGACACCATCCTCGCCGCGGCCATGTTCGATCCCCGCCACGGGCATCCGGCGCTGGCGTGGATCGGGCTCTTCACCGCGGCGCTCACCGCGTACTACACCTTCCGCGTCTGGTTCCGCGTCTGCGCCGGACCGGTCTCGTTCGTGCCCGGCGACGAGCTCCATGCATCCGATGACGACGGCGCCGATCACGCGCACGAACACGGCGCGGCGGCGTCCCACGGTCACCGTCCCGAACCGGCGCATGCGCCGGCCCTCGCGTCGGTGGTGATCCCCGGCCACGAACCCGCGCGGCACGGAGGCGCCGCGGGTCACGGCGCCGCGGCGCACGGCGGATTCCATCCGCACGCGCCGAGACTGGCCATCAACGGCGTCCTCCTCGTCCTGGCGATCGGCGCCGTGCTGGCCGGACTTCCCACCTATCTGGTGATGAGCGGCACGGCCAAGGAGAACTGGGTGGAGTGGGAAGTGGTGCACTCCAGCGCCGCGCTGGGAGTTCCCGCGAAGGACGCCCATCCCCACGACCACCTCCTGGGCATGGACGGGCACACGGCGATGTTCGTCCTCTCCACGGCGGCGGGACTCGGCGGCATCGCGGTGGCCTGGGTCCTGCACCTGGGCAACCGGCGGCTGGCGGATCGCCTCCGCGGCGCCATGCTCGCCCGACGCTCGCTCCGCTGGCTCCCCACGGCGATGGAGCACAAGTGGTACGTGGACGAGCTCTACCACGCCTGCTTCCACCTGCCGATGTGGGTGGCGGGACACCTCCTCC
>CAZSVT010000198.1:0-4646 GCA_964610365.1 uncultured Isosphaeraceae bacterium
TGCATGCCCACGCACACGCCGAACAGGGGCTTGCTGGCGGCGGCTTCGGCCATGGTTCGAGGATTGGCGAGGGTCATCACGGGCCTCCGTCCGAGCGCGCTCGGATGGGTCTCCACCGGGCCCGACCGAGTCCCGTTCGCAAGGGTCCCGATTCTATCCGAAAGCCCCGTCTCCCGGGCCGGATTGCGTAATCTTGGAGGGGCTGGCGCGGAGGGGTCGATAGAGGCGAACCGGTCTTCCGATGTGCATGCACGATGACCCCGAGACACCTTCGATGAAGCCGTCCTTCGGCCGGCGTCGGTTCGTCGCCCTCGGCGGACTCGCCTTCCTCGCCGGCTGCGTCACCGATCCGGATCGTGCGCTGCCCGGTCCCATCTGGCCCGACCTGGAGACCTCGTGTCCGCTGCCGCCCGCGCCTCCCACGGCCGGGGGAACGGTGCCGATGCCCGAGCCTCCCTCCGCCGCGGGCGTGATCCCGCGCACGGAGTGGGCCCGCGGTTCGCCCGTCTGCTCGCTCATGAATCCCATGCTGCCGGTGAAGTACATCACCGTGCACCACGACGGCATGACGCCGTTCCTCACCGAGGACTATCGCTCGTCGGCGAGTCGCATCGAGACGATCCGCAACGGCCATCGCGGCAACGGCTGGGGAGACATCGGCTACCACTTCGTGATCGATCGCGACGGCCGCGTCTGGGAGGGCCGGGCCATCAACTTCCAGGGCGCCCATGTGCGGAACTGCAACGAGGGAAACCTGGGCATCTGCTGCCTGGGGAACTTCGACGAGCAGTCGCCATCGGCGGCGCAGATCGACGCCCTGCAGCGGCACCTCCGGCTGCTCATGAAGGTCTACGGCGTGCCGAAGAGCCGGGTGAAGACGCACCAGGAGTGGGCCGGCGCGAAGACCGCATGCCCCGGCAAGTCGCTCCAGGCGAAGATGTCGCAGATCCGCAAGGGCTCCGCGCTCGCCTGAACGGCGCGGGGCGCCGCCGAAGCGCGGGAGCCCGACGGGATCTCCCGGCGAAGGGGCCGGACCTCACGCGGAACCGCAGCACCCGGAGTCGATCATGTGGATCTCCATCGGGGTCAGCATCAGCATGATTGCGGTGGGCGTCCTCGTCTGGCGCCTGTTGAAGCGCCAGGAGGCCGACGACCCGAAGCTCAAGCGCCTCTTCGATGCCGACGATCGGCGCGCGAAAGCCGCCCGCGAGCGGACGGCTCGCGGGCGGCGTGAGTAGCGGACGGGAGCTCGGCCCGGGCGGGCCGAACGGTCGTCGGTGGATTCAGGCGCGACGGCGACGCGAGACGAGGCCCGCGAGACCGAGGAGCGCCGCGGCGCCCGGCGCCGGCGTGAAGACCGTCACCATGTCGTAGCGGAGCGTGCCGTTCGTGGCGTAGTTCGCGGAGGAGACCGGGACATAGGCGCCCCCGGGTCCGAAGGTGGCCACGATGCGGAAGCCGAAGTTGGCGTTGTTGGCCACTCCGGCGATGCCGCCGAACCAGAACTGGTTCTGGTTGTTGTAGTTCGTGGTGCCGTTGATCTCGTAGACACCGTTGTTGGTGAGACCGGCATCGGTGAAGTTCGTGCCGTCGGTGGTGTACATCAGGCGGATGAAGCGGCTGGCGGTGCCGGAGCCGCGCACATCGAACATCACGGTGAAGTCGTCGGTGAGGCCGACGGTGCTGACCATGAACTGCACGCCGCGGGTGTTGTCGCCGGCGCCCTGGGCGGGGTAGGTCGTGGTGTTCCACGCGTAGTCGGTGGGGGTGCCGATGACGGGATCGCTCGATCCGCCGTCGGAGGAACCGCTGGCGAACGAGGCGGTGGCGCCGCCGACGAGCGACGCGGTGCCGGCGCCGGTGGACGGCGTCGGCGCCCCCGTGCCGCCGGGCACGGTGGTGGCGGATGCGCCGTTGAAGTCCCACTGGGTGATGACGGCGGCATTGGCCATGGTGGCCAGGGCCAGCGCGCCAAGCGCGGTGACTGCGAATCGATTCATGCTGTGACCTCTCTCCTCTGTGATGTGCCGATGGCGGACGAGGCCGGGCCGACCCACGCGGGTCCCTTCCTGTGATGCCCGATCGCCCCTCTCCCCTCCACGCGGGAACGCACAAGGTACGGGCCGGTGGCGGGGTCGGTCAATGACGGCTTCGTGAATCCGGCGCCAAGCCCTCCGATCCCGCCGCGGAGAACCACGGACGCAGCGCCGGGTAGAGCGAGCGAAAGCGGGCCTGGGCCGCGAGGAAGGCGGACCGATCGTCCGCGGGTTCCACGCGACTCGTCTCGCGGACCACGCGGGCGCACGCCTCGTCCACCGAGGAAAATGCCCCCGTTCCCGCCCCGGCCAGGATCGCCACGCCGAACGCGGCCCCGGCGGAGGCGTTCACCGTGATCACCGGCACGCCGAAGACATCGGCGCAGAGCTGGCGCCAGAACGGGCTTCGCGCCCCGCCTCCTCCGAGGCGCACCTCGTTCACGGAGATGCCGGCACGGCGCACCAGGTCGAGACAATCCGCGAGGCCGAAGGTGACACCTTCCAGCACGGCGCGAACCAGGTGCGGGCGTCGATGGCGCGTGCTCAAGCCGGCGAAGGCGCCGCGTGCCAGGGGATCCGGATGCGGCGTCCGCTCGCCGCTCAGGTAGGGGAGGAAGGAGAGTCCGTCGCAGCCGGCGGCGATCGTGGCCGCTTCGGCGCAGAGCAGTTCGTACAGGTCGGTGTGCGTCTCCACCGCCGCGTGCTTTGCATCGATGGCGAGCGACTCGGCGAACCACGAGAGGCTGCCCGCGGCCGAGAGCATCACGCCCATCAGGTGCCAGCGATCGGGAATGGCGTGGCAGAAGGCGTGGAGCGAGCCGTCGTCGGTGGCGCGGAAGCTGCGGCTCGCCGCGAAGACGACGCCGCTCGTGCCGAGCACGGCGCTGACGCTTCCCTCGGCCACCACGCCGGCGCCGATGGCCTGCGCTGCCTGGTCGCCGGCGCCGCCCACGATGGGCGTGGACTCAGGCAGCCCGGTGAGCGACGCGGCTTCCGAAGAGAGTGAGGCGGAGGCGGCGCTTCCCTCCGAGCAGGCGGGGAGCAGTTCGGCGCCCACGCCGAGGGCCGACATCATCTCCGGGCTGTAGCGACGCCTGGCGCAGTCCAGCAGGAGCGTGCCGCTCGCATCGCTCGCGTCGGTGACGAAGGCGCCGGAGAGCCGGAAGCGCAGGTAGTCCTTGGGAAGGAGGATGTGCCGCACGCGCGACCAGATGTCGGGTTCGTTCTCCCGCGTCCACGCGATCTTGGGCGCGGTGAATCCCGGCAGGAGCCGGTTGCCGGTGAGCGAGAGGATGCGGGCGAGTCCGATCTCGCGCTCCAGGCGCTCGCACTGCGGAGCGGAGCGCTGGTCGTTCCACATGATGCATGGGCGCAGCACCTGGCCCGCGCCGTCCAGGAGGACGAGGCCGTGCATCTGCCCGGTGAGGCCGATCGCGGTGACGCGCGTCGGATCGCTCTGCGATCGCTCCAGGACCTGCCGAATGGACGCGACCGCCGCCAGCCACCACGCCTGCGGATCCTGTTCCGCCCATCCGGGCTGCGGCGACTCGAAGGAGTAGCCGTTCTCCGCCGCCGCCACCTCGCGCCCCTCGTCGTCGATGAGCACGCACTTGGTGGAACTCGTGCCGACATCGATGCCCAGGAGGAGGCTGGCCACGGCGACGGAGGATACGGGGAGCGCCGCGACGCTCCGCCGGTCAGTCGCGGTACTTCGCGTGGCACTCCTTGCAGGAGGCGCCGATCGCCTTCATGGCGGCGGCCATCACCGCGGCGTCCGGGGCGGGCGATGCGAGCTGGTCCTCCAGCTGCTGGGCGCGATCGCGGCTCGCCAGCAGCCATTCGCGGAACTCGTCGGGCTTGCGCTGGGAGTGGGCCGATTCGAGCTGAAGGCGGAAGAGGTCGACGAGCCTGCCCGCCTCGGCCGCGGGCACCAGATCCGGATGGTCCCTCGGCGCCTTCCAGCCGGCCTTCTCGATGAGCTTGAGGTGGTCGAAGACTTCGTCGGTCTCCACCATGGCGCCGACGAAGTCGCTGGGCTTCGAGATCGACGGGAACTCGGCGGGGACCGCGTCGAGGCGGTCTCCGGGAATCGGCGTGGCCTCGCGCGTGCAGCGGAAGAGCCCGGTGTAGTTGGCCGCCGTGCCGGAGATCTTCATCCGTTCGATCATGGCCTCCGGCGTGCCCCAGCCCAGCGACACCGCCACGGCGCCGGCGGCGCCCGCGCTTCGGTGCTTGCCGTGGTGGCAATGGAGGTAGACGGGGCCCTGGGCCATCGCGTCGCGCACGGCGCGGGCCAGTTCCAGGCGGCGCGTCTCGTCGAAGCCGTTGTAGCCGATGGGGAGATGGATGTAGCGGAGGCCGCGCGCCTCGGCCTTCGAGACCTCGGGCACGGCGCCGTCCACGGAGATGATCGTCTTCACGCCCATCGCCTTGAGCGTGTCGAAGGCGGCGTCACCCTCGGGGGCGCTGCCGGAGACGAATCCTTCGTGGTAGGCCACCGCGTTGTGGATGCCCGGGTAGTCGCGCGGCGCGGCGTCCCGCATGGTCGGCAGCGCGGGAGCGTCCGGTGCCGTGCCCTGGCTGTTCGAAGGCGCCGACGACGAAGGAGCG
>CAZSVT010000199.1:0-4594 GCA_964610365.1 uncultured Isosphaeraceae bacterium
CCGGCGAGTGGAACGAGGCGTGGAAGCCCTTCGAGGCGGGCATGCTGCTGGCCGTGGAGCCGATGATCGCCGTCTCCACCAGCGAAACCCGCAGCACTGGACGCGAGTGGCCCATCCGGACGGCCGATGGAAGCCTGAGCGTCCACTATGAGGCCGATGTCCTCGTCACGCCCGACGGTCCGCGCAACCTCACCGAGGGACTCTTCGAGCTGCCCGAAGTCGTGGGGCGCTGAACACCCGCGGAGCGCCCCCGATGGCGACCCCGCGCTCACTTCCATGAAGGCCGTCCTCTTCGAGAGCGTGCACGCGAAGGCCGACCCGATCCTGGGCGAGGCGGGCGTGCGGGTGGAGCGATGCCCGGGCGCCGGCGAGGGCGATGCCCTGGCCCGCGCGGCGAGCGGCGCCGCGTTGCTGGGCATCCGCAGTCGAACGCGCCTGGGCGCCGCGGTGCTGGCGCCGGAGTCTCCGCTGCTCGCCGTCGGATGCTTCTGCATCGGCACCGACCAGGTGGACCTCGCGGCGGCGGCGCGGGCCGGCATCGCCGTCTTCAACGCGCCGTTCGCGAACACGCGCAGCGTGGCGGAGATGACGCTGGCGGAGATCGTGGTGCTCTCGCGGCGCCTCTTCCACAAGAGCGCCGAACTGCACGCGGGCCGCTGGGACAAGAGCGCCCGCGACGCCCACGAGGTGCGCGGTCGGACGCTGGGCATCGTGGGCTACGGGCACATCGGCAGCCAGCTCTCCATCCTCGCGGAGTCGCTCGGTCTGCGCGTCCTCTACCACGACATCGCCCGCAAGCTCCCGCTGGGGAACGCCCAGAGCGTGCCTTCGCTGGAGGCGCTGCTGGAGCAGTCGGACATCGTCTCCCTGCATGTGCCCGCCACGCCGCTGACGGCGGGCATGATCGGCGCCGCGGCGCTGGCCCGCATGAAGCCGGGCGCCCTCCTCATCAACAACGCGCGCGGCGGCGTGGTGGATCTCCGCGCCCTGGCGGCGGCGCTCTCTTCCGGTCGACTGGGCGGCGCCGCGGTGGATGTCTTCCCCGGGGAACCGGAGGGAAACGGCGAGGCCTTCGAGACGCCGCTCCGCGGGCTGCCCAACGTGATCCTCACGCCGCACATCGGAGGCAGCACCGAGGAGGCGCAGGAGTCGATCGCGCTGGAGGTGGCGGAGAAGCTCGTCCGGTACCTGGCGCACGGCTCGACCTCGACCAGCGTGAGCGTGCCGGAGGTGGACCTGCCGTCGCGGCGCGACGACCAGCTGCGCATCGCCCACTTCCATCGCAATGTGCCCGGCGTGCTGCGGCAGCTCCATACCGCCCTGGCCGACCTGGGCGTCAACATCAACGCCGAGTACCTCCAGAGCAACCGCGACCTGAGCTACGTCATCATGGACGTGGACCCCACCGCCCCCACCGCGGTGATCGAACGCAGTCTCGCCTCCGTGCCCGAGACGATCCGTCTTCGACTGCTGGGAGCCTCCGCGGCTCCCACCGGTACGATGACGGCATGAGCACGCTCCTTTTCCTCGCCGTCACGCTCCTCGCCGCCGACAGCGCCCCCGGCGCGGCCCCCGCGCCGCCGCCGCCGGCGAAGGTGGAGCCGGTCACCGACACCTACCACGGGCAGCAGGTGGTGGACGAGTATCGCTGGCTCGAGGCCCTGGAGAAGGACAGCCCGGAGGTGGCGGCCTGGACCACCGCGCAGAACGACTACACGCGGGCCCGGCTGGACGCCCTCGCGTGCCGCTCGAAGGTGGAGGAGGCGCTGCGGCCGCTCATGCAGATCGGATCGATCTCCGCCCCGCGCATGGGCGGCAACCTCTACATCTACACGGAGCGCAGCGGCACGCAGAACCAGCCGGTGGTGAAGATCCGCACCGGCTTCGACGGCCCGCCGCGCGTGCTGCTGGACGTGAACGCGCTCGACGCCGCGGGACTCACCGCGCTCGACTGGTTCCAGCCGTCGCACGACGGCGCGCTGCTCGCCTTCGGCATCTCGAAGTCCGGCAGCGAGATGAGCGAACTCCACCTGCTCGACACGGCGACCGGGCGCTGGCTGGCGGATGAGATCTCCGGCAAGGTCTCCTTCTCGAGCTGGACGCCGGACGGCAAGGCCTTCCTCTACAGCGTGCTCCGAGATCCGAAGGATCCGTACAGCCGGGAGACGCGCTACCACGAGATCGGCACGAGCCCGCGCTTCGACCCCGTCCTCCAGAAGCAGACGAATCCCAGCGAGATTCCGTTCGCGGCGCTGTCGCACGACGGGCGCTGGCTCTTCACCGGCCTCTTCAAGGGCTGGCAGGCGAACGATCTCTCGGTGCAGCGCTTCGCGGACTGGAAGCGCACCGGCGTGCTCACGCCCATGGTGATCGCCAAGGGCCTGGACGCGCGCACGCAGCCCGAGGCGACCATCGGCGACACGCTCTACGCCACCACCACCTTCAAGTCCCCGAACGGTCGCGTGGTGGCCATCGATCTCAACTCCGTGGCCAACCCCGACCAGTGGACCACCTTCATCCCGGAGCGCAAGGACGCGGTGCTCCAGGGCCTCCAGTTGGCCCGCGACCTCTTCGCCGCCACCTATGAGAAGGACGCCACGAGCGTCATCTCGCGCTTCACGCTGGGTGGGATGCCGCTTCCGGAACTGGCGCTCCCCGGCATCGGAACCGCGTCGCTGACCACGGACGAGGATCGCACCGAAGCGTTCCTCACCTTCACGAGCTTCACGGAGCCGCGAAGCATCTATCGCTTCGATCTCGGGACGACCGGCATGCCGCCGACGACGGCGCCGGCCTCGACCGCGCCCGTCGCCTCCGGGGCGAGCGCGCCGTCGACGCTCACGCTCTGGGCGCGTCCCGAGGTGCCCGTCGACCCGTCGAAGTACGAGGTGCAGCAGGTCCGCGCCAAGAGCCGCGACGGCACCGAGGTGCCGATGTTCATCGTGACGAAGAAGGGCACCACCCCGACGGGCTCGAACCCGTGCCTTCTTTCGGCCTACGGCGGCTTCAACGTCTCGCTCACGCCGTACTTCAACCCCACGATCATTCCCTGGCTCGATGCCGGCGGCATCTGGGTGCAGGCCAACCTGCGCGGCGGCGGCGAGTACGGCGAGGAGTGGCATCGCGCGGGCATGCTCGGAAAGAAGCAGAACGTCTTCGACGACTTCTACGCCTGCGCCGAGTGGCTCATCGCCAACAAGTGGACGAACGCGTCGAAGCTGGCCATCGAGGGCGGCAGCAACGGCGGTCTGCTCACCGGCACCGCCGTCACGCAGCGGCCCGAGCTCTTCGCGGCGGCGATCGTGAGCGTGCCGCTGCTGGACATGCTGCGCTACGACAAGTTCCTGCTCGCCAAGTACTGGGTGCCCGAGTACGGCAGCGCCGACGATGCCCAGGCCTACGGCTGGCTCAAGGCGTACTCCCCGTATCACCATGTGGCCAAGGGGACGAAGTTCCCCGCGGTCTTCCTCAACGCGGGCGAGAACGACAGCCGCGTCCATCCGCTGCACGCCCGCAAGATGGCCGCGAAGCTCCAGGCGCTGGCCGCGAACGACCCCGCCGAGAAGCCGATCCTCCTCTGGATCGATCGCGACGCGGGCCACGGCCAGGGCAAGCCGCTCTCGCTGCGCATCCGCGACGAGGCCGATCAGTGGGCCTTCGTGATGTGGCAGACCGGGCTCTGCCGCTGATCAGGGCGACGCGGCGGGCGCCGAAGGCGGCGCGGCGGGCGCGGACGGAGGAGCACCCGACGAGTCGGGCGGCGCCGTCGCGCCCGGTGCGGCGGGCGCGGACGACGGCGTCGAAGTGCGGCGAGGTCGTTCGGGCTCGAACGAGAGGCTGCTGCCGTCCACCTTGCCCCGGAAGCGGATGTCGTCGCCGGTGTCGTCGGCGCCATCGCCGCCGGCGCTCCAGAGGACGTAGCCCTCGGGATCGCTGGTGACCCTGAAGTGGAAGGGCCGTCCCCAGCCGTCGTTGAGCACCGCGGCGTCCAGCTTGAGATCGTTGAGCGACTGCGGGATCGACTTGTGCTCGCCGAAGTAGATGGCCAGCACGATGCCGATGGCCGACGCGTGGATCACGGTGACGCCCGCGGGGCCGAGCGATCCCTTGAAGGAGGTGGTGATCCACAGCGTCATCGCCGAGAGGCTGACGAAGCCCAGCGCCACCAGCATGATCGGGAAGGAGAAGGCGCAGCAGCAGAGCGAGACGGTGTTGGTGGCGAGGCCCGCCACCGCCCATCCGCGCGGCGTCTTGAAGAGGCCGATGAGCGAGAGCAGCAGGCCGATCGGCGCCGTGAGCCCGCCGGAGCCGCACAGGCTGACCATGCCCAGGACGAATCCGGCGATGCCCCAGCCGTTCACGCCCGAGGAGGGCGGCGGCGGCGGTTCTTGTTCATAGGACGGAAGGTTGCCCCAGGGAGCGGTCTCGGCCATGGCGGGGATGGTACCGAGTGCGGCGCCGCGTCACGGGCCGCGCAGGATCTCGAGCTTCGCGTAGGCGATCACCAGCGTCTTCACGCCGGCGCCCTGGAATCCCACGCGGACGCTCGCGGCGCCGGCCCGCGGCAGGAGCTCCAGCACCCGGCCGCTCCCGA
>CAZSVT010000200.1:0-4574 GCA_964610365.1 uncultured Isosphaeraceae bacterium
AAGAACTGCCGGACCTTGCCCTCGCCGGGGAAGAAGGCGTTCTTGTTCGGCCAGAAGACGCCGTAGCGGAGGTTGAGATTGAGATCGCTCGAGAGTCGCCAGTCGAGCGTCTGATCCAGTTCGCCGCCGATCCACGAGGCGCCGGGCCTGGTCAGCACCGAGATCGGGGCTTCGCCGTCCAGCTTGGAGAAGAAGTAGCCGGTGAGGCCGTAGCGGAGGTCGCGCAGCACGGGAATCGACGGGAACGGGTTGAAGCTGAATCCGATCGACGGGATGGAGAGGTTCGTGGGATTCGGCGCCAGCGCGAGTCCGGTATTGACGTAGCCGTTGGAGTTGAACGCGTGATCGGTGTAGGGAGGCTCGATGCCGCCGAAGGTGGTGCCGGAGTCGAGCCGGTGCGGATCGCCCGAGCCGATCACGTACTGGAAGTCGATGCGGAAGTCCGATGCATCGCGCGCCAGCCAGGTGAGGCCGAGCAATGCCGCCTGGGCGTTGATGTAGGCGTCCTCCTGCGGAACCGCGAGCGGCTGTCCGGCGAGCGTCTCGGGGTTGAAGACGGGATTGCGGTTGAGCGGATCGCTCAGCGTGTTCCCCCACTGCTGCACCAGCTCCACGCGGTAGACGATGTTGGGCCCGAGGGAACCGACGCTGCCCAGTCCGAAGTAGCTCGAGTCGTAGCGGAAGGTGGTGGGCACGCCTCCGAGCACGCCGGGGGCGATGACCGTCTGCTGTCCGCCGTTGCCGTCGTTCTGCGTCAGGTAGTAGGCGTACGGACGATGGCCGGCGATGCCCTTGTACTCCAGCATTCCGCCGGCGTACTCGCGGTCGGTGTCGTCATCGAATCCCGGGCGCGAGGTGTCGAAGTCCACGGTGTCGTGGCCGGCCGTGGTGCCGTACATGCCCTTGCCCACGAAGTCTCCCAGCGTGATGTCCACCTGGGCCGCGTACATGTAGTTCGAGAGGACGAGGCCGCTTCCCCAGATGTAGTACTGGCGCCCGCCCTTGGCCTGGACGTTGAAGTCCCGCATCGGCTCGCCGCCCTGGCTGGCCACGAGCCCCGCGAGATCGAACTGGTACCAGTAGATCTCGCCGATCGGGTTCTGCCACCCCTCCTCGTTCGTGTCGGGGCCGATCCCGCGCGTGCCGTTGTAGTCCCACTCGTTGTACTGGAAGCGCAGTCGCCCGAAGAAGCGATGCGCCCCGTCCAGCTCGGCCAGCAGGTAGAGCCGCAGGTCGGGCTGCTGGAGCCACTGATCCTGGCTGCGCGGCGTCTGGATGCCGTAGAAGCCGTAGCGGAAGCTGCCGCCGGCGTCGAGCAGGAGACGATCCGCGATCGGCGTCTCCCGGAAGTACGCGGCGCGGGCCGTGGCGTCCTCCACGTCCATCTGGCGCTGGAGATTCTCGGCAAGGCCTCCGGCTCGCTGCGCCGCCGCATCCGAGTTCGTCAGCAGGATCGCCAACACGGCCGTCGCCCCTCCGACGGTGTGAACGCGTGACATCCATCGCAGTATGACGGGATGGCCGCGGCCTCGCAACTTGCTACCCTTCGTGGCATGCGCGTGCTCATCGTCGGCATCGGCGACGCGTTCTCGGCGCGCCACTTCGGCACGTCGTGCGTGGTCGAGGGACCCGAGGGGCACATCCTCGTGGACTGTCCCGACTGCCTGCGCCGGGCGCTGGCGGAAGCCTCCACGAAGAGCGGCTGGCGCGTGGGGCTCGACTCGATCCGGGACATCGTGATCACGCACCTGCACGGCGACCATGTCAATGGACTCGAGGCCCTGGGCTTCCTCCAGTGGCTCGCCCGGAAGCGCCATCCCGCGCCCGCGCCGAGGCTTCACATGGGGCCCGGCGCCGCCTCGCGGATCTGGGAGCGGCTCGCCCCCGCCATGGACCAGGGGGGTTCCGCCACGCTGGCGGACTACTTCGAACTGCATGTCCTGGAGCCCGGACTTCCCACCCGGATCGCCGGGCTGGAGGTGGAGACGCGCCCCACCGGTCACCCCGTCCCCACCACCGCTCTGCGCTTCGGCAACGGCCGGCGGCGCTTCGGCTGGAGCGCCGACACGCCGTGGGATCCCGGTCTCGTCGAGTGGCTCTCGGAGTGCGACCTCTTCGTGCATGAGACGAGCGATCCTCCGGCGCATACGCCGCTGGAGAAGCTCAATCGGCTCCCGGAGGCCATTCGCCGCAAGATGCGCCTCGGCCACATCGGCGACGACTTCGACCCCGGGGCCACCGACATCCGGCCGCTGGCGCAGGGCGAGGTCCTCACCGTCTAGACCGGGGCCGGGGTCGGCCGCGGCCTGACCGGCGCCGCGCCCACCCGGGGATCAGCGCCGCCCGGCGGTTCAGCGCCGATCGATCGGCTGGTACTGGAGCCCGTGGGGACCGGTGTAGTCGGCCATGGGCCGGATGAGCTTGTTGCCGTCGAGCTGCTCGATGCAGTGCCCCGCCCAACCGGCGATGCGGCTCATGGCGAACATGCAGGTGAAGAGGTCGAGGTCGATGCCGATGGAGTGGTAGGTGGTGGCCGAGTAGAAGTCGACGTTGGGGTAGATCCCCTTCGCCGCCACCTCCGCCGCCATGATCTGCTCGATGCGCGTGCTCATCTCGTAGAGATGCATGTTCCCGGTGTCGGCGGCCACCTGCTTGGCGAAGGTCTTGAGGTAGCCGGCGCGCGGATCCAGCGCCTTGTAGACGCGATGGCCGAAGCCCATGATCCGGTCCTTCTTCGCCAGCTTGGCGCGGATGTACGGCTCCACGCGGTCCATCGATTCGATCTCGTTGAGCATCACCATCACCTCCTCGTTGGCGCCGCCGTGCAGCGGCCCCTTGAGCGTGCCGATGGCGGTGGTGATGGCGGAGTAGAGGTCGCTCAGCGTGCTGATGGTGACGCGCGCCGCGAAGGTGCTGGCGTTGAGGCCGTGGTCGGCGTGCAGGATCAGGCAGACGTCCAGGGCGCGGGCGACCGCCTCCGTCGGCGGCGCGCCGTTGAGCATGGTGAGGAACGACCGCGCCATGGAGTGCGATCCGTCGGGCTTCACCAGCGACTTGCCCTTGCGGTGGCGATCGAAGTTGGCGATGAGGGCCGGCGTGCGGGCGAGCAGGCGGATGGCCTTGCGCCGATTCGCCTCCGGCGTGTTGTCGTCCGCCTCGGGATCGAAGAGGGCCAGCGCCGAGACGAGCGTCCGCAGGGCGTGCATCGGCGCCGCGTCGCGCGGCATCTCCACCAGGAGCTTCCAGGCCCCGGCGGGAAGATCCTCGTTGCGGCGCAGGTCGGCGGTCAGGCCATCCAGCTCGGCGCGCGTGGGAAGGCGCCGGTTCCACAGGAGGAAGACCACCTCCTCGAAGGTGGAGTGCCTGGCGAGCGAGTCGATGTCGTAACCCACGTACTCGAGGACGCCCTTCGCGCCGTCGATGAAGCTCATCTGCGTCTCGGCGGCGATGGTGTTGGCGAGACCCTTGTCGAGGATGGGAGCCGATGTGGCGGTGGCGGGAGTCATGGCGTCGTGGGGAGCGGAAGTGGGGCGAAGGAAGATCCGTATCCTAGGGGCGGCATGGCGTTCCGCACGAGGGTCAAGATCTGCGGGATCCGCGACGCCCGAATGGCCCGGGTGGCCGTCGATGCCGGCGCCGACGCCATCGGAGTGGTCCTCGCCCGCGGGAGCCCACGGCAGGTCTCGCTCGAGGTGGCTCGTTCGCTGGCCCGGGAGTTCGCAGACGAAGTGGCCGTGGTGGCGGTGATCGAGGGCGGTTCCGACTGGCCGCGGCTCCGCGGGGAGTGGCCGGGTCCCATCCAGGTCCACGGGGACGAGGCGCCGGATCGATTCCGTGCGCCCGGGGTCTGCGTCATCCGTGGCATCCGCTGGTCCGAGGAGGCCGTTCGGCGATGGGACGCGGAACCCGGCGTCGCCGCCATCCTGGTGGACGGACCGCAGGGCGGTTCGGGGCGCCCCTTCGACCACGAGGCGCTCGGGCCGGTCCGCGACCACCTCTCCAAGCCGCTCATCATCGCGGGTGGATTGACGCCCGGCACGGTGGCCGCCGTCGTGGTGCGCTGGCGTCCCTACGGCGTCGACGTGAGCAGCGGCGTGGAGCGCGCTCCGGGCGAGAAGGATCCGGGCGCCATCCGCGACTTCTGCCAGGCGGCGCGGTCGGTGACCTGAACCGCGGAGACCGGATGCCCTCGGCGTCGGGCACCGCGATCGGCCGGGCGCCGACGGGCGGCGCCGCGTCCGCTCACGCCGCGCTCTTCTCCAGCGGACGGCGGAGATCCCCGGCGATGCCCAGTTGCACCAGGTGGGCCACCGGACCATGCGGCTTCGACCGCTCCTCGTCCAGGCGCTTCGCGGCGGCCGGATTGGCGTAGCGGTTGAAGAGCATCGCCTTGATGTTCCCCCAGATCCCGCCGAAGGAGCTGAAGGTGTGGTTGACGGCGCTCGCCTCGTAGCCCGAGTGCACCATGCAGTTCTCGCACTTGGGATTGCGGCTGGCCCGCCCGTAGTTCGCCCACTCCGTCTCCTCGATCAGCTCCCGGAAGGAGTCGGCGTACCCCTCGTTCAGCAGGTAGC
>CAZSVT010000201.1:0-4571 GCA_964610365.1 uncultured Isosphaeraceae bacterium
AACGCGGCGATTGTATCGCCGGCGGGAGGGGGTCGGCGAGCAGGGCGGCGAGCCGCTCCATGACGGCGTGCCGGAGCGCATCCGCGGTGGCCGCGCCCGACGCCAGCCGCACTCGGCGGTCGGACGCGATCTCCACCGGCCGCTCGAACCGCCGCTCCACCTCGAGTCGCACGCGATCGTCGGCGTCGGAGACCTCGTTCGGATCCCGCGCCCGCTCGCGGAGTCGCCGCTCCAACTCCGTGCCCGGCGCGTCGCAGTGGACGAGCATCCATGGATGCCCGGCCGTGTCGATCCGGGCCGTCGCCGCCGCGCGCTGCCCGGCCAAGATGAACGCCGCGTCGAGAATCACATGGCGGCCTGCGGCCAGGGCCTCCAGCGCGCGGCGCACGAGCTCGCCGTACACGCGATCGGTGATCTCGGGGCGGTAGATCGCCTCTCCGCCGCGCGCCGTGGGCGGCACGCCCGCAAGTTCCTTGCGGATCTCGTCGCTGCGAAGGACGAGCGCACGCAGCGGGACTGCAAGCTCCCGCGCAGCGGTGCTCTTTCCGCTGCCGGGAACGCCGCACATGAGCAGGGCCGTGGGCGGCAGGGCGTATCCGCACGCCAGGTGGAGGAAGCACCATGCGTGGATCGGATCGCGACGGCTCGCATCCTCCGCGCTCGCCGCTCCCGCCTTTATGGATTCGACCATCGCGCGCACCAGGGCGTCCCGGAGCCGGTACCAGCGCTGGGGCCGCTCGAAGTCCGCTTCGCGCTCCGCGCCCGCGCGGTCGCGCCGCGCCTCCCGCAGGTACGCCGCGATCACCCGCTCCGACAGGTCGCCTCGGCCGTGCGCATCGAGGTCCATGGCCAGGAACGCCATCTCGGCGCTCGTGTCGCGGACGCGCAGCTCGCGTGAGAACTCGAGGCAATCGAACGGGACCGGCCCGCTCCTCGTCATGCAGATGTTGCGGCCGTGGAGGTCGCCGTGTCCATCCACCACGCAACCCCGGGCGCGCCGCGCTTCGGTGACCGGCTGCATCTCGTCGCTCATCGCCAGGGCTCGCGTCCGGAGGAACCGCCGCACGGCCGGGGACGCGATCGGGATCGCGGCGCCCGTCGCGCTGCCGCCCGCGCCACCCGTCGCAGCACCGCCCGCGCGGGCGCCCGTCGCGGCCTCGAGCTCGTCCAGCAATTGGTCCAGTCGGCGTCGCACCGCGCCCGGCTCGAGCAGCGCCGCCACCTCCGGTCCACGCTCCGCCGTCCGATGGAACTCGGCCATCCGCTGCGCCAGCCGCTCCAGCGACCCCGCCATGCCGGCAAGGGCCTCGTCCATCTCCGGCGTGCGCGAACCCGCCCTCGACTCGAGCAGGTGGTCGAGCATCAGGTTCTGCGGCAACTCGCGCATCGCCACCGCCCAGTCCACGATCTCCCGCGGCTCGAACCGCGGATCGCCCCGTTCGGGGGAACCCGGCAGAGGCCACTGGATCTCCAGTCGGCCTCCGACTCGGCGCAGGGCGACCACGCCGAGATACGCCTCGGGCGCCAGGCGCCGGTTGAGGCGGATCTCCTCGTCGCAGAATCGCCGCCGGGCATCGAGCGATCGCTGATCCAGGAACCCCAGGTCCACGCGACGCTTGAGCTTGATGGCGAAACCGGCGCCGACGGCCACCCGCGATGCGGGGGTGGCATGGAGCGTCACGCGGCCCGGCTCGATCCCGAGCGCCCGCGCCGCCGCCTGCCGGAATTCCTCATCCGACGGCTCGCGATCGTCGTCGCGGGAGGGGGCCGGGCCGGGCTCAGCCACCGGGCGATCGGCGCCGAAGGGCTTCTCGCTGCGCCATCATGCGCCGAAGGTCCTCCATCGACCGGGGCCGGCAGGTGCAGACGCCGTCGGGATGCTCATGGTCCGGCGGGGCCGCGGCGTCTCCGGGCGGCGCGCCGCTCCCGCCCGCCGCGCCCTCGCCGCCTCCCGCGGCACCATCGCCGCCTCCCGCCGCGCCCTCGCCACCACCCGCCGCGCCTCCCTCCGCTCCGTCGCCGCCGGCCAGCCCGCCCTCGCCCGGCGGCGGGGCGGGCGGCGTGCTCAGCGGATAGATGATGAAGTCGTCGTGCTCCTGGTAGACGATGTTGCTCCCCATCGCGTCGAGCGCCGCGTCGAGTTCCAGCAGGTGCTCCAGGCCGAGCTGGAGCGGATGCTCGTTCGGATGGGAGGTCGAGCCGATGGGAAAGTCCACCGTGGGCGTGTTCGACATCTCGATGTGCGTTCCGAGCACATGGCAGACGGGCTTGCCGGCCACGAAGTCGATCATCCGCTGGATGCTCGCCTTGTAGGCCGCCTTGTCGGAGATGTAGAGGCGGCCCGGATAGAGCGTGTCGCCGGTGAAGAGGATGCCGGTCCGCCGGTCATAGAGGGCGATGTGCGAGGAGTGATGGCCGGGGATGGGGATCACATCGATGATGCGCCCGCCGAGGTCGTACTGCACGATCTGCGTGGGCCAGGTGGTGATGCCGAAGAAGTTCTTCACCGCCGTCTGGCTCGTTCCCACCACGGTGGTGTTGGGCTGTCCGTTGAACTGGCTGTCGCCCGACACATGATCGCCGTGCCCGTGCGAGTGCGAGATGACGCGGGCGATCGACGCCTGGCCTTTCGCGGCAAGCCACTGATCGATCACTTCCCACGCCTTGACGCGGATCTGGATCCCGCCCGCGCCGGTGTCCTGCATCAGCACCTTGGTCTGCCCGAAGATCAGGTACATGAACGGCGCCTCGAAGTTGGTGCACAACGACTGGCGCAGGATGCAGAGATCGTCGTTGTACCAGTGCACCTGGATCGAGGGCTCGACGCCGCAGTTGGGTCCGCCGTTGATCCACATCGCGGGGAAGGTGCCCGGCTGCGTGCTCTGCGTGTTCCATCCGCCCAGCAGCGAGCCGAGGTCGTCGCCATCCACCTGGCCGTCGCCGTTGAAGTCGGCGGCGCCCGCGCTGCCCCATTGCCCGAGCAGCTCGCCGAGGTCGCCGCCATCTACCAGGCCGCTCCCGTCGAGATCGAATCCGGGGCACTCCTGCGCGGACGCCGGCGTCCATGGCAGCAGGAGGGCGGCGAGGATCGATGCGGCGGCGACGGCGGGTCGGAGGCGGTGCGCGAGGCTCGGGGTGGACTGCATCCCCCCAGTCTGCACCGGGACGCGCCCGGGAACAAGCCGGGCGCCCGATAGACTGGTCTGCATTCGCACCCGTGCGGCCGAGAGCCGCGTTCCAAGGAGCGTTCCATGCCCACCGTGGTCAACTACCGCGTGATCGCCAACGGGAGCACCGTGGTGGAAACCGACTTCGCCGGCACCGACCACGAGATGTTCACCGTCTACACGCTCGATCGGGGCGCCCTGGTGCTCACGCACTACTGTGCCATGGGCAACCAGCCGCGGCTGAAGGCCGTGAAGGACACAGGCAACTCCGTGAGTTTCGAGTTCGTCGACGGCGGCAACCTGGCCTCGCGCGACGAGAAGCACATGGACTCGGTGACCTTCGAGTTCCTCGGGCCGGACCATGTGGTGACGCAGTGGCGCGGCTACGAGAAGGGGGTCTCGAGCGACCACGCCCGCTTCGACATGCGCCGCACCGCCCCGGCGACTCCGGTCAACTCGACGCCGGCGAAGGCGCCCGCCGCCACCACCCCGCCCAAGGCGCCCTCCGCGCCTACGCGATGATGTCCTTCGCCACCACGCCGTGCACATCCGTGAGACGGAAGTCGCGGCCGGCGTAGTTGAAGGTCAGCCGTTCGTGGTCCAGCCCGAGCAGGTGGAGCACGGTGGCGTGCCAGTCATGGATGTCCATCTTCCCGTCCACGGCCTCGGCGCCCGTCTCGTCCGTTGATCCGTAGCTGAAGCCGCCCTTCACGCCGCCGCCGGCCATCCAGATGGTGAAGCCCTTGTTGTTGTGGTCGCGCCCGTCGTCGCCCTGGGCGTGCGGCGTCCGCCCGAACTCGCCGCCCCAGATCACCAGGGTGTCCTTGAGCATGCCGCGGCGCTTGAGGTCGGCCAGCAGTCCGGCGATGGGCCGATCGATCTCCCCGCAGAGGCGATCGAGATCGGCGCGGAGGTTGCGGTGCGTGTCCCATCCGGGATGACCCACCTCGATGAAGCGCACGCCGCGCTCGGCGAGACGCCGCGCCAGCAGGCACTGCCGCCCGAAGCGGTCGGTGGATTCGTTGCCGATGCCGTAGAGATCCAGCGTCTCCTTCTTCTCGTCGGAGAGGTCCATGAGCTCCGGCACCTCGGCCTGCATGCGGAAGGCCAGCTCGAAGCTCTCGATGACGCCCTCCACCTCGCGATCGTCGGCGTGGCGCCGCGCGTGCTCCTTGTTGAGTCGCTGCAGCAGGTCCAGTTGCGATCGCTGCGCCTTGTCGGTGAGCTCGCGGCTGCGGATGTTGGGCAGCCCCTCCTGGTCCATGCCGCCACGGCGACCGCGCCCGCGACCTTCGCCGCCGAGCCGCGTGCCCTGGTAGATGGCCGGGAGAAACGCCGAGCCGTAGTTCTGCGAGCCGCCGTTGGCCGACGGCGGCGAGATGGTGACGAACCCCGGCAGGTTCT
>CAZSVT010000202.1:0-4568 GCA_964610365.1 uncultured Isosphaeraceae bacterium
TACCTCACTTCGAGGTCAGGTAGCGCTCCACGCTCTTGACATCCGGCAGGATCTGGGCCGTGAGTCGGAGCGTGAAGGTGGCGCCGACGGCCGGGACCACCAGCTTGGTGGCCTGCTTGCGTCGGGCGAAGAGACGGCCGCCACGCTGGGTCCAGGGCGTCTCGCGACGGCGCTTGGTCGCCAGTCGGCTCAGGCCTCGCTGCACGCCGGGGGCGAGCCGCATCAGGCGCTGCAGCGTCTTCCGCTGGCGCTCGGTCCGGGGAAGGGCCTTGACGGTGAAGGTGACGGTGCGGCTGGGAGCGAGTTCGGCCATGTCGGGAGTCCTGCCGCGGTGGCGGCGAAAGTCCCGCAGGCTAGCCGATTCGGGGGGGCCGTGCCAGCGGTCAGGGGTCGGGATGGGACCCGTCGTGGCCGGTTGCGCCGCGGAGGAGCGGACGGCCGCGGATGCGCAGGAGAAGGATCGCATCGCCGCCGGTGTCGACGGCCACGCCCGCCGGCCCACCGCCGGGCGGAAGCGGGAGGACGCCGCTGGCGGAGGTCCGGAGTTCGCCTTCCTCCATCATGAGCTCGTAGTTCGCCCGGAGCGCACCCTGCGGGTCGGCCTCCGGCCGGAGCTGGAGTTCCACGCCGCGGCCCGCGCCGTCGAGTTTCGTCCTCGCCGAGGAATCCATCGCCGCGACGAGGCCGGGCGAGGCGAGGCGCCGAGCGCCTTCGATCGAGCCGGGGTCGAAGGAGGCATCGTCGTCGGCGTGTCCTCCCATGGCGCGGGATCGGTAGGCCGCGGCGGGGATCCGCCAGAGCTCGGTGGTGAACTCCACACCCGCCGGCCTCGTGGCTTCGAGCTCGTGGAGCAGGGCCGCGAAGCGCCGATGCACCGTGGCGGGCGCGCTCACCACCACGGTTCCGCCCACCACCGAGAGCCGCTGCACTTCGCCGCCGTTGGTGGCCCAGTTCTCGGGATCGATGTGGGAGGTGGCCAGGTCCACCAGCTCCTCGGCGATCGCATCGGCCGGGTAGCCGCGCGTGCGCCGCAGCTCCGCCGCCGATGACGGCGCCATGATGCGCAGGCAGCCGAGCGCGGCCTCCACCCGAGGTCGCTCGGTGGACTGCCCCAAGGCGGCGCAGCACGCATCGAGCACGGCCAGCAGCGATCCCTCGCCGCGCGTGACCGGGGGCGCCGTCGTCGGCGTCACGCCGCCGCGCACCAGCGATTGCCACTCCACTTCCACCGGGATCCCGCCCTGCGCCGCGAGCGCCTCCACGAGTTCGCGCAGCGTCTCGACTCCCTCGGGGATGGTCACGCGCCGCGTCGATGCGAGGTCCAGGAGCGCCAGTTCCTCCCGCAGCGGATCCGGCGGCGCGGGCGGATCCGTCGGCGGCGCTCCCGCCGGCGCGGCGCTCGGCGGCGCGGCCGACGGCGTCGGAGCGCCCTGCGGCGCCGCAGGAGTCGTCATCGGGTGCCCCGCGCAGGGCGGCGCCAGCAGCAGGAGCGGCGTCAGCGCCGGGAGGCATGCCATGCGAACTCGCAGCGCCCGGGTCCGGGCCGATCGACGAAGGTGCGAAACGGCGATGGAGGTCATGACGATTCGTACCGGCGAGAACTCACGCGGTGGTGATGGCGTCGCGGATCGGCTTGACCACATGCGGGATCAGCCGTTCCTCCGCCAGGCGCTCCGCGTGACCGCAGAGCGTGGCGAAGACGGTCGTCAGTTCGGTGATGGTGGCGAGAGGGCCCTGGCGTCGCACCGTGAGGTAGACGCTGATCGGATCCTCGCCGTGCCGGGCGCCCGACGGCTCCTGGCCCCGGGAGCGGCTCTTGATCTCGAAGAAGGCCTGGAGATCGTTCGAGGCGTTCAGGGCGAGTCCCATGAACGGCTGCACGTCGATGGGCCGATCCTGCTGCGGGTCCACGAGCGCCGCCAGCGGCGAGTCGGCCAGCAGGGCGTCCCAGATGATCTGGTCGCGATTGCCGTCGGTCTCGAAGTCGAAGCAGAAGACGAGCTCCGCGTGCTCGATGTCCAGCGGCGAGATGGAGAGGAAGTACGGCGCCGTCTCCAGCACCATGCGGTGGAGCCGGTACGCCGCCTCCAGCGAGCCGGGATTCACCATGCCGCTCCGCAGCGAGGTGGCGCGCATGGTGACCCACGAGAAGGTGCGCTCCTGGTCGTCGCTCTCCAGGACCAGTTCGGACTCGAATCGGCGCAGGTGGCGCAGCGACGGCTCCTGCCGGCGCAGCCGATCGAAGAGCTCCAGCACCGGCTCGCGCCCCGCGGGGAGGTCGAGCTTCAGGGCGAGCTTCTGATTGACATAGAAATCCCGGCACCAGAGGCCGTACTCGGTGGGCATCTCGCGCTCCGTGGGTCGAGTGTACGGGGCGGCGCCGAAGCGCGATGCGCGGCGGACGCCGAGGCCCCGGATGTGGACAGGCTGTCGCGCCTCAGAGCGAGTCGAACCAGCGGAGGAGCGCGGCGGTGTCGGCCAGGGTGGGGACGAGGAGGTCGGGCCGATGCTCGGCCAGCGCCTCGACGGTGAAGTCGCCGGTGGCCACGGCCACGGCGCGGCAGCCCGAGGCCCGGGCGCAGTCGATGTCGTGCGGGGTGTCGCCGATCACCACCGTCCGCTCCGGTTCCGCGTCGCGTCCGGTGTCGGCGCGGAAGCGGCGCATCGCCACCGGGGGCAGGGAGCGCCGGTCGGGACCGTCGTCGGCGAAGGCGTTGATGGTGAACTGCTCGGGATCGAGCCCGCTGGCGCGGATCTTGAGGCGGCCGGTGATCCCGTAGTTGCCGGTGACCAGGCCCAGGTGGGTGCCCGCCCGGGCCCGCAGCGCTTCCAGGAGGGCCGCGACGCCCGGCATCTGCACCGCGGCGCCCGGGCGTTCCGCGAGGCGGCGCTCCAGGTGCCGCGGATAGCGGTCGCGGAAGCGGTCGTGCGCGGCCTCGGTCGGCTCCAGGCCGTGCAGCGTCATCACATCGCGCCAGATGAGCGGGTCGAGCCGGCCGGCGATCGGCACGCCGTCGAAGGAGAAGTCGCGCCCGGGATGGAGCTCGCGGAAGGCGTCGAGCATGGCGGCGACGCCGAGGCGCTGCGTTCGCAGCAGCGTGCCGTCGATGTCGAAGAGCAGGAGCATCGGGTCAGCGCGGGCCGGCGTGGGTCGAGGCGGGGCGGGTCACCGAAGGTCGGCGCGGTCGCGGCGTGCCGATGACGCGGCGCCCACCGCCTCCACCACGCTGCGGGCGGCCTCGGTCAGGTCGTGCGCCGACTGCATGGTGGGGATCTCGCGCCGCGCCTCCTCCAGGATCCGGCGAGCCTGCGCCACGTTCGTGCCCTCCAGCCGGACTACGAGCGGCACGGTAAAGCCCACCTGCTGCGCCGCCGCGGTGATCGCCCGGGCGATCCGGTCGCAGGGCATGATGCCGCCGAAGATGTTCACCAGCACGCCGCGCACGCGCGGATCCGCCAGGATGATGCGGAAGGCCTCCGTCACCGCCTCTTCGCTGGCGCTGCCGCCGACATCCAGGAAGTTCGCCGGGCTGCCGCCGTGGAGCTTCACCAGGTCCATGGTGCTCATGGCCAGGCCGGCGCCGTTCACCAGGCAGCCGATGGTGCCGTCGAGCGCCACGTAGTTGAGGCCGAACTCCTGGGCGCGGAGCTCCGAGGGGTTCTCCTCCTCCGGATCGAAGAGGGCGGAGATCTCCGGATGCCGGAAGAGGGCGCTGTCGTCGAAGGTGAACTTGGCGTCCACGGCGAGGACGCGTCCGTCCGGATGTTCCGGCGTGGACGGGGTCACCACGAGCGGGTTGATCTCCACCAGGCTCGCGTCGAGGGAGCGCATCGTCTCGCCGAGCGCCAGCATGATGTCCACCGCCTGCCGGACCTGCCGCCCCTTGAAGCCCAGCTGGAAGGCCGTCTCCCGCGCCGCGTGCGCCGGCAGTCCGAGGAGCGGATCGAGCGAGCGTCGGATGATGGCCTCCGGGCGCGACGCCGCCACCACCTCGATCTCGGTGCCGCCTTCGGCGCTGGCCACGAGGGCGTTCGTCCGCGCGGCGCGATCGACCGTGATCGCCAGGTAGAACTCCCGCGCGATCGGCACCGCCTCGGCCACGAGGAGGCGCCGGACCTGCAGCCCTTCCGGCGGCGTCTGCGGGCTGACCATGCGGTGCGAGAGCATGAACTCCGCGGCCGCCTTCGCCTCGGCGGCGCTGCGGACGAGCTTCACGAAGCCCGCCTTGCCGCGGCCGCCGGCGTGGACCTGGGCCTTGATCACCACTTCCTTCGCCCCGTCGGCGAAGAGGCGGGCGGCCTCGCGCTCCGCGTCGCCCACGCCCTGGACCACCGAGAAGTCCGGCGTGGGAACGCCGGCCGTGCGCAGGAGCTGTCGCGCCTGGTACTCGTGGATCCGCATGGGGGCGGGAAGCCTACCAGCGCCCCGGCCTTCAGGCGGCGGCGCGGTCGCCGCGCCGGACGGCGCGACGGGCCCGCCACCACTCCCACGCGATCGGCATCACGCTCAGCACGATGATCGCGCCGATCACGAGCGTGAAGTTGCGCTTCACGAACTCGTTGTTGCC
>CAZSVT010000203.1:0-4541 GCA_964610365.1 uncultured Isosphaeraceae bacterium
GGCGCCGACGGCGCCGGCGCCGCGGAGCGCACGGCGCCGGCCGGGGCATCGACCGCGGTGACCCCGGGTCCCGACCACGACTCGCGGATGCGCTGGTGGCGCGACGCGCGCTTCGGCATGTTCATCCACTGGGGGCTCTACTCCGAGGCCGCCGGATCCTGGAACGGCACGCCGATCCCGGGCGTGGGCGAGTGGATCCTCACCCACGGTCGAATCCCGATCGCCGAGTACGAGTCGTTGCGGGATCGCTTCGATCCCGTCGACTTCGACGCGGAGGCGTGGGTGGCGCTCGCGAAGCGCGCGGGCATGCGCTACATCGTCATCACCAGCAAGCATCACGACGGCTTCTGTCTCTGGCCGTCGGCGCTGACGGACTGGGACATCGCGTCGACGCCCTGGGGCAGGGGCGGCCGCGACCCGCTTGGCGAGCTGGACCGCGCCTGCGAAGCGGCGGGCATCCGGCTCTGCCTCTATCACTCGATCATGGACTGGCACCATCCGGACTACCTCCCGCGGCGCGCGTGGGACGATCGTCCGGCGGACGGGGCCCGGTTCGACCGCTACCGCGAACACCTGCGCGGCCAGCTCGCCGAACTGCTGCAACGCTACCCGAACATCGGCGTGCTCTGGTTCGACGGCGAGTGGGAGCCGACCTGGACGCACGACGACGGCTCGGCGCTCCACGACTGGCTCCGCGCCCGGGCGCCCTCGCTGATCATCAACAACCGGATCGACAAGGGCCGCGACGGCATGGCCGGACTCACGCTCGGCGGCGAGTTCCGGGGCGACTTCGGCACGCCCGAGCAGGAGATCCCCGAGCGCGGACTCCCCGACGGCGTCGACTGGGAGTCGTGCATGACGATGAACGACACCTGGGGATTCAAGCAGGACGATCACCACTGGAAGAGCGCGGAGACCATCATCCGCATGCTCGTGGACTGCGCCAGCAAGGGCGGCAACTTCCTCCTCAATGTCGGCCCCGACGGGCGCGGGCGCATTCCGAAGGAGAGCGTGGATCGGCTCGAGGCGGTGGGGCGCTGGCTCGCGCCGCGCGGCGAGGCGATCTACGGCACCAAGGCGTCGCCCTTCGGTTCGCTGGCGTGGGGACGCTGCACGCGGCGCGAGGCGGCGCCGGGCGCCGACGGCGCCGGCGGCGACCGCCTCTACCTCTTCGTCTTCGAAACGCCGCGCGATCTCGCCCTTCGGCTGCCCGGAGTCGTGAATGCTCCGCAGGGCGCCTGGCTGCTCGACGGCCGGTCCGATCGACTGCGCGTCGATCGCGACGAGGATGCGCTCGTGGTGCGATTGCCCTCCGACCTGGCGGGACCGGTTCCGGTGGTGGCGCTGTCGCTCCACGGTCGGGTGCAGGTCGTGGAACCTCCATCGATCGAGGCGCGCTCCGAGCAGTTCGTCGAGTCGATCACCGTGCGCCTCCAGGGCGCCGGCGCCGGCGAGACCATCCGGTACACGCTGGACGGCACGGAGCCGAGCGCGGCGAGCCCGGAAGCGAAGGGAGCGATCACGCTCGACCGGTCATGCACCTTGAGCGCCCGCATCTTCGAGGGCGACACGCCGCGCTCCTCCACGGCGTCGCGCGCGTTCCGGAGGGTGACGCCGCTGCCGGCCGTGCGGCCGACGCTCGGGCCGACGCCCGGTCTCCGCGCCACGATCCGAACCCGCGAGCGCTTCCAGGCGCTCTCGGAGATCGAGGGCGCCGAGGTCGTGGGATCGCTCGTCGTCCCGGCGCTCTCGCTCCAGGCGCGCCCGCGCCGCGAGCACTTCGCCATCGTCTTCGAAGGTTTCCTGCGCGTGCCGAGCGGCGGCGTCTGGCGGCTGGGGCTCGAGTCCGACGACGGCGCACGGCTGTGGATCGGCGGGCGGGCGATCGTCGACCTCGACGGTCCGCATGCGGCCATGCGGCGTGACGCGGAGGTTGCGCTCGCGGCGGGACTGCATCCGATCCGCGTGGAGTACTTCAACGCCGGCGGCGAATCGGCCCTGCGGCTGGACTGGGAGGGGCCCGGGCAGCGGCGGGCGCCCGTTCCGGACGAGGCCTTCGGCTGGTCGCCGTAGCCGCGGTTGCGCCGCGGCGCACCGGGACGAATGCAGCATGGAATAGATGCGTGCGCTCCGTGTCTTCACTGCGACGGAAGCGGCGGACACCGCTCCGATCGAAAGGAGATCACCATGCGTTTCGGCACGCTCGTCATCGGATCCACTCTCGCGGCACTCTTCGCGGCGCCCGCGCTGGCCGGCGTCAACTTCACCTTCTCCTTCGGCAACGGCTGGTGCGCTCCGGCCGCCACCTGCGCCCCGGTCCAGACGGTGTGCGCGCCGGTGCAGCCGGTCTTCGTCCCGGTGCAGCCCGTCTGCGCGCCGGTCCGCCCCGTGTACGCCCCGGCGCCGGTCGTCTGCGCTCCGGTGGCGCCCGCCTGCGGCGTCGTCGCGGCGCCGGTGTTCGTGCAGCCGGTGTACGGCGGAGGCTGGCGCGGCGGACACGGCCATCGCCACGATCACGGCCGCGATTTCACTCGCGGCCCCCGGCGCGGCTGGCGTTGATGCGGAGTCGTCTTCGCCCCTCGTTCGCCCCCGCGATCGACCCGGAGATCCGGGCCTCCAGCGGCTGGTGAACGAATCCGGTCCCGTCGCGGCGCCCTCCACGGGAGGCGTCGCGGCGGGCCGTCGTTTCACGCGGGTTCAGATCGGCGTCCGCATGCCCAGCGCCCGCAGGGCGCACCATCCCGACGCGCCTTCGAAGATGGCGAAGAGACCGCCGGCGGAGGCGCCCACGCCCGTCCAGAGCGCCCAGACCGGGGCCGACGCGGGGTCCCACCAGCACCAGCCCAGGAGCGCGGCGCCCACGAGCAGCGAGCACAGGCCGATCACCAGCCGCACCGCCTTTCCGCGAGCATCGATGTTGCACTGCATGGGGCGGCTCCTTTCCGGTGCCGGGCGCGCGGGCGCCGATCAGAAGAGGCAGTTCTTCGGCGTGCGCGGGAAGGGGATGCAGTCGCGGACATTGCCCAGGCCCGTGGCATAGGAGATGGTCCGCTCGAATCCCAGTCCGAATCCCGCGTGCGGCACCGTGCCGTACCGGCGCAGGTCGCGATACCAACCGTAGGACTCCTTCTCCAGCTTCATCTCCTCGATGCGGGCATCGAGCACCTCCAGCCGCTCCTCGCGCTGGCTGCCGCCGATGATCTCGCCGATGCCCGGGGCGAGCACGTCCATCGCCGCCACGGTGCGACCGTCGTCGTTGAGGCGCATGTAGAAGGCCTTGATCTCCTTCGGGTAGTTCATCACCACCACGGGGCGACCCACGAGCACCTCGGTGAGATGGCGCTCGTGCTCGCTCTGCAGATCCATGCCCCAGCGCACCGGGTACTCGAACTTGGTGCCGCCCGCTGCGGCCTTCTCCAGGGCCCGGATCGCGTCGCCGTAGTCCATGCGCTCGAACGGCGCTGCGACGAGACGCTCCAGCCGTACGATGCACTCCTTGTCCACGCGTTCGGCGAAGAAGCGCAGGTCGTCGCCGCGCTCCTCGAGGACGGCCTTGAAGACGAACTTGAGCAGCGCCTCGGCGAGCGTCGCGTCGGCGGCCAGGTCGGCGAACGCCACCTCCGGCTCGATCATCCAGAACTCAGCGAGGTGGCGGCTGGTGTTGGAGTTCTCCGCCCGGAAGGTGGGGCCGAAGGTGTAGACCTTGGAGAGCGCCAGGCACCAGCACTCCACGTTGAGCTGGCCGCTCACCGTGAGGTGCGATTCCCGGCCGAAGAAGTCCCTGGAGTAGTCGACGCGCCCCTCCGGCGTGCGCGGAGGATTGGCCAGGTCCAGCGTGGAGACGCGGAACATCTCGCCCGCGCCCTCGCAGTCGCTGGCGGTGATGATCGGCGTGTGGATCCACGCGAAACCGTTTTCGTCGAAGAAGCGATGGATCGCCATGGCCATCGCATGGCGCACACGGCCCAGGGCGCCGAAGGAGTTGGTGCGCGGCCGAAGGTGCGCCACCTCGCGGAGGTACTCGTAGGTGTGCGCCTTGGGCTGGATGGGATAGGTGTCGGGGTCGTCCACCCAGCCGTGGACCTTGAGCGCCTCCACCTGGAGCTCCAGCGCCGGCGTCTTGCCCTGCCCCTGGACCAGCGTGCCCGCGGCTTCGACCGCGCACCCCGCCGTCAGGCGCAGGACTTCCGCCTGGTAGTTGTCCAGGGCGCTCGGCACCACGAGCTGGAGGGAGTCGAAGCAGCTCCCGTCGGAGAGGTTGACGAAGGAGATGCCCGCCTTCGAGTCGCGGCGCGTGCGCACCCAGCCGCGCACCACCACGCGGCCGGCCGGCGGTTCGAAGGAGGTTCGGCGGATCTCCGAGACGGGCAGCACCGGGAGACCCGGATCGATGCTCGACGGCGGGGCGATGGCGTGGGCCGGTCGGGGTCTGGTGACGGCGTGGCTCATGGGTTCCGCATCTTGGACCCGCCGCAGGTGCACCGCAAGACGAGGGCGTTCGAAGGGTTCCGGCCCGAGGGGTCGTTGGCGGCTCCGCCACT
>CAZSVT010000204.1:0-4504 GCA_964610365.1 uncultured Isosphaeraceae bacterium
CTCCGGCGCGTGGCGGGAGACCGAGCGCGCCCTGGGAACGATCCGGGCGCTCTGCGACGCCGCCGGCTGCGAGCTGGTGGTGGCGGGCATCGACGCGCCGTTCACCATCGATCGCGATGTCTTCGACGAGCACGTGGCGAAGGACCCGCTCTACCGCGCCGACGACTTCGACCCCGACCTGCCCGTCCATCGATTCGAGTCGACGGCGGAAGCGATGGGGCTGGCGCCGGTGCGCGTGGTGCCGAACATCCGCGCCCTCTCGAAGGCGCGCGGCACGAAGCTCTACGACGGCGATCCGGGCAATCTCACCGGCCACTTCCTGGAAGAGGCGCAGCAGGTGATGGCGAAGACGCTGGCGGACGCGATCGAGGCGCGCCGGCGCGACGCAGCCGGGCGATCGACTCCCCGATCGACAGCAGCGCCGCCGCGCACGCCGTCACCGTGAGCGGCTCCACCGCGTCCACGTAGCGGGCGATCACCGCCGTGACCGCGGCGGCGAGGACCGCGGTCCCCTGGAAGCCCAGGCCCGAGAGCGCCAGCAGCCGGCCCGCCGGCGTCAGCCGCCGCGAGAAGGGCGCCAGCAGCACCCCCACCAGCGTGGCCGGCACCGCGAGTTTCCAGAGGGTGCTGCGATTGCCATCGAGCGAGGTGCGCCATCGCTCCATGGGCGTCAGGCGATCGAACGGCGTTCCCGGGGCCTCGACCTCCGGCGGCGGCCCCATCCACGCGAAGCCTCGCTCGCGCACCTCGGCGGGCAGGTCGGCCACGCCCACCACGCTCTGCGCCACGCGGCCCTTGAGCGCCGGGCCCAGGGCCGCCGAGCGCGCCACCGACTGCCAGAATCCCCAGAGGTGCGCCGCCGCGTGCCGGGCATACGCCTTCGGATCCGCCAGGAGCGCGCTGCGCGCCAGCGCACCGCGCACGCGCATCATCTCGGCCACCTGGTTGGGGATCGGTCGTCGCGTCGCCTCCTCCTCCACCCAGGCGTGCGTCTCGGGCATGGCGTTGGCCCAGAGGAGTTCGTTGTACTCGTCGCTCGTCCAGAAGTAGTACTCGCGCGGCCAGGAGAGATCCGGCGGCCGACGCGCGATCACCGGCGCCAGGCGCCGCTCCAGACGCGCCGCGAGCTCGGGATGCTGCGGGCAGGTCTCGGGCCTGATGTTCCAGGCGACATGCCCGAGCAGCGAGACGGGACCCATGGAGCTGGTGGCGAAGTAGCCGTGGCGGACCTGGTTCACGGCCGCGGCCGCGCCGATGATCAGGAGGTACGGCAGCGCCAGGGCCGCGGCGCTCCGCAGACGCTCGCCGCGATTCCACAGGATGGGCAGCAGCAGCATCGCGGCCATGCCGAAGGCGGCGGGGCGGACGAGCTCCGTGCAGGCAAGGGCGGCGCTCGCGGCGCCGAGGATCGCCAGCCGCGCGCCTCGCGACGGCGCCGAGGTGCCGATGCTCGGCGCGGTCGCGGGCTCGCCGCCGTCGGCGTCCGCGCCGCGCGCCTCACTCGCGCCGCCCGCGTCGATCACGACCGGCGCCGGCGCGCCCCACCGGGCGCACTCGCAGAGCAGGGCCAGCACCACGGCGATGCCGCAGGCGTAGAAGGCCTCGGTCAGCACGTTGAACGGGAAGGACATGAGCCGCGGACTCGTCGCCAGCAGGACGAAGACCGCCAGCCCCGTCACGCGCGTGCGCAGCAGCCGATCCAGGCTCCACGCCAGCAGCCAGAACGACGCGAGCATCGCGTTGAGCTGGATCGGCAGGAGCCACTTCAGTCCCCCGCCCGCGCGCTGGATCGCCTCCAGGATCAGCGGGTACCCCACGGTGCGCTCCGAGGCCCAGCCGAGGTAGCTGCCCGAATCCCAGTCGACGTTGATCCACCCGGGATAGAGGCGCGACGCCTCGATGTTCCATCCCACCGCGAGCACCACCACCGCGCCCGTCAGCAGCCATCCGCCCAGGCGCGGCTCGCGACGGCAGAGCCCGGAGAGCGTCCAGAGCACCGCGGCGCCGGTCAGCCCCAGGAGCGCCAGCTCGATGCGCGGATGGAGCGCCGTGGGCGAGCGCCACTCGTAGCGCCGGCCGTTGCTCCGAGGATCGCTTCCATCGGGCGTGGAGAAGAGGACCTCGCCCCAGTGGCAGAAGGCGCCGCCGCCCTCGCGCCGCACGCGGTCGGGCGGCGCGTGGTGCGGACTGAGCTCCGTCTCGCGGACGCCGTCCCGCTCCACCACCCGGAGCTGCGAGACGCCGGCGCCGTCGTTGGGGACATGCGTCCAGGCCGGCACCGATGCGTCGAGGGGCACGGTGAAGGCACGCCCCTTCTCCGGCTGCATGCGCGCCGGATCGAGCACGCCGGTGGCCGTCGGCGCCAACGCCGAGCGCGCGCCCCAGGCCGCCAGATCGACGAGCACGATCGCCGCCAGCAGAAGCCAGCGCACCATCATGCGTGGCATCCCTGCACCCGCATGGCGGCGAGTCTACGACCGCGGCCGTGTGGTAGTCTTCGCCCGCGTTCATGCTGACCATCCTGATTCCCGCGAAGAACGAAGAGGCCGCCATCACCGGCACGGTGCAGCGGATCCAGCAGGTGATGGCCGACGCCGGGATCGCGGGGTTCGAGGTCCTGGTGATCAACGACGGCTCGAAGGACCGCACCGGTGAGCTGGCGGCCGCCGCCGGCGCCCGCGTCATCACCCACCCCCACAACGCCGGGTACGGCCGGAGCCTCAAGCACGGCATCCGCGAGGCGAAGCACGACACCATCTGCATCACCGACGCGGACCTCACCTACCCCGCCGAGGCGATCCCGGGACTCCTCAAGGAGTACGAGCGCGGCAACGACATGGTGGTGGGCCAGCGCACCGGCGAGCACTACCGCGAGAGCGCCTTCAAGGCGCCGCTGCGGCGCGTGCTCCAGTGGCTGGTGGAGTACGCGGCGGGTCGCCGGGTGCCCGACGCCAACAGCGGGCTCCGCATCTTCAGCCAGAAGACCGTCCTGGATCACCTGCCGCACCTCTGCGACACCTTCAGCTTCACCACGAGCATGACCATCGCGTACATGCTCACCGGGAAGTTCGTCACCTACGTGCCCATCGAGTACCACGCGCGCGTGGGGCAGACGCATGTGAAGCTGCTCAAGGATTCGCTGCGGACGCTCCTGTACATCTGCCAGAGCGTCATGTACTACGCGCCGTTGAAGATCTTCAACCTCTTCGCCGCCGCGTGCGTGCTGGCCAGCGTCCTCTCGGTGGCCACCGGCATGATCACCGGCATCCGCGCCGGCTACCTGCTGGGCATCGGCGGGCTGCTCGTGGCCCTCTTCATGTTCGGCCTCGGCCTCCTCGCCGATGTGCTCCGGCAGATCCTCCTCAAGTGACGACCACGGAGCCGCCGGCGGAGATCGTGGCGGGCGCGCGGACGCTCCGCGCCCGGATCATGCTGGCGATCCGACTGGTGGCGGTGCCGGCGGCGCTGGCGGCCGGGTGGTTCCTCGCCCGCTCGCAGGGGCTGGAGCTGAAGCCGACCGGCGGCGTGCACCTGCTCCTCGGCGCGCTGCTGGTCAACCAGTGCGCCATCCTGCTCATCGGCTGGCGCATGGCCGTGGGGCTCCGCCTCTTCGGCGTGGAGATCCCCATGCGCGATGCGCTGCGGATCGCCATCCAGAGCCAGTTCTATTTCTTCTTCATCCCGGTGTCGGCCAGCAACGAAGTGTCCCGCTACCTGAAGATCCGGGCCATCCGTCCGCAGTCGACGATGCACTCGCTCGTCGTCTCGCTGGTGCTCGATCGACTCATGGGGCTCCTGGCGTGCGTGGTGATCGCCCTCGCCGCCCTGCCGTTCGTGGGACTCCGACCCATCGCGGGCGTGACGCTCGCGCCGGCGTGGCTGCTCCTCATCGTCGGGATGCTCGGCGCCGGGGCCGTGCTGGTGGCCTGGAGACTCGGCTGGCTGCGGAAGCTTGCCGACGCGGTGCGCGAGACGCGCGGCCGGCGCGGGCTGCTCGTGCCGGCCACCGCACTGGTGCTCGTGATGCAGCTCGCCACCATCACCTCGGTGTGGCTGGCCGCCCGATGGCTGGGACTGCCCACGCCGTGGGTGGCGCTGGCGTTCGGCATCTCCGTTGGAACGCTGGGCCAGGTGGTGCCGGTGACCTTCGCCGGCGCCGGCCCGGCGGAAGTGGCCGGCGCGGCCGCGTTCCTCGCCCTGGGCGCCACGGGGACCGAGGCCGGAGCGCTCGCGGCGCTCGTCTACATGACGCGCCTCATGGCGGCGCTCGAGGGTGGCGCCTGGGAACTGCTCCAGGGCGTGCGTTCGCTCCGCGTTCGCGGGGCGGCCGCGTGAGCGCCCTCCGCGGGATCGCCCGAATGCGCCCGGGCGCCGAGGACGGATCGCGATGAGCGCCGAGCGCCGACCCATCGGCGATGTCCTCCGCGTGGCCGGCTGGAGCCTGGTGGCCGCCGCGGCCGGACTGCTGGCCGTCTTCCAGAACACGCCGCTCCTCAATCGAAGC
>CAZSVT010000205.1:0-4471 GCA_964610365.1 uncultured Isosphaeraceae bacterium
GAGCTCATCTTCGACAAGTCGAAGCTGCTCCAGGTGTACGACGAGACGATCGGCGAAAAGCCGATGTGAGTTCGGATGGTTCGGAGCCGACCGACGACGACCGCGCCTCCTGATAGGGTTCCGCAGCGGCCGCGCGGCGCCATCTCCAGCGCGGAGGAGTCCCGATGCGAACCTTCCTCACCTTCGACACGGAGCTCGCCACGATCATCGAGGACGAGGCCGGGGGGAACTGGGCGGAGCGCGGGCCGTTCGACTTCTCCGTGGCCGCCACCTGCGACCAGGACGGCGAGACGCGCCTCTGGCACTCCGTCGACGCCGTCGGCGCCCCCGCATCGGTCATGACGCGCGAGACGGCGCGGGAGCTGCTCCGGTACCTCCGCGCCGAGCAGGAGCGCGGCGTGCCCGTCGTCACCTGGAACGGGCTGGGGTTCGACTTCCGCTGGCTCGGCGTCGCCGCCGGCGATGTCGAGCTCGCGGCCCGGATCGCGCTCGACCACTACGACCCGATGTTCCAGTTCCACTGCCAGCGCGGATTCCCCGTGAGTCTCGCCAAGGTCGGCGAAGGGCTCGGCATCGAGCAGACCAAGTCGATGTCCGGCAAGGACGCGCCGAAGGCGTGGCGCGACGGCCGCCGCGCCGAGGTCATGGAGTACGTGCGCGGCGACGCCCAGCTCACCGCGAAGATCATCCGCCGCATCGTCGAGACGGGCGCCGTGCGCTGGCGCACGCGCGCCGGCTCGCTGAGCGGGGAGCCGATGCCGACGCTGCGACCGGTGCGCGAGCTGCTCGACGCTCCGCTCCCCGACACCTCGTGGATGAGCGATCCCATCCCGCGTTCGAAGTTCCTCGAGTGGATCCCGCGGGTTCCGGCGTGATCACGGAGGCGTGGCCGCCGGCGCTCCTGATCGTCCATGCCGCCGCCACCTGGTGGATGGCCGGCCTCATCTGGTTCGTGCAGGTGGTCCACTATCCGCTCATGGCCGAGGTGGGTGCCGACCGCTTCCCCGCCTACGAGCGCAACCACACCCGTCGCACCACGCTCGTGGTCGCTCCGGCGATGCTGATCGAGGCGTCGTGCGCGGCCGCGCTCGTGATGCTCCAGCCGCGCTCCGTGCTCGCCATCACGGGGGCGGTGATCGCGGCGCTCCTCTGGCTCTCCACCTTCGCCGTGCAGGTGCCGCTGCACGCGAGGCTCGAGCGCGGCTTCGATGCGGCGGCCCACCGGCGCCTCGTGCGCAGCAACTGGCTGCGGACGGCCGCATGGACCGTGCGCGGCGGCATCGCCTGCATGATGCTGCGGCCGCCGTGAGCCGTCCCATCTATGCTGCGGGCGCCGTCATCGCATGCCCGACCTCCTCGCGATCAACCAGACGCTCCGGAATCTCAAGCGCTACGCCGAGATCCTGAGCACGCTCGGCCGGCACGGCTTCGGTGAGGCGGTGCACGAGATGCACCTCGACCGCCTCATCGAGCGGAGCGTGAGCTTCGTCACCGCGGGGCGCGTGTCGCCGGAGTTCTCCCACCTTCCGCGGCCCGTGCGGCTGCGCAAGGCGATGGAGGAACTCGGGCCCACCTTCGTGAAGCTCGGCCAGGTGCTGTCCACGCGCCCCGATCTGATCCCGCCGGAGTGGGCCGAGGAGTTCCGCAAGCTCCAGGACGACGTGCCGCAGGTGGACTTCGCCGAGATCGAGCGGCGGCTCGACGAAGACTTCGGTTCCGAGCGATCGAAGGTCTTCAAGTCGATCGATCCCAAGGCGATCGCCGCGGCGTCGATGGCGCAGGTCCATCGCGCCGTGCTGAAGGACGGCACGCACGTGGTGCTCAAGGTGCTGCGTCCGGGCATCCGCGAGCAGACCGAGTCGGACATGGAGATCATGCGCACGCTCGCCCACTGGGCGGAGGCGCACTTCGCGAACATGGGCTACAGCCCCGTGGAGGTGGTCAACGAGTTCGCGCGC
Source organism: uncultured Isosphaeraceae bacterium (assembly GCA_964610365.1). Classification (GTDB taxonomy): domain Bacteria; phylum Planctomycetota; class Phycisphaerae; order Phycisphaerales; family SM1A02; genus VGXK01. Next base: position 1,959 of record CAZSVT010000205.1, read on the forward strand.
GAGCTGGCCAAGGAGGTCGATCTCACGCACGAAGGCCGGGCCACGGAGCGGTTCCGCGACCAGTTCAAGGAGGAGCCGGGCGTGGTCTTCCCCAAGGTCTACTGGCAGGCCACCACGCGGAACATCCTGGCCCTGGAGGAGATCAAGGGCGTGCTCCTCTCGCGCTACAAGGAGGGCGATCTCACGCTGGAGGAGCGCCGCGAGGTGGTGGCCAACGGCGCCCGGGCGGTGCTGCGCCAGTGCCTCGATTTCGGCTTCTTCCATGCGGATCCGCACCCGGGGAACCTCTTCGCCCTCGAGGGCGGGCGCATCGCCTTCATCGACTGCGGCATGACGGGCCAGGCGGATTCCCGCACCACGCAGCAGCTGGCCGACCTGGTGGGCGGCGTGGTGAGCGGCGACGTGGATCGCGTGATCGCCGTGGTGGGACTCCTGGGGGACATCGATCCCTCGAAGCTCGAGGATCGCGGCTTCCGCGCCGATGTCCGCGACTTCGTCTCCCGCTTCCAGAACGTGCCGCTGGATCAGCTCAACATGGGTCCGCTGCTCCAGGACTTCTTCGCCCGGCTGCGCGCCCACCAGATCCGCTGCCCGGGCGACCTCGTCCTCCTCATCAAGGCGATGACCACCATCGAGAGCGTCGGCGAGATGCTCGATCCGGACTTCCAGATGGTGGAGTTCGCCCGGCCGTACGTGGAGCGCCTGGTCAAGCGCCGCTACGGCTTCGCGGCCCTGCGGCGCCGGCTCACCGCCAGCATGCTCGGCTACGCGGAGCTGGCGGAGACGATGCCCGGCGAGATCAAGTTCATCCTCTCGCAGCTCCGCCGCAACCGACTCGCGGTGAACCTGGAGCATCGCGGGCTCCAGCGCGTGGTGAACGCGGTGGAGCACGCCAGCCGGAACGTCTCCTTCGCCCTGGTGATCTCGGCGATGCTGGTGGGCTCGGCCATCCTGGTGCTGGCGGCGCGGGATCCCGGAACGGGCGGGCTCTGGTTCCTGGGGATCGCCGGTTTCATCGCCGCCGCGGTGCTGGCGGTGCTGATGATCGCCAGCAACCGGCGCCTGCGCATCGACCGCGACTGAGCGCCGCGCGTCGTCCGGGACTCAGCGCGATCGCCGGCCCGTGCTGCGCGGCCCCGTGCCCGACGCCGCTTCGCCCAGCGCCTGCAGGAAGCCGCTGGCCCCGCCCAGCACGCCGCCGAGCGCGGAGCGCGCGGCGCGCACGCCGGTGGCGGCCGACTCGGTGCCCAGTCGGGCGAGCCGCCCGTCGATGGCTTCGGCCGTCTTCTGCGCCGCCGGCCGGATCCGGGTGCCGGCGCGGCGCGCCTGCTGGACGATCGACTCCATCTCCTCCTTCGCCGCGCCCTTCAGGGAGCGCCCGGCGCGGGAGAGCGCGCTGACGAAGTCGCCTTCCAGCGAGCGGAGGTCCCGAACCGCCCGCGCGGCGTCCTTGCGCACGAACTCCGAGCCTCGCGCCGCGGTGGAGGAGAGCGCCGCCTTGGTGGACGAGGCCGCCGCCGCCGTGGCATCGGTGAGCCCCTCCACCACCTGGCGCAGCACGCTGCGGCTCGACTGCGGCATGGCGCGGTTGAGTCCCGCCGCCGCGTCCGTCACCACGTCGCGCGCGAAGGCGGGAAGATCGCGCAGCGTCACGTCGCCGTCGCGCACGGCGCGGAGGGTGAAGTCATGGATGGTGCCGCGAATGTCGGCACGGGAGGACTTCGTCTTCTTCGATCCCGCGGCGCGGCCGCGACGGCCGGCGCCTCGCGCCGCGCCCTTCGCCGACGACTTCGACGACTTCGATGCCTTCCCACGCCCCTTGGACGACGACTTCCTGGCGGCCATGCGGTCACCTCCGATCGGCGCCGATGATACGACGGCGGCGGATCGCCGACGCTCGTTCCGCGACCTCGATCACTGCGGGGTGACGGGGAGCAGGCTGGAGGCGGAGAGGGCCTTCGGCCAGAGCCACCCGAACGCGCCCGCCGTGAGGCAGCCGTAGATGAGGCCGTCGAAGGTGCGCTTCACCGTGTGGCCGAGGCCCCGCTTGAACCAGATGTGCTCCTGCCAGGTGGCCAGCGCGTAGCCCATGAACGCGGTGGCCCCGACGAGCTGGAAGACCTTGAGGTAGTCGGCGCCGGGACCATGGGCCCTGCTGGCCACATACCCGGAGAAGAGGCCGACCACGACGCAGTAGATGAACCACAGGAGCAGGCTCTTCCCCATGGCCATCGGCCCGCTGGGCATCACCGTCATGAAGATCACCGGACCGCGCTTCATCTTCTCCATGAACTCGGCGGACTTCATGTCCGAGGCGCTGGTGCAGCGCGGCATCATGTAGTCGCCCGGCGGGATGTCGAAGGGACGCAGGGCGTTCATCACCGCGTCCTCCTTCGGGAGGGCGGGGAAGTCGTTCCTGTGCCAGAGCGGCAGCGTGTGGATCATCCAGCTGGCGAAGAAGACGATCACGGTGGACACCAGGATCGGCATCCACAGGGAAGCAAGATCGGTCA
>CAZSVT010000206.1:0-832 GCA_964610365.1 uncultured Isosphaeraceae bacterium
GGTGGCGCAGGACGGCGACTGCCTCTGCCGCTACTTCGTCCGCCTGGAGGAGCTGCGGCAGTCGGTGTCGATCATCCGCCAGCTCATCGACCGCATCCCGAAGGGGCCGATGAACGCGGCGGCCGACGGCAAGAGCCTCATTCCGCCGAAGGGCGACGTCTACGGCTCCATCGAGGGCGTGATCCAGCTCTTCGAACTGGTGATGCACAACCGCGGCTGGGACACGCCGATTGGGGAGAGCTACTCGGCCATCGAGAGCCCCAACGGGGAGCTGGGCTTCTTCATCGTCGCCGACGGCGGGAAGTACCCGTGGCGCGCGAAGTGCCGGCCGCCGAGCTACATCAACTACCAGGTCTTCCCGAAGCTCATCGAGGGGCACCAGCTCGCCGACGTGGTGGCGGTGCTGGGAAGCATCAATGTCATCGCCGCCGAGCTGGACCCCTGACCGCCATGGCCTGGATCACCAAACCGAGCGCCACCGAGCCCATCGCCCGCCGCGTCGAGCCCTACCTGAGCGACGCGCTCAAGGCCCGCTGGGAACGCGAGATCATCCCGAAGTACGCCACGCGCCACGGGGCGCTCATGCCGATCCTCCACGAGATCCAGCACGAGCACCGGCACATCCCGCACCAGGCGATGATCGAGATCGCGGCATTCCTGAAGATCACGCCCGCCGAGGTGCTCGACACGGTGACCTTCTACGAGGAGTACACCACCGAGCCGGTCGGGAAGTGCGTCATCGGCATCTGCCAGTCGCTGGCGTGCGAGGCGTGCGGACACCGGGCCATCCTGGATCACGTGCGGGCGCGGCTGGACCTGGAGCCGCACGAGA
>CAZSVT010000206.1:842-4471 GCA_964610365.1 uncultured Isosphaeraceae bacterium
GACGAGCGAGGACGGGCTCTTCACGCTGCTGGCGCTCGAGTGCCTGGGAAGCTGCGACACGGCGCCGGTGGCGCTCTTCAACGACGTGCTGTACGAGCGGCTGACCGTGGAGCGCGTGGACCAGCTCATCGAGCGGGTCCGCAAGGGGGGCGACGCCTCGATCCCGCATGGCCGCAAGGTGGGACCCGGCGTGGCGGGCACCGAGGACATCGAGAAGTGAGCGCCGAGACCGCGATGGGACTGATGCGCAACCTCGGCCAGTTCGTCGGGCACCTGGTGGCGGGATTCCGCGCCGACCCGGCGGCGGGAGGATCCGGCGCCGCCCCCGGCGCGCGGCGCGAGACGCGCCGCACCGTGGACGAGGCGCGCGGACCCGAAGGCGTGATCCTGCGGCGAACCATCATCGACGAAGTGGAAGTCCCGGCACCGCGTCGTCCCGAAGCGAGCGACCATGCGTCTTGACGAACCCATCCTGACGAAGCGCATCCCCTGCGTGCCGTTCGCCGATCCCGCGAAGCGCCGCACCGCCTGGTACGACGACTATGTCGCCGGCGGCGGATACCGCGGGCTGGAGAAGGCTCTCGACCTGGAGCCCGCGAAGGTGGTGGAGATCGTCAAGGACGCGGTGGTGCGCGGTCGCGGCGGCGCGGGCTTCCCCGCGGGTCTCAAGTGGTCGTTCCTGCCTCCGCCCGACGGCGGGCGCCGCTACCTCGCCGTCAACTGCGACGAGGCGGAGCCCTGCACCTTCAAGGATCGTCTCCTCTGCGACTTCGATCCGCACCAGGTGCTGGAGGGCATCGCCCTCTGCTGCTGGGCCTGCCAGCTGGACACCGCGTACTTCTTCATCCGCGGCGAGTACCACCACCAGGCGCGCATCGTGCAGGCGGCGATCGAGGAGGCGTACGCGAAGGGCATCTTCGGGAAGCAGGGGCTCCTGCGCGGCAAGCGCCCGTTCGCGGTGGAGTGCATCCTCCATCGCAGCGCCGGCGCGTACATCTGCGGCGAGGAGACGGGGCTGCTGGAGGCGGTGGAAGGCAAGCGCGGCTGGCCGCGCATCAAGCCGCCGTTCCCGGCGGTGAAGGGGCTCTTCGGGCGACCCACCATCGTGAACAACGTGGAGACGCTGGCCGCCTGCGTCCATGTACTGGAGCGCGGCGCGGAGTGGTGGAAGAAGATCGGCGTGGCCAGCCGCTTCGGCGGCATGCCGAGCTGGGGCCCCAAGCTCATGGGCGTCTCCGGCCATGTGAACCGTCCCGGCTGCTTCGAGGTGCCGTTGGGCGTGAAGCTCTCCACGCTCGTCGAGGAGTACTGCGGCGGCATGCGCGGCGGCAAGCGCTTCAAGGGCGCCATCGCCGGCGGCATCAGCATGGGCATCCTCGGGACGGACCAATACGAGGCAGCCATGGACTTCGACATCGGTCGCGCCTGCGACGTGCTGGGCCTGGGCACCGCCTGTCCCACCGTGTTCGACGAGGACACGGACATGGTGATGGTGGCGCGGAACATCGCGCGCTTCTTCAAGAACGAGTCGTGCGGCCAGTGCACGCCCTGCCGCGAGGGCAGCGGCTGGATCCTCAAGCTCCTCACGCGCATCGAGCGCGGCGACGGCACGAGCGCCGATCTCGATCTCCTGCTCGAGCTCGGCGGCAGCATGGGCCTCACCCCCGGCACCACCATCTGCGGCCTCGCCGACGGCAACAACTGGGCCATGCGGACGATCGTGAACAAGTTCCGCGACGACTTCGAGAAGCGCGTGAAGCCGAAGTTCGTCCCCGTCTTCGTCTCGGCGGGACGGACGTGATCGACGTCACGGGGGCGGCCGCGAGCGCCCCCGATCGTGCGTGGCTCGCGGAGCGCCTGGCGGCGGCGCTGGCGCTGGTGGCCGCACCGGTGGCGGAGGTTCGCGTGCGCGTGGTGGACGATCCGGAGATGATCCGACTGCACGAACGATCCACGGGGGATCGATCGACCACGGATGTCCTGACCTGGACCACGCCGGGCGGCGGCGGACTCGAGATCGACATCGCCGTCTGCGCCGACGAGGCGCGCCGGCGGGCGGGCGAACTGGGGCACTCCCTCCGGGACGAGCTGCTCCTCTACGCCGTGCACGGGTTGCTCCACGGCGCCGGCCACGACGACACCACGCCCGACGCCTTCCGGCGGATGCACGCGGAGGAGTCGCGGATCATGGAGGCGCTTGGCGCCGCGGCGCGGGTGCGGGAGGACGAGTCGTGACGGCGCTCGTGGTCGCCGCGATCGCGGTGCTCGCCCTGACCACCGCCTTCTCGGCGCTGAACCTCGCCCTGGTGCAGGTGAGCCAGTCGGCGGTCTCGCGGCGCCTGGAATCCTCGGAGCGCGCCGCCGCGGGCGCGTGGCTCTTCGAGCGATGGTCCGCGGTCGACGACGCGGTGAGCTTCCTGCGGACCTGGGGACGCATCGGCTTCTTCGCCGTGGTGCTCTGGGCCGGCACGCGCCAGCCCGACGGCACCATGCACGCCGACCACTGGCAGGTGGCGGAGGCGCTCGTGGTGTCGGCGGTGGTCATCTGGCTCTTCACCAGCGTGGTCGCCGGGGCGCTGGCGCGCTACGCGGCGGTGGATCTCATCGTCGTCTCGCTGCCGATGCTGCGCGTGATCGAGTGGTCGCTGCGCCCGCTCACCGCGGTGAGTCGCGCGGTGGACGAGGCGGTGAAGCGTCTCACCGGCGCCAACCTCCGGTCCGCCGACGCGGAGGAGGAGCTGCTCCACAGCATCGAGGACTCGGAGCGGCAGGGCGGCATCGATCCGGTGAGCGCCCGCATGATCGAGAACGTGGTGGAGTTCACGGACACCATGGTGGCGGAGGTGATGACGCCGCGCACCGCGATCGAGGGGATCGAGTACACCGACGATGTCGCCGCCATCCGCGGCTTCATCCACCGCGAGGGGCACTCCCGCATCCCGGTCTTCGAAGGGAGTCTCGACCAGATCGTGGGCGTCCTCTACGTGAAGGACCTGGTGCCGCTCCTGGGCGCCTCGAAGGCCGACTTCACGCTGCGACCGATGCTGCGGCAGCCGATCCGGGTTCCGGAGACCAAGCGCGTGCGGGACCTGCTGCTGGAGTTCCAGCGCAGCAAGCTGCACATCGCCATCGTCATCGACGAGTTCGGCGGCACGGCCGGGCTGGTGACCATCGAGGACGTGCTCGAGGAGATCGTGGGCGAGATCCGCGACGAGCACGAAGGCGTGGACGACGACGCGCCGAAGATGGTGGAGGCGAAGCCGGGCATCGTGGAGGTGGAAGGGCGATATCCCTGGGAGTCGCTCGCCGCACACTTCGATGTCCCCGCCGCCGAGGACGCCCCGTACACGACCGTGGCCGGATTCGTGCTCGCCCACTTCGGCCGCGTCCCCCGCACGGGCGAGGCCTTCGAGCGCGACGGCCTGCGCGTGAGCGTGCTCGACGCCACGCCCACGGCGGTGACGAAGCTCTCCGTGGAGCGGCTGCCCGACCGCGAGCCCGACGAGCCGATGCCGGCGGGCAAGTGAGCGCGCGGCGCGTCGGTTCCGGCAGCCCGAACCGCCGCGGCGTGCGTGCAGGTCCGCGCGTCGGCCCCGGCAGCCCGCTCGCGTCGGACGCCTGCTCGGCTT
>CAZSVT010000207.1:0-4113 GCA_964610365.1 uncultured Isosphaeraceae bacterium
TTCTCGCCGCTGACCGCGCCGGGGCTGGCAGAAGCCGCGCCCTTGCAGCAGCCGGTCTTCTCGCCGCTGACCGCGCCGGGGCTGGCCGCGGCCGCGCCCTTGCAGCAGCCGGTCTTCTCGCCGTTCACGGCGCCGGGGCTGGCGGCGGTGGTGTCGGTGCAGGCGGCCTTGTCCTTGCACTCGGTGGAGCACTTGGACTTGTCACAGGATCCGCTCACCGTGCCGGGGCTGGTGGAGGCGGTGGTCTTGTTCGGGCTGCTGCAGGCGGTCAGGGACGCCAGCACGAGGCCGGCCGCGATCAGTGCAATGCGCTTCATGGGTATGGAGCTCCAGTGGTCGTTGCCTCGACGGAGGCGGTACTTCGAATCGGCCGACACGCGCCAGCCGGGCAGCGATGATATCGGCTCGACCGCCGCGGGTTCGGCTGCATCCGCGCAACACGCCCTATTTTGCGTGGCCCCGCGCCACCGGCTCGGGCTCGGCGGGGCCCTCGGATCGGGGCGGGCGGGGCCTCCCCGGTCGTGGGGAACCGCCTGCGGACCTAGGCTTCCGATCGTGCCGCGCAAGAGAGCCGAGAAGCCGACGCCGCCGCCGGAGGAGCCGGTCGGACGCCTCGAGTCGCTCCTGAGGAAGGCCCGCGGCCTGCCGCGCGCTCCCGGGGTCTACCTCATGAAGGACGCCGAGGGGCGGGTCATCTACGTGGGAAAGGCCTCGTCGCTCGCCTCGCGCGTCTCGAGTTACTTCCAGCCGTCGGCGGATCTCGGCGAGCGGAAGGAGCCCATGCTCGACCAGGTGGCCGAGGTGGAGGTGATCGAATGCGAGGGGGAATGGGAGGCGCTCCTCATGAGGCGCGCCTCATCAAGGACCTTCGTCCGCGCTTCAACGCCCGCCTCACCGACGACAAGACCTTCCCGTACCTGGCGGTGACCATGCGGGACGAGTTCCCCTTGGTCTGCATCACCCGCGATCCCATGAGCGAGCGCTTCCGCGGGGCGAAGATCCTGGGGCCGTTCACCAGCGTGGCGGGCCTGCGCCATGCCGTGCAGCTCCTCCAGCGGGTCTTCCGATTCCGTACCTGCGACCTGGAGATCACCGCCGGAGACCCGCGCAACGCCTCCTTCCGACCCTGCCTCCTGCACTCCATCGGCCAGTGCACGGCGCCGTGCGCCGACCGGATCGATCCCGCCCGCTACCGCGCCGACATCGAGCGGTTCCTGCGGTTCCTGCAGAGCCGTCGCAGCGAGATGGTCCGCGAGCTGACCCGGGAGATGGAGTCGGCCAGCGCCGCGAAGCGCTTCGAGGAGGCCGCGGTGCTGCGAGATCAGATCGCCGCGATCGGCAAGCTGGACCAGCGCGAGCGCCGCCACGGCGCCGTCGATTACGACTGGCAGCCCGAGGTGACCTTCCAGGCGCGCGATCCGGCGGCGGGCGAGCGAAGTCTGCGCCGCGCCCTGGGCGTGGAGAAGGCGCTGCGCTGCATCGAGGCCTTCGACATCGCCCATCTCGCGGGCGGCGAGACCGTGGCCAGCAAGGTCTGCTTCATCGACGGGAAGCCGTTCAAGGACGGCTACCGGCGCTTCCGCGTGCGCAGCGTCACGAACGACGACTACGCCGCGCTGCGCGAAGTGGTGGGTCGACGCTACCGGGAGGCGGGACGCGGAGAGGAGCTCTATCCGGACCTGATCCTCATCGACGGCGGACTGGGACAGCTCCATGCGGCGCTGGACGCATTCTCCATGTTGCCGGTGCAGCCGCCGCTGGTGATCTCCCTGGCGAAGAAGGAGGAACTCATCTTCGTGCAGCGCGAGAGCGAGCCGCTGCGGCTCGGCCGTGAGAACCCGGGGCTCAAGCTCTGCCAGGCCATCCGCGACGAGGCCCATCGCTTCGCGCGCCACTACCACCATGTGCTGCGTCGCCGTCGCGTGACCGGAGAGGCCCCGCCGCCGCGCCGCGCGAAGGGCGCCGGCGCCGCGGCGCGACGGCGGCCGGGCGGATCCGGCGAAGCGCGCGGCGCCGACGGCGCGGAGGGAGCGCCGCGATGAGCGCGCCGTTCATCGTCGCCGTGGACCCCGCCGGCGTGGTCATCCGCGTCAAGGCCGTGCCGGGGGCGAGCCGGGACTCCATCGCCGGGGCGCTGGGCGACCGCCTGAAGGTCCGGGTGGCGGCGCCTCCGGAAGGCGGCCGCGCCAACGAGGCGATCGAGCGGCTCCTGGAATCGGCGCTGGGGCTCTCGCGCGGCGCCGCCGCGGTGACCGCCGGACGCGCATCGCCCGAGAAGCAGGTGCGTCTCTCCGGCGCCGCGGAGCCGGCGGTTTCGGCCCTGGCGGCGGTTTCGCGGAAGACGCGCGGCCCGCTACGCTGAGCGTCTCACGGGCGCCGGAGGCCGTGGAGGAGCGTCCGTCGAGGTGAATCATCGTCGTCGAAAGAGGTCCCGAGGTCACGCGGACGCCGAGCGTCACGCGGGTCAGCACGGACATGGACCCAGGGTGCTCGAGCACCCGATGGTGCCCCAGGGCGAGCCCGAGCTGATCGTCGACGCCGCGGCGCTGGCGGAGTTCATCGCCCACGCGCGGACCCGTTCGCTCATCGCCTTCGACACCGAGTTCATCGGCGAAGAGAGCTTCCGCCCTCGCATCTGCCTGGTGCAGCTGGCCACGGTCGATCGCGTGGCCCTCGTGGATCCCTTCGAGGTGAAGGCGCTGGGACCGCTCTGGGAACTGGTGGCCGACGACGCGATCCTGACGGTGGTGCATGCCGGCGAACAGGACGTGGACGCGGTCCGGGGAGCGCTCGGTCGCCAGCCGCCGCACATGGTGGACACCCAGGTGGCGGCGTCGCTCGTGGGATTCGCGTGGCCCACGAGCCTGGGCGCCATGATCGAGCGCCTCACCGGCCATCGGCCGTCGAAGGCCCACACCTTCACCAACTGGGATGCCCGGCCGCTCACGCCGTCGCAGCTCCGCTATGCCGCCGACGACGTCCGCTACCTCCCGCTGGCGTGGTCGCTGCTGGAGGCGGAGCTGGTGCGCCGCGGTCGGCTCGACTGGGCGATGCGCGAGAGCGCCGCGGTGCTGGAAGGGGATTCCGTCTTCGATCCCACGCGCCAGGTGCGCCGCGCCGCCCGCGGGGAGCCGCTCCGACCCGCGGCCATGACCACCCTTCGCGAGCTGGTGCTGCTGCGGCACGAGCTGGCCCGCCGCGCCGATCTTCCGCCGCGAGCCGTGATCCCGGACCAGGTCGCGGTGGAGCTGGTGAAGCGGGCGCCGTCGTCGCGCTCGCAGCTCGCGGCGATCCGCGGCCTTCCGAGGCCGACGCTGGCGGACTTCGGCGACGAGATCCTGTCGATGCTGGAGCGGGCGAGGACGCTTCCGCCGTCGCGCGACGGCAGGCCGCGGCTCCTGGAGGATCCGGCGGTCCGGGCGGAGGTGGACGCGCTCTGGCTGGCGATGCAGGCGAAGTGCCTGGCCCTGGGGTTGGCGCCCAACCTGGTCATCAGCCGCGGCGACTTCTCCGAGTGGTGCGCGGATCGCATCGCCGCCCGGTCCGACGCGTCGCGCTCGTCGCGGGAGCGGCGCGCGGGCGCGACCCCGGACGCGGACGCGGGCGGGGATGAGGCGCCCGACGCGGGGCGGCCCCTCTTTCCGGATTCGGACTGGCGCCAGCAGGCGGTGGGCGAGTGGATCGACCGCTTCGCGCGAGGCGAGGCCACCCTCCACCTGGGATTCGGCGCCGGACTCGTCGACGCCGACGATCCCGAGGTCCCGGGCGCATCGTTCCGTCCCGGCGCCGCGTCGCCGGGCGCGGCCTCCTTCGACGAGGCGCTCCCCGGCGAGCCGATCCGCCGGGAGCCGTAGACTCATCGCATGCTCGTTCGACGCATCGACCCGGACCGAACCCGCCCCGTGACCATGGAGGGCGCCGATCGCGTGCGCATGGAGATCATGGTGGGTCGCGCCGACGGCGCTCCCAACTTCGCGATGCGGCACTTCGTGGTCGAGCCGGGCGGACATACGCCGCACCATCAGCACGACTACGAGCACGAGGTGGTGATCCTGGAGGGCGAAGCCGAGGTGCGCTGCGGGGACGAGGTCGGGCGAGCCGTCGCCGGGAGCG
>CAZSVT010000207.1:4123-4463 GCA_964610365.1 uncultured Isosphaeraceae bacterium
GCCAACCGCATGCACCAGTTCCGGAATCCGGGTCCCGGGCCGCTGCGATTCCTCTGCCTGGTGCCCGTCACGTTCGACTGCGGGAAACCGACGCCCGGGAGTTGAGCGCCGCGGCGGCCCGCGCCAGCCACTCCTCCGAGGGCATCCGGTAGGGCCGGAACTTCTCCAGCGTTCCCTGCTCCTCGCTGTAGAGCAGGGCGCGATTGGCGCCGAGCCGCGTGGCGGCGGGGGAGTCGATGAGCGTGCTCGAATCCGTGGCGCTGAGCTGGAAGAGGACGCGCTGGTCGAACTCCCGCAGCGACGCCCGGTCCACCACCCGGTGCAGGCTGGCCACGGTGTC
>CAZSVT010000208.1:0-4450 GCA_964610365.1 uncultured Isosphaeraceae bacterium
GATGGTGGGCGGGAGGCCCTCCACCGACTCCACGTTGGGCTTCTGCATCTGGTCGAGGAACTGCCGCGCGTATGCGGAGAGACTCTCCATGTACTTGCGCTGCCCCTCGGCGAAGATCGTTTCGAAGGCGAGCGAGCTCTTGCCGCTTCCGGAGACGCCGGTGAGCACCACCAGGCGATCGCGCGGAATCTCCAGGTCCACCGACTTCAGGTTGTGCTCTCGGGCGCCCTTGACTCGGATGGATCGGTCGGTGGTGGTCATCAGGAGCGCGGTGCGCGGGGGATTCCCGCCATTATCGGGACGCCTGGCGCAGATTCGGCAGGGTATCGGTGATGCGACTGCAAGTCTCGGGGCTTTCGCGGCGTATGCGGTGGCGTCCGTGGAACACCGCGACAGAATCAGCGGACCATCGAGCAGAAATGTGGTTCGGCGGACCGTACGATGCCGACCCCAGTGCTGACCGGACGCAGGGAGACCGCCATGCACGCCGCCGCCCAACCAGACCTCGCAGCCAAGGACGCCACGGCGGCCGGCGCGGATCCGCTTCCGTGGTCGAATCAGGCCGTGAAGCCGGACCGCGGTGACTGGGAGTATCTCACCCGCGCCGTCGGCGCGATGCGCATGCGGCCAACCGAGCCGCCCGAGACTCGCTGACCTTCGATCGACGGGACGAGGAGGGGGAACGAACGCGCGGCGATCGCCTCGCGCCGGGTTCCGCGTCTCACCTCCCGCGCCGCTTGCGACCCGCACGCGTGCCGGGCATTCCCGCCTTCGCGCGGCGCTTCGGCGCGTCGTCGTCGAGGACGCTCACCGCCAGTTTGCCGCCGGCCTCCGGCAGCGCCCGGACCTTCGCCGCCTGATCGCGGAGCTGCGCCGCCTTCTCGAACTCCAGGTGCCGCGCCGCCTCGAGCATCTCCTCCTCCAGGCGCATGAGGAGTTCGTCGCGGTCGAAGGTGGGCTCGGCGCGACGACGACCCACGGCCTCGCGCACCACCTTCCGCGCCGCCAGTTCCTGCTCGATGCCGCGCCGAATGGCCTTCTGGATGGTCTGCGGATCGATGCCGTGCTCGGCGTTGTAGGCGAGCTGCCGGGCGCGGCGTCGCTCCACCTCGTCGATGGCCGCCCGCATCTCCGGCGTCACCTGGTCGGCGTACATCACCGCCAGCGATCGGGCGTTGCGGGCGGCGCGGCCCATGGTCTGGATGAGGCTCGACTGGCTGCGCAGGAAACCCTGCTTGTCGGCGTCGAGGATGCAGACCAGGCTCACCTCCGGGAGGTCGAGGCCCTCGCGCAGGAGGTTCACGCCCACCAGGACATCGAACTGGCCCTCGCGCAGATCCTTGAGCAGTTCGATCCGCTCGAGCGTTTCGATCTCCGAGTGGAGGTAGCGCACGCGGATCCCCGCCTTGTGCAGGTAATTGGCCAGATCCTCGCAGAGGCGCTTGGTGAGGGCGGTGACCAGCACGCGCTCGTTTCGTGCGGCGCGCTCGCGGCAGCGCTCGACGAGGTCGGGGACCTGTCCCTGCGCGGGTTTGACCTCGATGGGGGGATCCACGAGCCCGGTGGGCCGGATGATCTGCTCGGCGACGATGCCCTCGGACATCTCCAGCTCCCACGGCCCGGGCGTGGCGCTGACGAAGATGCACTGCGGCACCAGGTCGACGAACTCGTCGAACTTGAGCGGCCGGTTGTCGAGGGCGGCGGGGAGCCGGAAGCCGTGCTCCACCAGCGTCTCCTTGCGGCTGCGGTCGCCGAAGTACATCCCGCGGATCTGCGGCACGGTCACATGGCTCTCGTCGATCACCAGGAGCCAGTCGCCCGGCGCCCGGCCCGGCACGCGGTTGAAGTAATCCAGGAGGCACCAGCTCCGCACGCCGGCCGGACGGCCGTCGAAGTAGCGCGAGTAGTTCTCCACGCCGTTGCAGAAGCCCGTCTCCTCCAGCATCTCCAGGTCGTAGCGGGTGCGGCCGAGGAGCCGCTGCGCCTCGAGCAGCTTGCCCTCGCTCTGGAGCTGGAGCACGCGGGCGTCGAGATCGGTGCGGATCTGCTCGATGGCCGTGCGGCGCTGCTCCTCGGGCATCACGTAGTGCACCGCCGGAAAGATGAAGACGCGGCGCTCGTCGGCCAGCACCTCGCCGCTCGTCGGGTCGAACACCTGGATCGACTCGACGGTGTCGCCGAAGCAGTCCAGCCGCACGCCGTGCTGCTCGTAGGCGGGGAAGATCTCGATGGTGTCGCCGCGCACGCGGAACTGGCCGCGCGTCGGCGCCGTCTCGTTGCGCGAATACTGCATCGCCGCCAGCCCGAGGAGGAAGTCGCGGCGCGGGAGGCGCTGCCCGCGCTCCACGGCGATCACGCGCCGCGCGTACTCGTCGGGCGAGCCGAGGCCGTAGAGGCAGCTCACGCTGGCCACCACGATGGTGTCCTCCCGGCTCAGCAGGTTGCTCGTGGCCGCGAGCCGCAGGCGGTCCAGGTCCTGGTTCCGGCTGGCGTCCTTCTCGATGTAGATGTCCCGCTGCGGGATGTACGCCTCGGGCTGGTAGTAGTCGTAGTAGCTGACGAAGTAGCTGACGGCGTTGGCGGGGAAGAGCTCGCGGAGCTCCTCGAAGAGCTGGGCGGCGAGCGTCTTGTTGTGGCTGATCAGGAGCGTGGGCTTCTGCACCTCCTGGATCACGTTGGCGATCGTGAAGGTCTTGCCCGTGCCGGTGGCGCCCAGGAGCGTCTGCCATCGCCTCGGTTCGCGCACGCCGTCCACCAGCGTGCGGATCGCCCCGGGCTGGTCGCCCGTCGGCTCGAAGGGCTTGCGAAGCTCGAATCGACGGCTCACGGCGTCACTCTACGGCGGCAACGAGAACGCGGCGCCCGGCCGATGCCGAGCGCCGCGTGCATGACTCGTCCGCTGCGACCCTGCCGACGGGGCGCGGGAGCGACCCCTCCGCGAGGCCGCCGATCTCAGCGCCGTCGGCGGCCGGCGAGGGCCGCCAGGCCCAGCAGCACCGCGGCGCCGGGCGCCGGCACGGTGTCGAAGGCGACCGTGTAGTTCGCGACGCCGTAGATCCGATCGTCGCTGAAGGCGAAGAGGCCCCAGTTGGTTCCGCCGTCCCACGAGTACGAGGCGTTGTTGGTGTAGAAGCCCGCGTACTGAGCCACGGTGGAGCTGACCTGGAAGCCGAACTGGCCGTCGTAGTCGAAGTTCTCCATCCGCAGCGACCAGCCGATGTTGTTGAAGCCGCCGGTGGTCATCACATCCGGAAGGTCCACCGAGAGCGAGAAGAACTGCCCGGTCAGACCGGGATCGGCGGCCAGGGAGACGCCGGTGATCGTGGTGGACCAGAGTTCGGCCCCGGTCCCGAAGACGAGCCCGGACGGATCGCCGTCATTGAGCGTGAGCACGATGTCCGTGCTTCCCGCGGCGGTCCCGCCGAAGACGGCCAGCCCCATGGTCATTTTCCGCAGCGTCTCGGGCGCGGAGGCGCCGGTGCCGAACCATCCGCTGTCGCCGTAGATGGCGGTGGCGGCGTTCGCGCTGTTGAACGGGGTGAAGAAGCCGTTGTCGTTCGTGTTGCCGAAGACGACGGCGGCGTGGGCGGCGGCGCAGGGAAGCAGCGCCGCCAGGGCCAGGGAATATCGGGACATCACTCTCTCCTCCAAGGGCTCGATCCACCATCCGAACGGACGGAAACCTGGATCGCGCGCGGCACGAAGTGTAGCATCGTGCCCCCGCAGAACCGCAGGAGAGAGAGATCCATGAACCGCACCGTCCTCGTTCCGTCCCTCACCGCGCTCACCCTGGTCGGCGCCGCATTCGCCGGAGGCGAAGTGGCGTTCGACACCGTTTCCCAGGGCAGCTTCTTCGTTCCGTTCGACAGCGGCAACGCCGGGACGGTGATCTACGGAGACAGCGGCTGGCTGGGCGGCCCGGGCTCGCCGCCCGAACATCTGCAGTCGATCATCCTGCACCTGGCCACCTACGGATCGAGCCGTCCCGGGACCACCGACATCAAGTTCACCTTCAACGACGGCGATCGCTCCGGGCTCGTCTTCGGCACCGGCGCCGAGCTCTACTCCACCACGATCGTGGGCGTGGAGCTGCCCGCCGCGCCCGACGGCGCCACCTTCTTCTCCGTGATGGTGCCGCTGACCGGCGTCTCCACCACGGGCAACTACAACGATGTCGGCTGGTCGATCGCGCTGGAGAACTTCCAGTACGACGGCCAGTTCGGATTCCAGACCGGCAACTGCTTCGACCAGGCGGTCGGCTTCTACACCAACAACGCGTCGTGGTCGTGGGACGGCGGCGCGAACTGGGGCCTCTTCGCCTTCGGGCCGGACACCTGTCTCGACATCGCGCAGTACGCGGTCACCATCATCGCGGCGCCGCCGCTCGCCTCCGACCTCAACGGCGACGGCGAAGTGGACGGAGACGACCTCGGCACGCTCCTGGGCTTCT
>CAZSVT010000209.1:0-4449 GCA_964610365.1 uncultured Isosphaeraceae bacterium
GAGAGCGCCTCGAGCGTCGCCTCCGTGGCGTCCATGGAAGGGAAGCCGCCGACGATGAACGGGATCACGGCGCCCTTCGCCCGTCGTCCCGCGTCGCCCGCGGAGGCTCGCAGCGCCCGATCGACTCGACTCTCCGTCATCGCGTTCACGCGCAGGGATCCTAAGTGAAGGTGCTACCCTGCGGCGGGCCTGGTAGCTCAGCGGTCCAGAGCAGTCGACTCATAATCGATTGGTCCTCGGTTCGAATCCGAGCCAGGCCATTGCCATGAGAAGGATCGTCGGCCTTCGTTGCTGGAGAACGGCCTGCGCCGCCGCGGCGGCGCTGACGGCGTCGGTGTTCCTGCTGCGCTGCTCATCGGACGCACCGAGCGCCGCGCCCGACCGTCCGGCGGCGGAACCACTCATCCTCTCCCCGCAGCTCGCGGAAGTGCGCGAGGTGGATCGCGCGGCGGTCCCGCTGGCGGAGCGAGCCCGCCAGGCCACCGTCTGCCTGGTCTTCGTGGACCTGGAGAACGGCCGCCGCGGCACGGGCTCGGGCGCCATCGTCCAGAGCGACGCGGAGCGGGCGCTCGTCCTCACCTGCGGCCACCTGACGCGCGAGAAGGGTCGGACCTGTCGCGTGGTGCTGGCCGACGGACGCCTCCTGGAGGGCGAAGTGCTCGCGTCCGTCCAGCGCGACGGCATCGACCTGGGACTGGTCGAATGCCGCGTGGAGGACGGACCGCTTCCCACGATTCCGCTCGCCACCGAGCTGCCCGCGGAGGGCGACTGGGTCATGGTGCTCGGGCATCCTCGCGGACTCTGGCTCGATGCGTCTCCGGAGCCTGGCGCGGGCGACGAGCGCTCGGGAGGGGCACCGGAGGCGGAGACGGGATCGGACGCGTCGCTGCCTCGCTGGGGAACCGCGCGCGGCCAGCGTGAGTTCGACGACGAATCGAGCCGCCTCGATCGACGCGGCCGGCCGGCGATCGTCCGCTCGGGACGAATCTGGAGCGAGCCCGGGGCGGGTCTCGGCGTGCGCTTCGACGCGCCGATCGACTCCGGCGACTCCGGCGGTCCCGTCCTCGACCTCCAGGGTCGTCTGGTCGGGATCGCGTCGCGCTGCGGATGGAAGAGCCACTGGAACTGGGCCAGTTCGATCTTCCCGCTCCAGGGTGATCCGCGCCGCATGGCCGACGAGTCGATGGAGTGGCCCGATGGATTGCGGGATGCCGGCCTTGGTTCCGGCGATCCCCGACCTCCGGCTCGCTCCCGCATGAACCCCGACTACCTCGCGGGACTGCGCTCCCCCGCCACGGCCGCCGTGTCGCGGAGCGTGGCGCTCGTCGAGTCGGAGGGAGGCCCGCGGGCCTTCGCCGTCGCGGTCGCGCCCGATGCCTTCGTCACCAAGGGATCCGAGGCGGGATTCGTCGGGCCGATCGATCTCGTGGTCGGCGAGCGGCGCGTCCGCGCCCGCCGCGCGGCCTACGACCCGGACGCGGACCTCCTGCTGCTGCGAGCACCCGGTCTCGGGCTCGCGCCGCTCGCGATCGGACCGGACGCCCCCGCCGCTCGCGCCGGGATGCAGCTCCTGTCCGTCGCGCCCGGAGGCGAGGTCCTGGCCGTGGGCACCTGTTCGCTCGAACCGTTCCGCGCCGAGGATGTCGACGCCCGGCCCTTCCTGGGAGTCTCCACGCGCGCCAACCAGGGAGGCGGAGTGACGATCCGTTCCATCACCCCGGGTACCGCGGCGGCGCGCTCCGGGCTGGAGGTGGGAGACCTGGTTCGAACCGTGAACGGAGTCGAGGTCGGTCCCGATCGCATGCTGCCGTCGATCATCGCCTCGCGCCAGGTGGGTGACTCCATCCACATGGTGGTGGAGCGCGATGGCCGACCGCGCAGCGTGGAGGTGGCGCTCGGTCGCCGGACGCCCGGCATGCGCGAACGGGACCGCGGCAACACGCGGCTGGCCACCAGCGCCGTCCTTCCCTACCGCGTGGAGATCTTCCAGCACGACGGAGCGATCGAGCCGCACGAGTGCGGCGCGCCGCTCGTCGATCTTCAGGGCCGCGTGGTCGGCGTCAGCGTGGCGCGCTTCGATCGCACCAGCACCTGGGCGATGCCGGCGGAGGAGTTCGCGCGGCGCGCCCGCGCCCTGCTGGAGTCGCCCGAGGCGCCCGCGTCGCGGATGCAGGCCTACGCCGACGCCGGACTGGTGGCCACGGAGCGGCGCGACCGGCTCCAGTTCCCCGCGCCCGATGCTCGCACGGTCGGCCCGCGCCAGCTGCGCCGAGCGATCGGTGAGCTCCGGGCCGTGGACGGAAGCGGCTTCTCGGTGATGCAGGACGATCGGCTGGAGTGGGAGTTCGAGCTGTCCCGCGGCGGGCGCTTCGAGGTGCTCTACTTCGGCTCCAGCTCGGGCGATCACCTGGTGCGCCTCGAAGTGGACGGCGCGGCGCACGAGGCCGACCTGCCGGAAGGCAACCACCCGCGCGGCACCACCCTGGGCGAAGTGGAGATCGAAGGCGGCGGCCGGCATCGACTCGCCTTCGAGTGGTCCGCCGTGCAGGGCCAGCTCCCCGGGAATCTCGAGCGGCTGGAGCTGCGGCGTCTCGATCGGCAGAAGGGCTCGGACGACTCGGGTGAGGACTCCGCCACCGGACCGGCACGGGTGCCGTGATGAAAATGAACCGGCCCCTCCCGTTGGGGAGGGGCCGGGTTCGTAGCTGACGTTGCTTCCGCGGCGAGCTCAGTCGCGACGACGACGGCCCAGCAGGCCGGCGAGGCCGATCATCGCAATGCCGGCGGGCGCCGGAACCGTGACGATCTGGAATCCGTTGAGCGAGCCGAAGCCGCTGCCGGTGGCCGCGGTGAAGGCGAGCGTGCCCGCGGCGGTGGAGCTCACCGTCGCCTTGGCGAAGGTCACGCCCTGCGCGTTGCTGCCGCCCCACGCGCCACCCACGGCCTGAGCACCCGAGCCGGCGATGTTCACATTGGTGATGAACGTGGCCGAGTCCGGCGCCCACGCGTACACGAACACGTCGTACTGCTGATTCGCGGCGAGGCCGGTCACCGTGCCGGTGATCGACGCGCCGGTGCCGCCGATGTCGATGCAATCGTCGAGCAGCAACTCATCGTTGCCGGTCGTTCCCGCATTGTTGAATCCGAAGAGCCCCTGCGCGCTGCCCCATTGAAGGCTGGCGCCTCCGCCGATGCCCTGCACGGCGGTGCCGCTGGTCACACCCACCCACGCGGTGGTCTGGGCCACCGCACCCGCGCCCGCTCCGTAGCCGAGCGCCGGAAGCCCGGCGCCCGCGCCGGAGGTGGCGTTCACATCCACGTTCCAAACCTGAGCCATGGCGCTTGAAGCAAGGGCCATGGCGACGATACCGGTCACAACTCTCATCCTGACACTCCTGTCTTGGGTCCCCAACCGGCGCTCTCCGTCTGCGAACCGCAGCCGGCGGGCAGGAATCACGGCCTGCCCAAGCGCATCGGTGACGAGTTTGCCCGTTCGGCCGCAAGAATCAAAGTGGAACTCCGATGAAATCTCGCCGATCTGCTCGGAGCATTCGCGCATGGCGTTCGAGCAGACGATTGACCACCTTGCCGCCATCGGCTACCGTCCGAGCTCTTGAGTCAGGTGCGCCGACATTATCGGCATGCGACCCGAGCCTCCGGGTCGGTCCGGGTTCCCGCCGCCGTCGCGGCTGGGCTGGTGCTGATGCTGACCCTGATGGCGGTGTCGCCGGTCGGCGCGGAGGCGTCCCACGGGGGATGTCGCATCGTCGCCCCGATCCAGCTCGGGGTGGCCGACGCCCGGCCCGCATGCGCCAAGTCCGAGGGGCGCGTGGCGCGGATGACGGAAGTGGTGGCGCTCGCCGCCACGCGGTTCGAAGTGCTGGGAGACGACGCCGGCTGGCGAAGCCTGGACCTCCCTCCCCCCTCGCGGCGCTGATCCGTTCCTCCCGGTTCGCGCACCGTCGCGTCGGCGCCCTGGCGCCGTTCGCCCCCCGCATTCCCGATCGATCGATTCCGTCCCGGCGTCATTGCGCCGTGACGATCTTCCCGGAGTCCTTCCATGGCCGTCCCCGTCTTCAGCAAGCTCGCCAAGCTCGTCTTCGGAACCCGCAATCAGCGCATGGTGAATCGCTACCTGCGCCTGGTGCGCCAGGTCTCTCAGCGGGAGGACGACGTCCGTCGACTCACCGACGCCCAGTTGCGCGAGAAGACGGCGGAGTTCCGCCGGCGCCTGAAGGAAGGCGCCCGCGTGCTCGAACTCGTTCCGGAGGTCTTCGCCGTGGCGCGCAGCCGCGAGCGCATCCGCATGGTCTGGCCAGAGGCCGAGGCGCGCGCCGATACGTTCGCCGCCGAACGGGGACGCACGTTCGATGACTACGTCTTCGTTCCGGTCCACGGCCGTTTCCACTCGGCGCTGCTGGCGCTGGAGCGCCCGAATGGACGCTACGC
>CAZSVT010000210.1:0-4442 GCA_964610365.1 uncultured Isosphaeraceae bacterium
GATCTTCTTGTCCGGCCGGTTGAGGACATCGAGGGCCGAATAGAGCGTGGTGGTCTTGCCGCTTCCGGTGGGCCCGGTGACCAGGAAGATGCCGTTGGGCCTGCGGATGATCCGGTTGAAGATCTCCAGGTTGTCCTGCTCGAAGCCGAGGTTCACCAGTCCGATGCGCACCGAGTCGGGGCGCAGGATTCGCAGGACGATGCTCTCGCCGTGATAGGCGGGACAGCAGCTCACGCGGAAGTCGACCTGCGTGCCCTCGATGGGGAGCTTGATGCGTCCGTCCTGCGGCACGCGACGCTCGGCGATGTTCACGCCCGCCATCAGCTTGAGGCGCGCCAGAAGCGATCCCTGCATGCGCTTCGGCAGGTTGTCGCGGACATGGCAGACGCCGTCGACGCGGTAGCGCAGCATCACTCGGTCGGCCATCGGCTCGACATGGATGTCGCTCGCCCGGCCGCGCACGGCCTCCACGATGATCCGGTGGCAGAGGCGGACGATCGGCGCGTCGTCCTTGGCGTCGACATCGATCGAACTGTCGATGGAGCTGTCCACCGACTTGTCCACGGTGACGTCCACCGAGTCGGTGACCAGGCTCTTGTCGGAGAAGAGGGGCTTCTCCGTCTTGCCCCCGTCGATGAACGCCTTGATCTGCCGCTTGCTGGCGATCGCAGTGTCGATCTCGCTGTTGAGCCGGAAGCGAAGGACATCCAGGACCTCCAGGTCCATGGGGTCGTGGATGAGCAGCTTCAGCCGGCCGTTGGTCTTGGCCAGCGGCAGGACGAGGTACTTCTTGACGATGTCGTCCGGCAGCAGCGAACGGTCGACCCGGTTGGAGTCCTCGGCCCGCTCCAGGTTGAGGAACTCCATGCCGAACTGGAGCCCCAGCGCCTTCGCCAGGTCCTCCTCCGAGCAGGCCTTCGACTCCAGGAGCGCTTCGCCCAGGCGCCGACCCGTGCCGCGCGTGGACGCGACGGCATCGTCCAACTGCTTCTGGGTGATGATCTGGTGGGCC
The DNA here is from genome assembly GCA_964610365.1 of uncultured Isosphaeraceae bacterium. Lineage (GTDB taxonomy): Bacteria > Planctomycetota > Phycisphaerae > Phycisphaerales > SM1A02 > VGXK01. The sequence goes on from CAZSVT010000210.1 coordinate 1,013, forward strand.
ACCAGGATCTCACCGAGTTTCTGACGCAGCTTTCGGGCCACAGGCTCCTCGAGGTCGTTCGCCGCGCTGGCGCGCGCGGCTGCAGCGGATCCGGGCGGAAGGCATCCGCCGCTCTCCTGCCGCGACGGCGGGGTCCGCGCCGGCAGGTCCAGTAGTATGAATACGCGTCACGGATCCCGCAAACCGGCATGCGGTCCGCGTCCCTCGATGACCCGTCGACCGATCCGAGTGCTGGTGACCGCCGGGCCGACCCACGAGCCGATCGATGCCGTCCGGTATCTGGCCAATCGCTCGAGCGGCCGGATGGGAGAGGCGATCGCCGACGCCGCCCTCGATTCGGGGATGGAAGCGACCCTGCTCCTCGGGCCGATCCCCAGGGAACCGGGCTCGCGCTGGCGGACCTCGCCTCGGTTCGAGAGCTGCGAGGACCTCCGGCGTCTCCTCGCCGCCGAGTGGCCGCGCCACGACTGCCTGATCATGGCCGCGGCGGTGGCGGACTTCAGGCCGGTCTCGATCTCTCCCGGGAAACTGCGACGCCGCGAGGGTCTGGAGCTGGCGCTCGAATCCACCCCCGACCTCCTGGCGGAGGCGGCGGCGCTGCGGCGACCGGATCAATTCATCGTCGGCTTCGCGCTGGCGCCCGAGGCCGAGCTGGCGCCTTCCGCGAGGGAGAAGCTCGCCTCCAAGAGGCTCGACGCCATCGTGGCCAATCCGCTGGAGACGATGGACGCCCCCACGATCCGCGGCACGCTCCACCTGGCCGACGGTCGCACCCTGACGCCGCCGCAGGGCAGGCGTCTCCCGAAGGCGGACTTCGCCCGGTGGCTCATCGAGACGCTGCGGCCGCTGCTGGAGGTTCGAGCACGGGGATGAGCTCGCTCATGGAGAGCGTGCCGTATCCGGTGGCATAGGCGTGGCCGTAGCCGTAGAGCGGGTAATCGAACCACGAGCCGTTCTCGTGCTGATCGTCGATCAACACGCCGGCGAGCCAGCGACCGAGCTCCTGTTTCGGCGTCCCGTCGTCCAGCGAGACCACGTTGCGCGACGCGTAGTAGTGGCCGAAGTAGTAGTAGTAGCCGCTGTTCTGATAGAAGGCCTCGTGCGGGATCGGACGCCCGCGGGCGATGGCGATGTAGTGATGGTGATCCCGCAGATGCTCCAGACCGCGCTGGAGCGTCGGCCGGTCGACCCCCTGCCCTTCCGTGAAGAGCGCCAGGTTGCACACCTGCAGCCGGCCGCTCGCGCCGCGGACCTTGTTGTAGTTGGCCTGCGGGTGCGGGGTGGGATCCGTTCCGTAGGAGAACGAGCCGTTGGGGAGCTGCGCCGTCCTGAGGCTGCGGATGCCGTCCTGCACCATCCCCGCGGGGATCTCCACGCCCTGTCGCTCCACCGCGCGGAGGGCCAGGATCATGGCGGCGGTGTTGAAGCTGGTGGACATGTTGCCGGTGGGATGGAGGAACGAGGCGCCGAAGTCGTAGTAGCCCCAGCCGCCATCCGCCGCCTGCTCCTGGCGCGAGAAGAGCACCTCGCGGATCGCCAGCGCCCGGAATCGCTCGTGATAGGGAGCGAGCCGCGGATCGGCGAGCACGGCGGCGGAGAGCTCCAGCAGATAGGTGTGGGCCCAGACGTCGTAGAAGGTGGACCCGCTGGCCCGGCCCGCGAGCGGCGCCGCGGCGATCCAGAGCAGGGCGCGGTCGAGCGTGGCCGCAGCCTTCGGATCGCCTCGCGCGGGCTCGATCAGGGCCCAGGCGCAGAGCGCCGTCGTGGCCACATGGAAGGCATGGTGGCTGGAGAGGTTGTCCAGGTAGATCTCGTTCGGTCGCGCGCTCTCGAAGCGGCCGAAGGAGCCGTCGGCGTTCTGGTTGGTCACCAGCCAGCGCACGCCCGCGTCGCGGGACTCGACCACGGTGCGGGACTTCGGCGTCGAGCAGCCCGCGGCCAGGATCGCTGCGACCACGACGACGCCGAGAGCGGCGGCATGGAGGGCGCCGAGCACTTCCCCGCGGTCACGCATCGGGTACCACCACGCGGTCGCCCTCCGACAGCCCTTCGAGGATCACGATGCGGCCATCCGCGGCGGGACCGACCTTCACATCCACATCTCGCTCGCCGTCGGGTCCCTTGCGCCGGACCTGGGGCCTGTTGGGCATCCCCTTCACGGCCTTCTCCGGCACGGTGAGCATGCCGGTGAGCGTCCGCGATCCCGAGACGATCGCGTCGAGGCCCACCATGGCGCCCGAGTCCGCGGGGAGCTGCCCGATGAACGGGAACGCGGTGGATTCGCCTTCGGGCGTGCCGACCGTGACGAGTTCGGAGATGGTGGTCTGCGTGAGGCGATCCGGCCGCGAGGTCCAGCGCACCACGAGGGTCTTGCCCACGATCGACGCCGGGCCCTCGTCCGCCGCCAGGACGCGGAAGGCCTGGGGATCGAGCGTGCCCTTCAGCCGCAGCGAGGAGAGATCGGCCACCTCGCCCACCGGCTGCCAGGCCTGCGCGCCGTCGCCGGCCTCGCGGACCTGCGGGAGCCAGTAGCCGTCGATGGGCGCGCGGAGCGTGAGCCGCTCGCGGTCCCGTTCCAGCCGTTCGGCGCGGCGCTTCGCGTCGCGGACTCCGCGCTCGGCGCCGGCGAGGTCGAGTTCGCTGCGGATGCCCGCCAGGCGCCGGCCGGTGCGGGCCACTTCCAGGTCGAACGCGGCGAAGCGGGCCGCATCCTCGATCTGCCGCGTGGTCTGCGGATGGAGGAACTTCACGAAGTGGTCGTAGTCGCGCTCCGCATGTCCCATGACCTTCTCGGAGCGGGCGACGCCGCGGCGGGCCCGTTCCAGCACGATGTCCTTGGTGTCGTCGGCGAGCGTGGTCCCGCGGTACATCTTCTCCAGCTGGGCTAGCTCCTCGCGCTCGTCCTTCAGGGAGTCGCGCTGCCACTGGAGGCCCAGCTCGCGCTGCTCGAGCGTCTTCTTCGAGTCGAACTCCTGGAAGAGCGTCCAGGTGCGCTGGGCCACCATGGCCCCGAACTCGGCGCGCTCCACGGCCACCTTGGCCTGCTCCTGGCCGACGCGCCGCTCCTCGCGCAGCACCTCCAGCCGCCGCTGCGCTTCGTCGGCCAGCGTCTTCGCATCCTCGAACTGGTCGGAGAAGTCCCGGCTGGTGAGGACCACGAGCGGATCGCCGGCCTTCACCGGGCCGGGCTCGCGCGCCCGCTCCGAGAGTTCGAGCCTGCCGCCGAAGACCTCCGGTTCGTAGCGCACCGGACGCCGGGCCGCGGGCTCCACCTTCGCATGCCGCTCGAAGCGGATCACCACGTCGCCGCGCTCCACCGCCGCCTCGCCGCCCATCGCGCCGCCCGCCGCGGCGAGCACCGCCGTCACTGCCATCGTTTCCACGCGCCGCATCGCTGCTCCTTGCGTGACCATCGCGGGTCCCGCGCCTT
>CAZSVT010000211.1:0-4398 GCA_964610365.1 uncultured Isosphaeraceae bacterium
CTCGCCGGATCCAGGCGTGCCGGCCTTCGCGGGCTCGGGGGATCCGCGGTCGCACGCCGCGAGCGGAGCCGAGGCGAGCAGGCCCAGGACGAGCACCGCGACGAAGTCGCCGGCGCGGTGGAGCGGGTGGCGGATGGGGTGCATGGCGTGGTTCGTCATGGCGTGGTGGAGTCGGGTTGGGGCGGGGGCGCGGGCGGGCCGGCGAGGGCGGAGAGCTCGATCGCCGCCAGGGATTCGTCGCGTCGCGCCTCGACGAGGCGGATCTTGGCGTCGTGCTGGCGGACGAGGCTCTCGATCACCACGAGCGTGTCGACCTCGCCCATCTGGGCGAGCTGCCGCGCGTCGGCGTACTGGGCGTCGACGAGCGGAACGAGCGATGCCTCCAGCATTCGCCGCTGCGCCGCGGCGCCGTCGGCGGCGATCCGCGCTTCGGCGACGGCGTGGAGGAGGCGCTCCATCTGGCGCTCCGCATTCGCGCGGGCCACTTCCCGGCGGGCGAAGGACTCGGCGATGGCCCGGCGATTGCCGTTGAGGATCGGCACCGGCATGCGGAGACCCAGCGTGAACTGCCGCTGACCGTCCTGCGTGCCGTACCCGGGGGTGAGCTGGAGGTCGGGGAACTGCTCGCGGATCTCCAGCTCCAGCGTCCGCTCGGCGCGTTCGTACTCGGCGGCGGCGATGCGCAGCGACGGGCTCGATCGTTCAAGCGCCGCGGGCGAGAAGTCGTTCGCCGCCGGCGGGAGCGCGTCGGCGCCGAGACCGTCGGGCCGGAGGTCGAGCGCCGCGTCGGGCGCCAGGCCCATGAGCTGGCGCAGGGACCTTCTCGACTGTTCGAGGCGCGCCTGGCGCATCGGCACCTCCGAGAGCCGGGCGGCGCGCTCGATGCGGAAGAGCCGGACCTCGATGCGCGATCGCTCGCCGGACTGCTCCAGGGCGTCGACGATCGAGAGCACCTGGTCCATCGTGGCGACGAAGTCGCGCGTCGACTCGAGTTGCCGCTCGGCGGCGAGCCACTCCGTCCAGGCCCGGCGCACCGCCATGCGCGTCTCCCACTCCGACCGGGCCACGCGCTCGAGCTGCGCCGCGTGCTCGGCGCCGGCGCGCCGCTTCTCGATCTCCAGTCGTCCGGAGATGGGGATGGTGAGACCCACCGATCCGAAGACCTCCCACGGGCGGTCGGTGCTCTCCAGGATCCTGGTGAGATCGACGCCCAGCGTGGGGTCCTCCCAGAGCCCGGCATGCTCGGCGCCCGCGCGCGTGACGCCCGCCTCCAGTCGCGCCATGCGGAGGTCGGGGTTGAAGACGAGGGCCACGAGTTCCGCTTCGCGCAGGGTGAGCCCGTCGGAGGGGTCGAACGAACCCGGCGCGTCGTTCGTTCCCGGGGCGCCCGTCTCCGGGTGATCGACGGGGGCGAGCGACGCGGCGAAGGCGCGCACCTCGGGCGACGACGGCGTGCGGGCGAGGAACGCGTCCGCGTGGCGCTGCAGTTCGAGCGGCTCGGGGGCGTAGGACTGGCACGCGCCGAGCGCGGCGCCCAGGGCGGCGGCGCCAGCACGCCCGGCGCGGACGGCGCCGGGTCCGGGCCATCGGCGTGGACGGAGCGGAAGATGTCGATGCACGGGCGGCCCTCGAGGGCGGATCGGTCGAGCCGGCGCCAGGTCGCGGCGCCACGATCACCGACGCGCGATCATCGCGCGGCGCCGCGAAGGCGCCGCCGTCGATCGAGCGTCGTTCGAGGAATCCGCTACCGCCGCAGGTGGGTGGAGCGCAGGCCGAGCATCCGATCGCTCCGCGACGGATCCGGCGGTTCGGCGTCGAACCACGGAGGCGCGCGGCCGCCGTCGTCCACGCAGGTGGCCGCGATCGACGGGGCGACGGGCGCCAGGTCGAACGCGCCGCCGTCCCGGGTCGCGCCGACGCGCGGCGCCGAGAGCTTCGGATCGCCCGGCAAGGGCAGATGGAAGTGGCAGCCGCAATGGGCCGGGGCGGCCAGGCCGAAGGGCGTCGGGGTCCGATCGTCGGGGGACGGCTCGGCGGGCGCCTTCGATCCGCACGGCACCGCGTGGGCATCGCACCCGCCATCGCTGGAGCAGGCGCTCGATCGCTCGTCACGCGCCTCATGGGCGCAGCATTCGCCCAGCGGAATGCAGAGCACGGTCCCGGGCACGGCGCCCATGAGCGCCTGCAGCAGGATCTGGATCACCAGCACGACATGGAGGGTGGAACCTCGCATCGCCACTCAGTTCATCGGCGGGTCGATGCTACGGCTGGAGCGCAGGGCCGGTCAAGATCTCGATCGTCGCCCGGTCTTCCGCCGCGACGCGGGGCGCTTCGACGCCGTCGACCCAATCCGGCCCGATCGAATGCGGGACGACGACGCCCTGGCGGAGGGCGCAGCGCTCCGGGACGGCGCCGGCTGTTGCGCAGGCTTGGCATTCGCGACGGCGGCCGAGCGGATCACGCGCTCCAGGATCGATCGATCGACCTCGGCGAGCGACTTCAGGTAGAGGCAGCCCACGCCGCGCCGGTGCGGCCCGAGCTTCGAGAGCAGCGAGACGGTCTTCGCGTCGATGGCGCCGCAGCCGAGGTAGAGGGAGAGATTCCCCTTGCGCGGCGCGAAGCCCAGCGCGAACCAGTCCAGCTCGCGCCCCGAGGCGTACCGCACATGGATGTCCTTGAATCCGACGATGGAGCCCCACATGCGTCCCTTCGCCCCCGTCGCCCGCTCCATCATGGACGCCAGGACGCGGCAGTCGCGCTGGAGCAGGGGGTCCTTGATCGAATCGATGAATGACGAGACGCTCTGCGCCGTCTTCTTCGTCTTGAGTTCCGCCTTCATGCCCCGAGACTACTCCGGCACTCCCGCCCGTCGAACCCTCCGCCGCATCCCCGGCGCCTGGGCCGTGGCCCGACTCGATCCGCACCAGGCCGTTCCCGACTGGGCGACGCCGAATCCTGCGCCGAACGCCTCCGCCTTCCTGAGCATCACCCGCAGCGACGAGGAGCTCTCGATCATCGCCCCCGAGGCGATCGTTCCGTCGGAAGTTCGCGCCGAGCGAGGCTTCGCGCTGCTGCGCGTGGACGGTCCCATCCCCTTCGACGCGGTGGGGGTCCTCCGCGCCATCCTCTCGCCGCTGGAGGATGCCGGCGTGGCCGTGGTGGCGATCTCCACCTTCGACACGGATCACCTCCTGATCCCGGCCGCACGCGAAACCGCCGCGCTGGCCGCCCTGCGCGGCGCGGGGTTCCGGGTGGAGTGACCGCCGCGGCGGCACCGCCGTATCCTGCACCGTCATGCCCCGCGCGCCCGGACGGCGAGATCGATCCCGAATCCCGGCGCCGATCGCATCGATGCTGCTGGCGCTCGCCGCGCTCCTGCCCGCGTGCTCCGCGGACTTCTTCATCACCCAGGTCATCGCCACGCCCAACCTCGGCCGGGAGATCGATGTCGGTCCCGAGGCCAGCCGTCGCGCGCTCTCCGAGATGGAGGCCGATCGATTCCTCCGGGTCACGGTGGGACCGCCCGTGGCGTCCATCGGCGCCTGGATCTTCGAGCCGCCGCAGTACCCGGTCCGCGGCACGGTGCTGGTGCTGCACGGCGTGGCCGACGGTCCGTTCTGGATGCGCAGCAAGGCGCAGGCGCTGGCGAAGCACGGCTACCGCGCCGTGCTGGTGGGGCTGCGCGGCTACGGCGCCTCCAGCGGCGCCCTGCGCGGCTTCGGCATCCATGAGCGCCACGACCTGGTGCAGCTCGTCGACGCCCTCGATCGATGCGGGCTCCTCGAAGGAGGGCTCGGAGTGTGGGGCATGTCCTACGGCGGGGCCGTGGCCATCATGTACGCCGGCCAGGATCCTCGCGTCGGCGCCGTGGTCGCCGTGGGTGCCTTCGCCGCGATGCGGCCGGCGGTCTCCCATGCGATGTGCCTCTTCTTTCCATTCTGCAGCGCCATCCGGGACGAGCAGCAGCGGGACCTGATCGTGGATTGCGCCGCCGGCATCTCCGAGATCGACGCCGACGACGCCAGCGCCGAGATCGCGATCACGCGCACGACGGCGCCCGTCCTGCTCGTGCACGGCGAGTGGGACTCCATCGTCCCCATCGAGAACGGCGAGCGCCTGCACGCGGCCGCGCCCGATCACTCCGTCCTCGAGCGCCTTCCGTCCACGGGGCACTTCGGCTCGTGGTGGGACCTCGACGGTCGGGTCGAGGCGCTGACGATGGAGTGGTTCGACCGACACCTGGCCGGCGCGCCGCCGGCGTCGCGCCTGCCGTCGCCGGGAGCCTCGCCGTGAGCGGGCCGACCCCGTTCCTGGCCCGCTCGAGCACGCGCTGGGTGCTCCGGGGCGCCACGCTGGTGGTGGGCTTCGCCGCGCTCGCCTGCCTCTCCCACTTCCTCT
>CAZSVT010000212.1:0-4360 GCA_964610365.1 uncultured Isosphaeraceae bacterium
TTCCTTGCGGCGGGCGCTCTCGTGACGGCGGTGGCGGCATCGGCGGCGCCGCCGCGGACGATGGCGCTGGAGAGCGCCGGTTGCGTTGCGTCGTTCGAGTTCCTCGTGGTCGACATCCGCGTCGGCGCGCAATCGAGCCCGTGGGTGGGCGGGCAGGCGCTGCTGGCCTACGACACCGATCGGCTGCTTCTGGTGGGACCGCTTCCGGGGGATCCCATCTTCGACATGCCGGTCTACTACGACGCGGACACGCTGCTGGGCCACGTGGATCTCGCCACGGGCATCGCACCGGGTGGAGGCGACACCGACGATCCGGTCCTCCTGGCGCAGCTGCTCTTCGTGACGCTGACGGCGCCAGATCCCTGCTTCACCACGGTGCCCGTCTGGTTCCGCAGCGATCCCGACTTCGAGAGCGAGCTCTCGATGGACGACGGCACGCCCCTCGGGCCGGCGCTGCTCGACCTGGATCCCGTCACCATCTCGGATGGACCCGAGGTGACGCCGCCGGACGACATCGTCTGGTCGCTTCCGCAGTTCAGCGGATGCGTGTCGGGCGTGAGTCCGGGATTCGCCACGGCCTCGAGCCCCTGCGAGCCGCCGCCCACGATCACCTGGGTGCGCAGCGACGGCGGGGCGACGCTCCTGGCGCCCTACCTCTTCGTGGACTCGCCGATCACGATCACCTGGACCGCCACCGACGCCTGCGGTCGGACGGCGGAAGCGGTGCAGACGATCGAGATCCTCGGCTGCCTGGCCGATTTCAATCTCGACTCGAGGGTGGACGGCGACGACCTGGGCACGCTCCTGGGCTACTGGGGAGGCAGCCGCGGATTCGCCGACCTGAACTGCGACGGCATCGTGGACGGCGACGACCTGGGCACGCTCCTGGGCCAGTGGGGACCCTGCTGAGCGCGAACGGCGGCGCCCGCTCCCGGCGCTCTACAGTGGGCTCGTGAGCGGACCGGCATCCAGGTTCGATCGACAGCGACTGCTGCCCTGGCTGGGAGACGAGGGCCAGCGCCGGCTGCGCGCATCGCATGCGCTGGTGGTCGGCTGCGGCGCGCTGGGCTCGGCGCAGGCGGAGTGGCTGGTGCGCGCCGGCGTGGGCACGCTCACGCTGGTCGACCGGGACCTGGTGGAGTGGAGCAACCTCCAGCGCCAGTCGCTCTTCGGCGAGCGCGACGCGCGGGAGTCGGCGCCGAAGGCCGAGGCGGCGAAGCGGCGCCTGCGCGAGATCGACTCCGAGTGCCGCATCCACGCCTGCGTGGAACACCTGGACTCGGAGAACGCGGCCGAGCTGGCCCGCGGCGCGGAGGTCATCGTCGACGGGCTCGACAACATTCCGGGCCGCTACCTGCTCAACGACCTCTCGGTGCGCGAAGGCCTGCCGTTCGTCCACGCCGCGGTGGTGGGCATGGAAGGACGATCCATGGCGGTGCTGCCGGGTCGTCCCTGCCTGCGCTGCATCCATCCCGATCCCCCGGCGCCCGGCGCCCTTCCCACCTGCGACACGGCGGGCGTCTTCGGGCCGGCGGTGGCCATGACCGCGGCGTTCGCGGCGGCCCAGGCGATCCGCCTGCTCGCGGGGCGCGCCGACCTCGTGACGCCCGGACTCTGGAGCCTCGACCTCGATGCCGGTCGGACGATCACCATCGGCGCCGCGCAGCCGCCCCGGCCGGAGTGCCCATGCTGCGGCGCGCGGCGCTTCGACTGGCTGGAGGGCGCGCGGTCGGAGGAGGCCACGGTCCTCTGCGGTCGCGGCGCGGTGCAGATCGCACCCGGGCGCGGGACCGGCGAGGGTGCGAGCGTCGACCTGGCGGCGATGGGACGACGGCTCGCGCCGCACGGCCGCTTCGAGACGCGCGAGGGCATCCTGCGCGGCGCGGTTCGATCCATGGGCGCGCCCGACGGCGGGACCATTCACCTGACGCTCTTCCCCGACGGACGCGCGATCGTCGCGGGAACGATCGATCCGGTCTTCGCCCGCAGCGTCTATCACCGGCTCGTCGGGCTCTGAGCCCGATCGGCGGCCGGGTAGGATCGTGGCGGAGGAACGCCATGACCACCGCCACCGGATCCCGCGTCGCGTCGATCATCCTGCCGCAGCTTCGAATCTCCATGAGCTACGCGGAGCGACTGGCGGCCGATGTTCCCGCGGAGCGCTTCGCGCACATCCCGGCGCCCAACGTCAATCACGCGGCGTTCAACATCGGGCACCTGTCGAACTACGCCGACCGCGTCCTCGACCTGATCGGCCGCGGCGATCTCGCCCGCCCGGACGAGCGCTTCACGCAGCTCTTCAAGGCGGGAACGCCGTGCGTGGAGCAGGACGGGCGCTACCCGTCGAAGGACGCCATCATGGCTCGCTTCATGGAGCGCTGGTCCGCGGTGGCGGCGGTGCTCCCGGAGATCCCGGACGAGCGCTTCGATGCGCCCAGTCCGGTCGAAGGCCGGATGAAGGAGCTCATGCCCACGGTCGGGGCCCTGGTCAACTTCCTCTGCGGCACGCACCTGCAGATGCACCTGGGTCAGGTGAGCGTCTGGAGGCGCCTGATCGGACTGGGCTCGGTGATGTGAGGCGCCGCGGCGGGGGCGGGCATCCAACGAATCACTCGTCAGCAACGGAGGCGGACATGCACACGCGAATCACTCGGGGTTGGACCGTCCTGGCGGCGTGCCTGCTGGCGGCCTGCGTCTTCGTCGGCCGGGCCGCCGCGCAGGGGCAGACCTTCCCGCCGCCCATCTCCACGGAGGCGCTCGAGCGATCCCTCGGTCGCTACGCGAAGCCCACGCCGGAGGCGCGGGCGGCCATCGAGACGGCGCACGATCGGTACCTCGAGGCGTACCGGCGCCTCCAGGACGCGGAGCTGGAGGCATTCGCCAAGGAGCGCCCGCCGATGCTCACCGGCGGCGACATGAGCGACTGGATCCGTCGATTCGTCGCGCTGCGCGGGCGCATCCTCGGACTGGACGGGACGCTCTTCGAGTCGATCCGCCAGGCGCTCCCGGAGGAGCGCCGGCCCGGCGTGGAGCGGATCCGCTGGGTGCGGGAGTCGGAGGTCCTGCGCACCGGGTTCCTCGGGGACATGGGCGGCGCCATCCGCGGCGCCAGCCGCGTGGATCTCTCCGACCTCGTCTACAGCGTCGACCTGGACGCCTCCGACCTGCAGCGCGTGGATCCGATCCTCGGCGAGTACGAGCAGCGGCACCTCGCGGTGATCCGCAAGTCGGTGGCGGAAGTGGAACGGCTCCTCGGCGAGTTCGGCGATCGACTGAAGAAGGAGGGGATCTGGGGGGCCGCCTTCGAGGAGGCCCAGAAGGATCCGGAGAAGGGCATGGAGCTCTTCCGCCGCATGTCCGGCATCATCAAGGACATCTTCGGCGGCGTCATGCTGGAAGGCGCGAAGGTGGGCGACTCCACGCGCAAGGGCTACATGGCCGTGCGCGACGCGCTCTCCTGGGATGGTCGCTACCGACTCGTCTCGGCGTGGCTCCAGGGCGCCTATCCGCAGTACGCGCGCCAGTTCCCGCAGACGCTGCCGCAGGTGGCGCAGTCGGCGAAGCGGCTCCTCGGCGAGGGGTCGCCCGGCGCGCAGTCCATCGACTCGATCCTCACGGAGACGATGAGCCGGGCCATCGCCGCGGTCGATGCCGCCTGCAGCGCCGAGGACGAGATGCAGGTGGAGATGATGATGTCGCAGTTCTCCATGATGGACGAAGGGGGCATGGAGGCGCGGCAGGCGATGACGGAGCGCCAGCAGGCGCAGCGCGAATCGTTCACCACGCAGATCGCGAAGATCTCCGAGAGCGGCCTCGAGGCGATCCGGGCGCAGCTCCCGCCGGAACTCGCCGAGAAGCTCAAGGACGAGAGCGCGGTGCACGCATCGGCGGCGATGGGGGCGGCGCCGCCCGTGGCGGCGGCCGACGCGGGCGAAGGCGAGGGCGATCCGGCCGAGGAGGTGGAGGTCCCGCCGTCGATGCAGCCCACCGAGATGTCGGTGGACATGGTGGCCCACCAGCTCAAGCCCTACGGCGTGGCGAATCTCCAGCAGTTCCTCACCGCCGTCGGCGCCACCGACGCCCAGCGCACCACCGCCAGCGCCCTGCACGGCGACTACCTGGCGAAGTACGCCGAGCAGCTCGAGACGAAGCGGAAGGCCTACGACGAGATCCGCGCCAGGATCTACATCCCGCAGGAGGACGGCGCCGCCCGCGCCGACCCGGCGAAGATGGAGCAGTCGGCGGCGATGCTGAAGGACCTGGTGGCCTCGGCCCGCGCCGTGGACGACGAGTTCTTCGCCTCGCTGGCGGCGATGGTGGGCGCGGCGAACGCCGACGCCGTGCGCGTGGAGCGCCTCGG
>CAZSVT010000213.1:0-4355 GCA_964610365.1 uncultured Isosphaeraceae bacterium
ACCATCGGGCCATGCCTCGTGACCGGCGACCTGCGCTGCATGCCCGGAAAAAAACGGGCGCCCGGATCCCGTGATCCGTGCGCCCGCGCGTGAATTCAAGGTCGCTCCCTGCGATCGAGGAGCGTTGCGTTCAGGCGACGCGTCGTCGACGCGCCACGATGCCCGCGGCTCCCAGCAGCACCAGCGCTCCCGGCGCCGGCACCTGGTGGAACGAGTGCTCCAGCGCTCCGATCTGGTTCCCCGGCGCATCGCGGATGATCCCCTGGGGATCCACGAACCCGATGACCTCGCCGCCCTTCGTGATGGTGGCGCTGTTGAAGGCCACCTCCGGGAACGCGGTGTTGAACTCGTACTGGAACACGTCGCCCGGCACCACCCAGGTGTCGGGCCACCAGATGTCGATCGTGTTCATGCTGTTGCCGATGAGGCCGCCGCCGGCGGTGTCCACGGTGAGCACCTCGCGATCGATGCTTCCGCCCGTTCCCGTGTAGGTGGCGTGGAAGTCATCGAAATCGGGTCCCCAGATGTACCACCACGTGTGCTGCCACTCGAACGCCTGGTCGGCGGCCGCGAGATTCGCGGCCCCGAGGCTCAGCGCGCATGCGGCCGCCAGCATCGCGCCACGACGATTGATCAACCCCTTCATGATTCCCTCCCATTCAAGGCCGGTCGGTCCGGCTCCCCGGAGCCGGACGGTACCGGCAACCCTCGGACGGCGCTCCACCCACGCCAACGCGGCGGCGGGGTCGTCGAAGGTGGTCACGCTAGAGAGCGCGCCGCGACTCCGCAATCATGAACCACCGACTTCCTCGTGCCGCGCGGAACGAACCCCCGTGGGGCGGCGCCGGCCGCACCTTCGATCGCGCGTTGGCTGACGAAGAGGCCCGGACCGGTCCGCTCAGCGCGGCAGCGTTCCCTGCGCCGCGTGGACTCCCAGCAGCGTGAAGGACCAGAGCGGAGGCAGCACGCTGATGGCGACGGCGGCCCACGCCAGGCGCCGCGCGGTGGCCTGGCGCTTCCGCGCGATCCACTCGCACGCGATGACCACGATCAGGGCGAGCGCGTACTTGAGCGCCACGGCGCCCATGAAGCCCCAGTGGGAGATGAGGAGCGCCGCCACCGGATTGACCTCGGAACCGCCGCGCCGCTCCAGGATGTGCCAGGTGAGGATGACATCCAGCGTCGAGAAGAGGAGGAACCAGACATAGGCGTTCTCGAAGTGCATCGGCGGAAGGCTCCGCCAATGCACGCGACCGGCCCCGTCGTCCGCCGCCTGGTCGTCCATGGCGCGGCCTCAGATCACCGGGTCGTGCGAGGGAAGGTTGTGGGCCGGCGCGGTGTTGAGCGGCACCAGCCGCTCGCCTTGCCGACGCTTCGCCTCGTCCGCATCCACGAAGTCGCTGTGGCAGCCGGCCTTCGCGCCGCCGTCGGCGCCGACGGCCTTTCGGGTCTTGCTCGCCAGCCGATGGATTTCCTCCGGCGAGAGCACGCCCCGCCTGGCCAGGATCTCCTGCTGCTCGGGTGTGAGGGCCGCGGAACGCACCGGCTTCCCGCGCTCGAACCCCTCCGCCTTGCCGCTGGCGAACTCCACGATCTCCTTGGAGATGCGCACGCTGCACCAGTCGTGGCCGCACATGGCGCAGAAGTCGGTGTCGACATCGAGATCCTCGTCGTGATACGCGCGCGCGGTGTCGGGATCGAAGGAGAGCTCGAAGTGCTTCTGCCAGTTCAGCGCCGCCCGGGCCTTCGTGAGCTCGTCGTCTCGGTCGCGCGATCCCGGGATCCCGAGCGCCACATCCGCCGCATGCGCGGCGATCCGGTAGGCGATGCACCCCTGCTTCACATCGTCCTTCTTGGGCAGCCCCAGGTGCTCCTTGGGCGTCACGTAGCAGAGCATGCTGGCGCCGTGGTACGCCGCGGCGGTGGCGCCGATGCAGCTGGTGATGTGGTCGTAGCCGGGGAACATGTCGGTGACGAGCGGACCGAGCACGTAGAACGGCGCCCCGTGGCAGAGGCGGCGTTCGAGCTTCATGTTGAACTCGATCTGGTCGAACGGCACATGGCCGGGGCCTTCGATCATCACCTGCACGCCCATGCGCCAGGCGCGCTCGGTGAGTTCGCCGAGCGTGGAGAGCTCCGCGAGCTGGGCCGCGTCGGTGGCGTCGGCGAGTCCGCCCGGGCGCAGCCCGTCGCCGATGGAGAAGGTCACATCGTGTCGGCGCATCACCTCGCCGATGCGCTCCCATCCGTCGTACATCGGGTTCTGCTTCCCGTGGACGAGCATCCACTTGGCCAGCAGGCTTCCGCCGCGGCTCACGATGCCGATGAGACGATCCTTGATGAGCGGCAGGTGCTCGCGGAGCACGCCCGCGTGGATGGTGAAGTAGTCCACGCCCTGCCGGGCCTGGTGCTCGAGCGACTCGAGGATCACCTCCAGCGTGAGATCCTCCAGCCGGCGCCCGATGATCATCGAGTAGATCGGCACGGTGCCGATGGGCACGCTCGCCGCGCGGATGATCGCCTCGCGGCAGGCGTCGAGATCGCCGCCGGTGGAGAGATCCATCACCGTGTCGGCGCCCCAGCGCTCCGCCCAGTGGAGCTTCTCCACCTCCTCGGCGGTGCCGCTGGAGACGGGCGAAGCGCCCATGTTCGCGTTGACCTTGGTGCGGCTGGCGCGACCGATCGCCATGGGATCGAGGCGATGCCGCAGGTGATTCCGATTGGCGGGGATCACCATGCGCCCCGCGGCCACCTCGTCGCGCACCTGTTCGGGGGAGAGATGCCCTTCGCGCTCCGCCACGCGCCGCATCGGCGGCGTCACGATGCCGAGGCGTGCGAACTCCAACTGCGTGACGGGCTCGAAGCCGGCCGGAGGCACGGCACGGAGGCAGTCGCCCAGCTCCGGATGGCCGTGTCCTCGACACGCGACGGAGTGCGCTCCGAGCCCGCCGGCGCGACGCGCCGACGCGTCCGTCACGGCCTGGATCGACCATCCATGCGGCAGGAAGTCCCACGCGGTGCGATCGCTCGGCGCCGGCATTCCCGGCGTGTCGGGCGACGCGAAGGCCCGCGGTCCGCCGATCTCCGGCGCCAGGGCGAAACTGCCCGGCGTCGTTCCCTGGGATCGTGACGAAGGGTCCAGCGCGCCGTGCATGGGCAATCGCCATGCCGCGCCGGATCGATCTCCCGTCGAACGCCCCGCTCGGTCGGCGCCGATGGCGCCCGACCGCTCCTGAATGCTCTGATCGTGCATGGTCCTCTCGCTTTCCCTACGCCGGTACGAACCGGATCAGGTTCCACGGGTGCGTCTCAGCGGCCGAAGATCGCCGGCCGCGCCCCGAGCGAACGGTCCGATCGTAGCACCTGATCGGGCCGGATCGGATGAATCACCGCTCCGGGGCGCCGAGGGTGACTATCATCTGCCCGGGCATTGGAAGGTTCATGGGGCCAGTGGGGGGACGGAGGCGCCGGGGGCACGAGGGCCGCGCCCTCGCCGGTGGGACCGAGAGAGAGAGACGCCAGCCATGTTGACCAGCCCTCCCCGATACTCGAAACCCGACCTGCCTCCGTTGGACGAGGCCGATCGAAAGCTCATCCAGATCCTCATCGCCGATGGTCGCGCCAGCGGTCGCAAGCTGGCCACCGAGACGGGCCTGAGCGAGGCGAACGTGAGCCGACGACTGGCCCGGCTGATGGAGGAGCAGACCATCCGCATCCGCTGCTGGGTGCCGCCGCAGTTCCTCGGCCTCTCCTTCCAGGCCATCCTGATGCTGCGCGTGGCCGGCGACCATGCGCGCATCGCGGACCGGATGCGCCGCAGCGGCAGCATGGCGTGGATCACCGGCACCTTCGGTCTCTATGACCTGGTGGCGTACTGCTGCGTGGACAGCGCCAGCACCATGCTCTCGGTGATCGACGAGTGCGTGCTCGGCCAGGAAGGGGTGCGCTCCGCCACGCTCGCCCCGATCCTGGAGTTCTACACGCCGGTCTTCCGCATCGCGCCGGGGGAGGAGAACCGCGCGGGGGCCCGCGCCGGCGGTGCGCGGAGCCTGGACGAAGTCGATCTGGCGGTGATCCGTGAACTCCAGCGCGACGGCCGTCTCAGCTACGCCGACCTGGCGCAGCGCGTGGGCATCAGCGCCACCAGCGCCGCCGATCGCTTCCGTCGCCTGACCGCCGACGGGATCGTCGACATCGTCACCTTCGTCGATCCGCCGCGGCTGGGACAACAGGTCTCCGGCGCGTTCCTCATCGCGGCGTCGGGGCCGATGCGTCCGCTCATGCGGCGGCTCGGCGAGAGCCCTGAACTGACCTTCTTCACCGTGCTCGCGGGGGAGTACGCCGGCTACGTCGCC
>CAZSVT010000214.1:0-4344 GCA_964610365.1 uncultured Isosphaeraceae bacterium
GCCGTCCCGCGCGCCGAACGCCGGCACCCGTCCGGGCGCCGGCGCCGGGACGCGAACGGGCGCCGACGTCGAGGTGGAACTGGAGTTCCGAGGCGGCGTCCACGATCCGTACTTCGAGCGGGCGGCGATCGAGATCTTCGATGACGCGGGGCGCCCGCACCGGGCCCGCGTCCGTGCGCTCGATGCGAAGGCCGTGCCGTTCAAGCTCGTCCGGGCCGTGCTGCCGCGCGGCGCCGCATCGATCCGTCGCGGCGCGATCGGTCGCTGGGCGCTGCCGGCGCCCGAGATCCGGGACGGCCTCCTGCAGACCCATGCCTGCGACGATCTCGCCGCGGCGGCCACGGCGCTCATCGCGTACGGTCGCCTCCTGGACGAGGGTGCCGCGGACGGGACGGGGCTCCTCTTCACGGTGGCGGAGGAAGTGGGCTTCCTCGGGGCCATCCGCGCGGCGCTGGGAAGGATGATCCCGCGCGGCGCGAAGCTCCTCTGCCTGGAGAACAGTCGATCGTTCCCGCACGATTCGCCCATCGGCGCCGGCGCCATCCTGCGCGTGGGCGATCGGCTGAGCGTGTTCTCGCCGTCGCTGACCAATGCGCTCACGGCGCTCTACCAGCGGCACGCCGCCGAGGATCGCGACTTCCGATGGCAGCGCAAGCTCATGCCCGGCGGCGCCTGCGAGGCCACCGCCTTCGCGGCGCTGGGATTCGAGAGCACCTGCCTCTGCCTGCCGCTGGGGAACTACCACAACATGCGCGAGATCGACGCGGTGCTGGCCGGACGACGCCCGGCGCGCGTGGGACGCGAGTTCGTGTCGATCGCCGATGTGGAGAGCCTGGTCCGCATGCTGATCCTGGCGGCGCACGAGATCGGCGCGCCGACACGGCGCGGCGCGGCACCGACCCTCGGCGATCTCCGGCCGAGAATGATGGCGTTGCACCGATCGAAGGCCCGCGCGGTCTTCGCCTCCCCCTGAGTGGCCCGGCGCCCGCATCCGCGCCCTCGGGACTCGACTCGAGCCCGTTCGCCGCTAGAGTGGAGCCGCCGGGGATCCACCGCCCTTCCACCCACAGGAGAGAGCCCCGTGCTGCATCGTCCCTTCGTCGCCTCGATCGCCGTCTCCGCGATCCTTGGTCTCGCCGCCGTCCGAACCGCCGCTCCCGCCGTGGTCACCGCGGCCGCGCCGCTCGCGCCGCGCGCCGCGTCGGGCGCCGAGTACGCGTACCACCACTTCAAGGAGCGGCTCACACTGGACATCGATCCGGGCATGGTGGCGGTCTTCGGCGCCGACGCGGCCGCGGGCCTGGCGGCGTTCGATGCGGCGCCGCTGACGGCGGCGGGCGTGGACGGCGCACGCATCCAGGCGTCGTCGGTTCCCGGCTGGCACTATGCGGAGCTGCCCGCCGGCATGCAGTCGAAGGCGGCGGTGGAGCAGCTGCTGGAGGGCCTCGCCCGCGACGGCGCCTACGACTTCGTCTCCCCCGTCTTCGTCGGCACCGGCGGACTCCCCGTGGTGATCACGCGCGATGTCCTCATCGGCCTGCGCCGCGAGATGACGCCCGAGGCGCGCGATGCGTTCATCGCCGAGCGCGTCCCGGGCGTGGTGCTCGACGCGGACTTCGCCGGACTCGACGGCGTCTACCGCGTGCGCACCTCGCTGCGCCGCGCCGGCGAGGTGCTGGACCTGGTGAACGGCCTGTCCGCGGATCCGCAGGTCCTCTTCGCGCAGAGCGACATGATCTGGTGGGCCGACCGCTACGGCATCCTCCCCAACGATCCGCTCTTCCCGCAGCAGTGGGCCCTGAGTCAGCCCAACGACCAGGACATGAACGCCCCGGAGGCGTGGTCGCTGACCCTCGGCGATCCGGCCGTGGTGGTGGTGGTGCTCGACAGCGGCATCGACCAGTCGCACGAGGATCTCTCGCAGCTCCCCGGACAGACCTTCAGCGGCAGCGGCAGCGGCGGCGCACCCGCCGGACAGTGCGACAATCACGGCACGGCGGTGGCGGGCTGCGTGGCGGCCACCATCGACAACGGCCTGGGCCTGGTGGGCGTCGCCCCGGGATGCCGCGTGCGCTCGGCCAAGATCTTCAACGAGGTCTTCTTCCTCTTCTTCTGCCTGCCGTTCCTGGAGACGCAGGACTCCTGGACCGTGGCCGGCATCACCTGGGCGCAGAGCAGCGGCGCGCGGGTGACGAACTCGTCATGGGGCGGCGGCACGGCGTCGGCGGCGGTGACCACCGCCTTCGATTCCACGCGCGCCGCGGGCGTGATCCACTTCGCCGCCGCCGGCAACGACGGCAGCGCCACCATCGGATACCCGGCGAACCTCGCGTCGCAGAACGCCGTGGCGGCCGTCAACAGCACCGGCGCCAAGGCCTCCTTCAGCCAGTACGGCGCCGGGCTCTTCATCAGCGCGCCCGGTGAAGCGATCCTCAGCACGGACCGCATGGGCTCCGCGGGATACGAGAGCGGCAACACCACCACCATCGACGGAACCTCCTTCGCGTCGCCGTACACGGCGGGCGTGGCGGCGCTGGTGATCTCGGCCGATCCTTCGCTCACGCCCGACGAGGTGGAGGCGATCCTGGCGCAGACGGCGAAGGACCGCGGCGCGCCGGGCTACGACACCACCTTCGGCTGGGGAATCGTGGATGCCTTCGCCGCCGTGAGCGCGGCGATGCCCGCCGCGTCGTGTCCCGCCGACTTCAACCGCAGCGGCACCGTGGACGGCGACGATCTCGGGTCGCTCCTGGGCGCGTGGGGACCCGCGGGACCGGACGAGGCCGCCGACTTCAACCACGACGGCCTGGTGGATGGGTCGGACCTCGGAGACCTGCTCGGCGCCTGGGGCGTCTGCCGGTAGCGCCGCCGACCCTGGACGGCACCGGATCTGCGACACTGCCGAACCGCTCCTCCGGCGGTCGAACCGATGTCGCGCCCGAACGGCTCCATGTCTCCGCTGCTCGCGATCGAGACGGCGCTGCGCCGGGCGCTGGCGGCGGCCGCGGGGCTGGACGCGACGGCCGTGGATCCGCAGCTCCGGCTCGCCTCCAGCGCCGAGCACGGTGACTACCAGTCCAACGCCGTGCTCGCCCTGGCGAAGCGGGCGAAGGTCGATCCGCGAGGCATGGCCGGCGCCGTTGCCGCGGCCCTCATGGCGGATCCCGAGGCCTCGCTCCACCTGGCGAAGGCCGAGCCGGCAGGACCCGGCTTCATCAACCTCCGTCTCTCGGAATCGGCGGTCGCGTCGATGCTCGATGCCTTCGACACGCCGGCGCTCGGCGTGGAGCCGTCCACCGAGAAGCACGCGGTGGTCATCGACCTCTGCGGCGTCAATGTGGCCAAGCAGATGCATGTGGGCCACCTGCGGGCCACGATCATCGGCGACACCCTCGCCCGCGTCTTCGAGCGCCTCGGCCGGAAGGTCTGGCGCGAGAATCATCTCGGCGACTGGGGCCTCCCGATCGCGATGACCCTCTCGCACCTGCGGCGCACGAAGGCCGATCTCGATCGAATCACGCTCGGCGACCTGAACGCGGCGTACCGCGCGGCGCAGGAGGCGCCCGAGGACGACGAGGCGCGGCAGGCGCTCGTTCGACTGCAGTCGGGCGACCCGGAGCTCGTCCGCGACTGGCGGAAGATCATCGATGTGACGATGCGCGAGGTCTTCCATGTGGCCGGGCTGCTCGGCGTCAGGCTCGGACCGGAGCACTCGCGCGGGGAGAGCTTCTTCCGCGATCGACTCGGTCCCGTCGTCGAGGCGTTCGTCTCGAAGGGACTCGCGGCGGAGGACGAGGGAGCCATCGTGGTGCGCTTCGCCGACCGCGAGCGGCCGCTCCTCATCCGCAAGAAGGACGGCGGATTCCTCTATGCAACGACGGATCTCGCCGCGGTGCGCTTCCGCGTGCAGGAGCTCGACGGCTCGCGCGTCGTCTACGTGGTCGACGCCCGGCAGCGCGATCACTTCAAGGATGTCTTCGACGCCGTGCGCCTCATCGGCTGGGATGTGCTGCCCGACGGCACGCGCGCGGAACTCACGCATGTGGGCTTCGGCGCCGTCCTCGGCAAGGATCGCAAGCCGCTCAAGACGCGATCGGGCGAGAACTTCACGCTCATCGAACTCCTGGACGAGGCGATCGAGCGCGGCACGCGCGAGGTGGCGAGCCGCGCCGAATCGCCCGACGCCCCCACGCACGGGATGACGCCCGAGGCGCTGGCGGAGATCGGGCGCGCGGTGGGGATCGCGGCGGTGAAGTACGCCGACCTGGGCAGCGATGTCGGGCGCGACTACCTCTTCGACCTCGACCGCATGGTGGCCTTCGACGGCGACACCGGGCCGTACAT
>CAZSVT010000215.1:0-4338 GCA_964610365.1 uncultured Isosphaeraceae bacterium
GTTCGACCAGGGCGGGCAGGTGGCCATGATGCCGCGCGGCGAGGGCCCCGACGCCACCACGATGGCCACGGACTGGTTCGTCACCATCAAGAACCAGGAGCGGTGGACCCTGGAGCGACCAATCTTCGGCACCGTCATCGAAGGTCTCGACGTGGTGCAGCTCATCCAGCCCACCGACTCGATCATCAAGGTGGAGATCGAAGGCGATCCGGCGCCGCTCCTGGCGCGGTACGCGGATCAGATCCGGGATTGGAACGCCGCGCTCGACCGCGCCCTGGCGCGCCGTCCCAGTGCACCGCCCGCCGCGACTCCGCCCGCCACCTCGCCCGGCGCTCCGCCGGCGTCGCCACCCGCCGCGGCGCCTGCCGGGCCGCCCGCCGCGCCGCCGCCGGGCCGCTGATCAGTTCCAACTCAGGCCCTTGGGCCACTCGCCGGATCGCTGCCGATCGGCGGCCGCCACCAGGCGGTCGAGTCCGACCAGGTGATCGCGCAGGATCTTCGCGCGCGTCCAGGGATCGGGCTCCTCCAGGAGTCGATACCGCTCGCATTCGTTGCGCACGATGGCATCGCCCACGATCTCCACCATGGCGTGGGTGGGCAGCTCCTCGCGCGACCACCACTCCAGGAGCGCCCGGATGGAGTTCATGCGCCGCAGTCGCGGACCGGACATCACCTCGCGGATGGCGCGCCGCGCGCTGTGCATCGGCGGGAAGGGTCGATCCGCGGGCTCGATCTGCCGGAGTCGCGCCTGGCGGAAGAGCCGGTCGCCCCTCGGTTCGTCGATCTCCACGATCTGCGCGCGGCAGACGCCGTGGAGGACGATGTCGTGCAGGCCTCCCGCCAGCGGCTGATGCTGCACGATCTGCCCCACGCAGACGGCGTCGCGCAGCGGCGCCGGCTCCGGCCAGCGTCCGTCGACGATGGCCTCCGGCTCCACCACCGCCAGGGCGATCTGTCCGCTGCGGAGCAGGTTGCCCCGGCCCTCGGCCATGCATCGCTCCACCATCTGCCGGTAGCGCGGCTCGAAGACGTGCAGGCGCTGACGCGAGTGCGGCAGGAGGACCACCGCCGGGAGGACGAAGAGCGGATGCGCCTTCGTGAAGTCGACGGTGATCACCTCCGCCATCGGATCCATCCTACGCCTCGCGCCGCGCCGGCGGCCATCGGGGGTCGAGGCTTCGCGCGGACGCTCAGGGCTGCCACCAGCGCCACTCCACCGTCGACTCCGCGTCGCCGCCGCGCGCACGCCGCCGCGGCATGAGGTCGCGCCAGAGTTCCGCCACGCCGCTCTGCTGCACGGTGCCGATCGATCGCTCGCCCAGGAGATCGATCTCGCCCAGCGGCACCCGGCCGTCGGAGAGGATCACCATCCGGCGCATCGCCTCGCGCATGACCGACTGGGGCGGCGGCGGGCACGGGACGAGCGGGTCCGGCCGCGATTCCGGATCCTCCGCGAATCGCGGGATGCCCTCGATGACCGCCGTGCCGACGCGCGGCTCCCACGCCTCCACGAACGGGAGGACCTCCGCGGCGCTCTCGGCACGGCGCTGCAGGCGGACCACCAGGTGCGGGCGCCGCAGGCGCGGATCACCCGGCCCCTTCGCGGCCCGCAGTCGCTCGAGATTCTCCAGCACGCGGTCGAAGCGATTGATGCCCATGAGGGAGCGGTAGGTGGCGGCGGTGAGCCCGTGCAGGTCCACGCTCACCGCGTCCGGCGCGGCCTCGAGCATCGCGTCGACCCGCGCCGCATCCGCCAGGAGCTCCGTCCGCACGTGCACGCCGCGCACGCCCGCCTGCCGGGCCATGGCCACGAAGCGCGGCAGCAGCGGATGCCAGATCGGATCGCCCACGTGACCGAAGGTGATCACCGTGTCGCGCGGCGGCTCCACTTCCTCCAGGATCCGCTCCAGCAGTCGCTCGCTCATGGGCAGGCGCTGGATCCCGCCCAGTCGATGGGGGCTGGCGCTCCCCGAGGCGCGGCGACCGGTGTTGAGCTCGATGATCAGGTGCTGCGGCGAGAAGGCCGGCGGCAGGTGGAAGAACTGGTGCTCCAGCGCCTCCACCACCGCCCAGGCGCCGATGCCGGCCACGCCCAGCGCCGTCGACTGCTCGACGGCGATCGGTTCGATCGCCCGGCGCAGGCGCAGTTTCGCGCGCATCGAGTCGAAGCACGCGCGGACCATGCTGCGGCGGATGCGGTCGATGGGGGCGACGCAGCCGGGATCGTCGGCGGGCTGGACGAGGCGGCGCCAGTGATCTCCCACCAGGACCGGGCCCTCGCGCCGCGCCAGTCGTTCCAGGAACGCGCGATCCAGGAGACACGCGCCGAGTCCCGGCGGGCCCGGACACGCCACCATCGGGAGCGTCGCCTCCGACTCGCGGTAGCGCTCCACCAGCGAGTCGCAGCCGCCGAGTTCCTCGACCATCACCAGCGGCCAGTCGGGACCGCAGCAGAGGGCTCCGTCGAGCCCGCGCCGTTCGAGCGCCGCCAGCGTCGCCGCCGGCGCCACGATCTCGTCCCAGATGCACGCGCCGCCGATGCCGCCGCGCCACGCCGTGTCGGACCAGAGCCTGGCGGCGCGGATGTCCGCCTGCTCCGGGGGGAAGACGCTCGCGCCGCATGCATCGATCTCCACCGGGAGGCCGACGCGCCCGGGATCGAAGAGCGGTCGCGGATCGAAGCCGCTCGGCACCAGCAGGATGATGCGCTCGATGCCGCGCACCATGCCCAGCCTGGCCAGCGTCGCCGCCAGCACCGGGCCCGCGCCGAACTCCGAATCGAGATGGCGCGGAATGCCGGTGCCGCCGACGTCGGGATCGATCGCCACCACCGCCGCCACGCGGCGCCGCGGGGAGAGATCGATGGAGAGCGGGCCGCTGCGCGCCCGGAGGGGCGCGCTCCTCGCGCCGCCGTCGCGCAGGGCCGCGAGTCGCTCCGCGGGGATCTCCACCTCGTCGCGCGCGGGCAGCGCGTCCGCCACCGACGCCCGACCGGCGCCCGCGAGCGCGTCGCCGACCGGCGCCAGGTCGATGGTGCGGAGCCCCTTGGCGAGATCCTCGGCGATCGCCCGCTCCAGCAGCTCGCGGTCGCGGATCGACGCCTCCGAACGCGCGGCGCCGGATCGGCGCGAGGCCACGTGCAGATCCTCGATGGTGCGGAAGGGGCCGAGCTCGCTCGCCCACTCCAGACAGCGATCGTCCGCCGGCCCGCAGACCGGCCCCTCGTCCCCGCACCGATCGGCGCCGACGATGACGATCGGATCGGCGCCCAGCGCGCGGAGGGAGAGATGGAGCGCCACCATCGGCGGCATCTCCGGCGGCAGCGGCAGTTCCATCGGCCACCAGCCGCGCTGACGGAGCCACTCGCGGACCCGCGGCACTCCGTCCACCAGGCAGCGACGCTCCCGAGCCGCCTCGGCCAGCGCCTCCAGGTGCCGCGCCAGGTCCGGACCGTCGCCCACCAGCAGCGCCGGCACGCCGCGCGCCGCGCCGGCCAGCGGCGCCAGGCGCTCCGCGACCTCGCGGCGCGCCCGGGCGAGATCCTGTTCGAGCACCGCCATCGTCGGGACGATACTGCGATCACCGACCTCGGGGGTGCTAGCGTGTGTCCGTGGACTCCGCCCCCGATCCGGGACTCCTGACCCGATACCTCCTCGAGAATCCGTGGCCGCTTGCGTTGGCGCTGGCCGCCGCGGCCGTGGTCCTCTTCAAGCTCGCGCAGGATCGCGACGATCGCCGGCTGCTGGGCGCCTCGGCGGGCTGCCTTCTCGGCGGCGCCCTCGTCTGGCTCGTGGCCACGCTGGTCACCACTGCGGGCGAGCACGGGCGCCGGATCGTGACCGAGTTCGTGGCGGCGGCCGTGGCGGGCGACGGAACGGCGATGCGCGCGCGGCTCGCGCCGGATGCCTCGCTCCATCTCGGCGGCCTCACCGCGCCGGGGCTCGACCGCAGCGAACTCGACCGCGCCCTCTCGGTGCTCGAGGATCGCCACCGCGTGGAGTCGAACACGGTGACCCGGATGCGGGCCGCGGGCGTCGGCGGGGACGCGGCGGTGGTGGAACTGGGCTGCATCACCACCACGCGCTCCAGCCTCGGACCGGTGCCGAGCTCGTGGAGCCTGCGCGTGGAGCGGCAGCCGGACGGCGCATGGCTCATCCGCCGCATCGCCGCGGTATCGGTCGCCGGTCGACCCGCCGATCCTTCGAGCTGGTAGCCGATCAGGGCACGATCCGCACCAGCCGCAGCGGACCGTTGGTCTGGCTCACGCTCACCACCACCGTGCCGCCGGGTGATTCGTCGAGTCGCACGGTGCGCCGCGCCGTCGTTCCGGCCTCCAGG